>DWXH01000040.1 GCA_019119305.1 Candidatus Alistipes merdigallinarum | reverse complement strand
GGTGGTATTTATCACCGGAAAATAACTTTTGCCTCATTCTATCTTTGGAGGCTCAAAGAACTTGTCCAACTCTGCTCGCAGGATCTTAGTATATTTACCGACCTTGACACGGGGAATATTATGGTATTTCACATAATGGTAGAGTTGATCACGTGTCAGATTGAATCGCTCCATCGCTTCGGCAATGGTGTAGTATTTAGGTTCTTCGGGAGCTATAAGGCCTTTGGCAATGTCCACATGTTTCTTGGAGTAGTACACCATGATGCCAACCTTCTTCTTGGGAATGGCATTCTTTGATACAAAAGAATAAATGGCCGTCAGTGTCATGCCGAACTTCTCCTGCATGTCTTGTGTGCTGTACCATTCCTTGATTTCAGGATTGGGAGCTTTCTTTGCAAAGTAATCATCAATATGCTTTTTGCTCCAATAGGTTTTTCCACGGTGAAAGGTTCGTGGAATATTATGTTCCTTAGCGATGTGAAATATCCAGGAATCCTTTACGCCATACTTCTCCTTGACTTCGGCTGTGGTGTAGAAGTCGGTAATACTCTGTTTGGATTTTGGTAGATGTTTTTTGTAAGGAGAAGCATTATCAAACAGAGCCTCGATGTCTCGTCTCCTGATAATAGTTTTTCTCTTTAACTGAACCGATTTTATCAGGTTAGTTTCTAGATACCTATAAAAGGTAGCCCTGCTGATACCGATATACTTTGCAGCTTCGCTTGGGGTAAAGAAATCCTTGTCAATGCAATCTTCTTTTTCGATTTGATGATTGACCATTGTTTGAAATTCGCTAACACGCTTTTGCCTTGTTTTTTCTTTGTAGGCAAGGTTTGCACAACGATGCGAACAGCATCGTGTCGAGGTTTTGTGGGCAATAAATAATTTGCCACACCACTCGCATTTTTTCTGAATGTTGATGTTACTAGCCATTTCATTTATCTTTTAATTTCGCCAAAACTGTATCTCTGCGTATCACTGTGTCTCACAGTGTCTCATTTTTCCACGACCTTGCCAACAAAAATTCTCAGATTTCGTGGTGAGGTACACAGGAGGTACAAAAAATGGCGTAAAAAGGCTTAGCAACGATTATCAACGATACTTGTGCAACAAAAAAGGCGCCCGTAAAGAGCGCCATATTAATCGATTATAATCAATTTAACTATTTGATAATCAGATATTTACTTGCCGATGCAGAATTTGGAAAAGATAGAGCCAAGAATGTCATCTGTTGTAATTTCTCCGGTTATCATGCCGATATAATGGAGTACTTCCCGGAGATCTTGGGCTAAAAAATCTCCGGATATACCTGATGCCAATCCTTCTTTCGCTCGTAACAAAGCACTACGAGCTTGAACCAACAACTCATGATGTCGGTTGTTGAACACTACAACCTCTTCCTGTAATTTTTCGTTATCGTATCCCTCGCATAAAAACGAAATTAGCTTTTCCAACCCTTTCTGTCGTTTGGCAGAAAGCGTTAATATCGAATGGGATATTTGACTCGATAGCGTAGCTTGTTTGTGAGTTAGTTCTTGTTCTGAAATACAATCGCATTTGTTTAAAAGCAACGCAAGACGTTGATCGGCTCGGCAAGAAACAGCACAATATTGAGCGTATATCTTTTCTGCACTCTCTTGTGCATCGGTCATCAACAGGATGATCGATGCTTTGCCGATCCGATCAAATGTACGTTCGATGCCCATGTGCTCCAAAGGGTCTTCTGTCTGACGAATTCCGGCGGTATCGATAAACCGAAAATTGATCCCGTTGAGGGTTAGTGTATCTTCTATGACGTCGCGGGTTGTTCCGGCAATTTCAGAGACTAAAGCTTTGTCTTCTTGCAATAGTGCATTCAATAAGGTCGATTTTCCGACGTTCGGGACGCCGACTATGGCTACTGGAATTCCTGTTTTTAAGACATTCCCGAATCGGAACGAGTCGATTAATTTTTGAATGCGCTGTTCGATGGCATCGATTAATTCGTGCAGCTGTTTGCGATCGGCAAATTCTACTTCCTCCTCACTGAAATCCAGTTCGAGTTCGATCAAGGATACCAATTCGATCAGGCGTTCTCTTAAAAGTTTAAACTCTTCGGAATAGCCGCCTCGCATTTGTTGGAAGGCCAATGTATGTGCGGCTCGATTATCGGCAGCGATAACATCGGCGACGGCTTCGGCCTGAGAGAGATCGACTTTACCGGCCAAAAAAGCACGCAGGGTAAACTCTCCGGCTGTTGCAGCCCGGGCTCCCGACAAACTCAGCAACCGTAGAATCTCCTGACAAATGTATGGTGAGGCGTGGCACGAGATCTCGATCATGTTTTCCCCCGTATAGGAGTGTGGAGCACGGAATACAGAGATCAGCACTTCGTCGATTGTCCGTTCCCCGTCGCAGATGGTTCCGTAACGGATCGTAAAACTTTTCGTGTCGGCAAGGGTTTTGCCTTGTGCGTTACGGAAGATACGGTCTCCAATCGTAATCGAGTCGTTTCCGCTGACACGGATCAAAGCGATGGCACCTCCTGTACCGGTGGCGAGAGCAGCTATCGTATCGTTTTCAGATTTCATTACCGTACGATTTTAAGGGATTGGCCGATTCGGATCATAGAGCTACGAAGGCCGTTCCATTGCTTCAGTTGTTCGACACTGACATGATATTTTTTTGCGATTCCGCCCAATGTTTCGCCTTTTTTTACGCGATGGATGATCGGGTCGGGGGGAGAAATTTCTTGCGCGTTTGTTGAGGAAGCGAGGGTGTCGGCAGAGGATGCGGCGATCAGCCCCTTTTCACACGCTATGTATCGGGAAATTTCCTCCTGCGGCAAAACCAAGGGATAGCTTTTGGTCATGGCGGGAATCTCGTCTCTTTTGTATTGAGGGTTCATCAGCCGGATCAGCTCTATCGGAATGCCTGTGGAGTCGCTGACTATGTTCAGATTGAGTCGGGCATTGACCATTACCGTATCGGCTGCCAAGGGCAGTGGAGATTCGTATGCTGCTACTCCGTAATCCCAATGGTAATAGTAAAGATAGGTGAGTGCTATAAATGCGGGGATGTAGTCGCGGGTTTCACGGGGCAGATAGGGGTAGATGTCCCAAAAGGTCTTTGCATTGCCTCCTGCGCGCTGGATGGCCCGGTTTACATTGCCCGGCCCGTAGTTGTAAGAGGCGAGGACAAGTGTCCAGTCGTGATAGATGTCGTAGAGGTCTTTGAGATACTTGCAGGCAGCTTCCGTGGCGAGTATCGGGTCGCAACGGTTATCCACCATCGACGTGACTTCCAGCCCGTATTGCCGTCCGGTCTGGAGCATGAATTGCCACAATCCGACAGCCCCTCTGCGTGATACGGCAGTGGGGTTGAGGGCAGATTCGATAACGGGGACGATTTTTAGCTCGAGGGGAAGACCGTTTTTGTCCAGCTCCTGTTCGATCATCGGGAAGTAATATTTCCCGTAAGTGAGCATTCTGCGTGTAATCGATTTATGGGTTGTCGTGTAAGCGACAATGTGTTTGCGGACAATATCGTTGTACGGGAGGTGGATCGGGGAGGGAATGGTCCGGAGTCGGGCACGACATATCGTGTCGCTTACCGTCGATACGGCTTGCAGATAGCGTGAGGTGTCGAGGATGATGTATTCGTCTTCGAGGAATTGTTCTGTGCTTTCGACGAGGTTATTGGCTTTCCAGCTGGCAATGATCGAGTCGTATTTTACGGGGGAGGTGTGTATGTTCAGCGTCTCCTTGCTGTCGGCCTGCGGAAAGGCTGCGAGAGGGAGACAAAACAGAAGTAAAAATACGTAGATCGATCGGTTCATCAGAATGCGAGTTTAAATGCGAAGCCTACGCCGTTGACTGTTCCGCTTCGCATGGTGTACATGTTGACCATTGTCGGTTCGAGGTTCATCGACAGATCGTCGCTGATGTCATACTCTTTCATGTGGGCATCGACGTGGGCATCGATGATGTTCAATAAATAAAGCCCAGCCGTAATGATGATACAAAGGTCCCGATTCCGGCGGTAATTGTCCCGGAGTTTCTTCAGGTAGTCGGCCGTATACCGGCCGTTGAATTCATCGATGGTGTTCGGATCCCCATCCGTTACCAGGTCGTAGGCGAGTTTGAAACGTTCGAGGCCTCGGTTATTGAAATTGATTACGTATCCCATCGTGGCGATACCGCCGAGAACGATCGGGACTTTCCAATAGCTTTTGTTGTAGATCTGTCCTGCTCCGGGGCAAATGGTCGAAAGGGTCGTCGCTTTTTTGACGTTATTGACAGGACCCTTGTAATTGAGTGCGGCGTCTCCGATGAAGTAGATGTAGGAGCCGATGGCGCCGATGAACAGCAATGTCCGAGCTGTGTTGTGGCGGATCATCTGGCCCTGTATCGGGTCGAGTTCATCCTGTGTGGCATTGTTGCGTTTCAATGCGTCGTATTGCCGTTTGAGATCTTTGTATTTATGATTCTGTTGAAAAGCAAAGTAGGCAGACGTGCCGACTGTCCCGTAAAGAATCGGGATTTTCCATGCCTGTTTGTTGTAAAGCTGTCCGAATCCCGGGGCGATAGCGGAAATTGCACAGATACGCGATATGGGCAGTGTGTCGCGGAACAGCTTGCTGTATCGGACGGTTACGGTATCGCGTTCGAGCCGGAGCATGCGGCGGCGTTCGCGAGCCGTGGTGGTTGTGTCTGGCAAAGCCGTAATCGAAGCTGCCTGCATCTTTGTGGAGTCATTTTGCAGGCTGTCGGGTAATACGGGTGTCGTATTGGTCCGTATACCGCCTTCGACTTTGTATCGGATATTCGGGTCTTGGGCCCGAGCATCGATCCACAACAGCGAAACAAGCAATGCAATCCACATCCACCGGCTTCCCGTTTTTAAAGAGAAAGCCGTCGACGGAGATTTGGTTCGTAACGTTATCTTATTTGGCGAACTCATTGAATTTAACGATAAAAGCCTCTATGTCGGCGTCGGATTCGAAACCGATAACGATTTTCCCGCCTCCTTTATTGTTTTTCCGAATGCTGATGTTCTGATTGAAGAACCGTTCCAGCTCTTCAACCAGACGGGTGTAGCTTTCGGGAAACTCTTCGTCGTTGTTTTTCGATTCGGGTTTTGCGTTTTCCTGTCGCACCAGCTCTTCGGTCTGGCGGACAGATAGCCCTTTTTTGACGATTTTTTTCAGCAGGGCGATTTGGCGCTCTTGCGATTCGATTCCGGCCAGTGCACGGGCATGACCCATCGAGATGATCTCTTCCCGGATAGCCAGCTGCACCTCGACAGGCAGTTTGAGCAAGCGCATGTAATTGGCCACGGTCGACCGCTTTTTTCCGACCCGTTCGGCCAGTGAGTCTTGGGTCAGGCGGCACTCGTCGACCAGCCGTTGTAAACTCAGGGCGACCTCTATGGCGTTGAGGTCCTGTCTCTGGATGTTCTCGACGATGGCCATCTCCAGCAGCGTCTGGTCATCCGCTTCTCGGATGTATGCGGGAATGACGGTCAGTCCGGCTTTTTGGGAGGCTCTCCATCGCCGTTCTCCGCTGATGATGGTATATGCTCCGTCCTCCTCTCTCTTGACGGTAATCGGCTGTATGACTCCGAGTGTGCGGATAGACTCGGCCAATTCGTCGAGGGCCTCTTCTGCAAAGTGGCTACGGGGTTGTTTCGGATTGGGTTGTATGCGTTCGATTTCGATCTCTTCGAAAGCCCTGCTTTTGCTCTTTTCGGGCAGGACCGTACCCTCCATATCGAAAATGGCGCCCAGTCCGCGCCCCAGACCTTTATTCTTCGGATTCATGGCTATGTCGCACTATTTGTTTCTGTTTTTTTTGATGAACTCTTTGGCGAGGTTCAGGTAGTTGATGCTTCCCGAGGAGGAGGCGTCATAGAGCAACGCCGGCTTCCCGAAACTCGGAGCCTCGCTCAACCGGATGTTGCGTTGGATAATCGTCTGGAACGTGAGTTCCCCGAAATGCTTTCTGACCTCGTTGGAGACTTGGTTGGCCAATCGGAGCCTCGAGTCATACATCGTAAGCAGGAAGCCTTCGATTTCGAGCGAGGGATTGAGCTTCGATTGGGTCATCTTGATGGTGTTTAGCAGTTTGCCGAGTCCTTCGAGAGCGAAATATTCGCACTGTACGGGAATCAGTACGCTGTCCGATGCGACCAGAGCATTGAGGGTAACCAATCCGAGTGACGGCGAGCAGTCGATGAAAATGAAATCGTATACCGATTTAAGCGGATCGAGAAGGGCTTTCAATCGTTTCTGGCCATTCTCTATCTCGAGCAGTTCGGTTTCTGCCCCGACTAAGTTGATATTTGACGGAAGGATATCCAGTTTCTTGACGTCCTTGCATTTGCAGATGATATCGGTCGGTTCGGCTTCGCCGGTGATGCATTCGTATATTCCTTTGCCGTTGATCTCCAGCCCCAGTCCGGAGGTGGCGTTGGCCTGTGGGTCTGCATCCACCAGCAACACCTTTTTCCCCAGAACCGCAACGCTTGCGGCGAGGTTGATGGCTGTCGTGGTTTTGCCTACACCGCCTTTTTGGTTGGCCAACGATACGATTTTTCCCATATCTTTTTTTAATTAGCTGAATTACGGAGTGGATGAGTCCGATCCATAAGTTTTTCCATGTCGTAAATCCGGTGCAAGATAGGCAAAATTTATCAAAAAACCGGAACTTTGTCGGGGTAATCCTCCGATCTCATTTTTTCGGGAGGAGAGGTAACCGATCGAAAACGAGCGGAGTATGCAGAGAAGCGGTGGGGAAAATAGGGATTTCCAAATTAAAGTTTTATCTTTGAGGCTGGTTTTCGGATGGGGACAAGCGAATAGAGAGCGATGACCTGCAAAGAAAAACCGTTTGAATTTTTGGAATAGTATAAGTGATACCGGATATGATTGATTTAAAGAAGAGAAGTCTGCTGACGTTACTCGATTTTTCGTCAGAGGAGATCGGTTATCTGCTCGATCTCGCGGCCCGTTTGAAAGCCGACAAATACATTGGTAAAGAGAAAAAGACGCTCGAAGGGAAGAACATCGTGCTGTTGTTCGAAAAGGATTCGACACGCACGCGGTGCTCGTTCGAGACTGCGGCTTACGATCAGGGGGCACGTGTGACCTATCTGGGTCCGACCGGTTCGCAGATGGGGAAAAAGGAGTCGCTCAAGGATACGGCTCGGGTATTGGGCCGCATTTATGACGGTATCGAATATCGTGGGTACGGGCAACATGTGGTGCGGACGCTGGCCGAATATTCGGGGGTTCCGGTTTGGAACGGCTTGACCACTGAATTTCACCCGACCCAGGCGCTGGCCGATGCGCTGACGATGAAAGAACATATAGCGAAACCGTTGTCGGAGATCAAATTCTGTTTTCTCGGGGATGCGCACAACAATGTGGCCAACTCGTTGATGGTGCTCTCCGCAAAAATGGGAATGGACTTCCGTGCGATCTCACCGCAGCAGTGCGCACCGGACAAGACATTGGTTTCGACTTGCCGTGCCTTGGCGGAGAAAAGCGGTGCGAAGATTACGGTGACCGACGATATTGCCGAAGGGGTGAAAGGTTGCGATTTCGTCTATACCGATGTGTGGGTTTCGATGGGCGAGTCGAGCGACCTGTGGAAAGACCGGATCGATCTGTTGCAGCCCTATCAGGTCAACAGTCGGGTCATGGAGGTAACAGGGAATCCGGACGTGAAATTCTTGCACTGTTTGCCGGCTTTCCACAATCTGGAGACTACGGTGGGTAAAGAGATATTCGATAAATACGGCATTTCGGAGATGGAGGTTACCGAAGAGGTATTCGAATCGGATGCGTCGATCGTATTTGATGAGGCCGAAAACCGGCTCCATACGATCAAAGCCGTTATGGTCGCTACGTTGGGAAATATTGAGTGATGGAGCCGGCACGGACGAAAACATATCCGACGTGGGGCGATATCGTTGCGATTATCGCTATTTATGTGGCGTCGTCGTTGTGTTTCGGATGGTTGTCAATACCGTTGAGCCGTCTCGAGATATTGCCTCAAGGGTGCGTACAAATGATCGTCTATGTATTGACCTTTGTGGCGACGATTTCGTATGCGCTATGGGTCAGATGGATGCGGACGGGGAGTCGTGGCGGTGAAGCTCTTTTCTCCGGATGGAAGGTCGATCTGACGTGGATTTTTTTCGGGATGATAGCCCTTTTTGCCGCGACGGTTCTGATCGAACCCGTGCTATCGCTTTTCCCTGACCGATGGCTCGAACTGATCGAGTCCCAAATGAAGCTGGGGGGATGGATGATGCTCACGGTAGTCGTGGCGGCGCCTGTTCTGGAGGAGATACTTTTCAGAGGGATTATTCAAGGTTCATTGGTCCGTAAATACGGGCCTTGGCGGGGCGTTTTGGTCGCTTCGGCCGTCTTTGGGATCGTTCACGGGATTCCCCAGCAGGTGGTCAATGCTTTTTTTGTCGGAATGGTGCTTGGCTTCGTCTATTATTGCAGCCGTTCGTTGGTCGTCGTGATGGTTATTCATGCGATCAATAATGCGGTTTCCTATTTCTCGTGGATTTTGGGCGGCGAACAGATGAACTTTACGTGGGAGATGATCGATAATCGCCGAATCTATTTTATCCTGTACGCGATTGCATGGGTCGTTTTGGTGCTGTTTTATGTTGCGGTTGTCCGCCGGATCCGTAAGAATCGGGCCGAACGGACAGTCGATGTCGGAACCGATGTCGGGATAACGAGTCCGAATGGAGAAAATCACGAAAGTTGCGACGGGAAGGCATAATATAAGGCTCTAAAAATCGTTGTTTAGTCAGAATCGTGTATCTTTGTATATTTATTGCCAGAAAGGATAGATATGAAGCTTTTTTCGAAAATAGTGCTTGGGGGAATATTGGTGGCGATGGTGTCGTGCCAGCGTTTTCCTAATCCGTTTTTCGACAACAAAAACAAAGTATTGGCGGAAGTGGGTGATGTCAAACTGTTTTCGTATGACGTGTCGACGATCTTTACTCCGGGGATCAGTGCGGAAGACAGCCTGAAACTGTTGGAATCGTATGTGGATCAATGGGTCAAAAAACAGTTGAAAATTGCGGAAGCGGAACAGATGTTCGAGGAGAGTCAGGAGGATATCGACCGGTTGGTTCAAGAGTACCGTAATTCGTTGCTGACACATAAGGTGGACCAGTTTTATGTAGACAAATATATCGATACGCTATTTACGGCGGATCAGATTCGTCAATATTACGAAGAGCACAAGGCTGATTTTGTCCTCGACAAAACGATGGTTAAGGCCCGTATTGTCCGTATGCCCGAACGCCACCCACAACAAAAAAAGATAGAGGAACTATTGCTCAGTCCGCGAGAAGAGAGCCTGCAGGATTTGACGGAGTTGTGTGTGAAGAATGATTTTGAATTGACCGAATTGAATCAATGGACTGATTTTTCGACTTTGCTGTTGCAGTTGCCCACGGATCGGACACAAGAGAATGACGAATTGCTTGTGACCTCAAAGATACATGAATTTGAAGCGAATACTTCTAAATATTATGTTCGTGTATTGGCTGTCCGTAAGGCGGGCGATTATACCCCGCTGGAGAGCGTTACCGAAGTGATCCGGCGTGTGTTGTTTAACCAGCGTAAAGAGAGCATCATTCGTTCGCATGAAGATAGTTTGTATGCGAGAGCGTTGGAGAAAAAAGAGATATTAGTGAATGTAAACCGATAACATATTATGTTGAGACATCGATTGAAAATATTGTTGGGTGGAATAGTGGTGTGTTCCATGATATATGTCAAAGGTGGAGCACAAGAACGATTTACTGCGGATAAAGTGGCAGCAGTAGTAGGAAATTCAATGGTACTCTATTCCGATGTGGAGAAATTGGCGCAACAGTATATTCAGCAACAGAAAGAGACGGGATATACACCGGATCGGGATCCCCGCAGTCAGGCATTGGAACAGTTGATTCTTAGTAAAGTTCTGTATAATCAAGCGTTGATCGATTCGATTAAGATTAATGAAGTGATGATTTTGCAGCGAGTAAAAGAGTCGTTGGACGAGGAGATGCAGTTGCACGGTTCATTGGCCGCACTTGAACGATATTATGGGAGTCCGAAATTCGAGATTGAAAATGAACTTCGAAATCAGGCGATAGAGGAGAATTATGCTTATGAGATGGAGAATACGATCCGCAATAAAGTGGTCGTGACACCCGGCGAAGTGGAAAAGTTTTTCAAACATCTGCCCAAAGATACGATTCCGTTGATCCCCGAGCAATATGTATATGCGCAGATCGTGCGTTTTCCGGCTGCACGGGAGGAGGCAAAGATGCGTGCCCAGAGTAAGTTGCTCGAGTTGAGGGAACGTATATTGAATGGCGAGAAGTTTGAAACGTTGGCCCGTATCTATTCAGAAGATGGATCTGCGTCCCGGGGCGGTGATTTGGGAATGATTACCAAAGACATGGTTGTCGAACGGTTTGCCAATGCGATGTCGCAACTCAAACCGGGACAAGTGTCGGGAGTTGTGGAGACGGAGTATGGATTCCATTTGGTACAGTTGATTGAACAAGTCGGGCCGCAGTACCATGTCCGTCATATCGTTGTCCGGCCGCAATATTTCCAACGGGATTTGGAAGCTCCGTACAATCTATTGGACAGTGTACGAAATGAGATTCTTGTCGGTAATCTTACTTTTGAAGAGGCGGTAGCGGAATATTCTGAGGATCGTTTTTCTCAGAAAAATGGAGGTATAGCTTCGAATATGGAGCAATTGGAGGCCTATTATCGGGGAATGGTCGATCCGTCGGATGCTTCGACTAAATTTTATAAAGAGCAGTTAAGTAAGGAGGACCTCGATGCTTTGACGGAATTGAAACCGGGTGAAATTTCGAAACCGTATGCCTCTCAGAATATGACGAGTGACCTGTTGTGTAAAATGGTGATGTTGAAAGAGATTATTCCGGTTCACCGGGCCAATTTAAGTGAAGACTACAAACAGATTGAGCGATTGGCTCTTGCCCAAAAACAGGAAAAAGAGATGAATGCGTGGATTCAGGAAAAGATTCGGGGAATGTATATTCGAATAGACGAAGAGTTCCGCGATTGCAAATTCGAACAGGAAGCGCTCAATCAAATTAATAAATAGATAAAGAAACCAGTTGGTGAGCCGTAAGATTTTTATATCGTTGTTGTCTTTGCTCGCTACGGTGGGTGTTTTCGTGGCGTTCGGCCAGAGTCCGATCCAGCAAGATGAGAGCGGGAGAGCATCGGTCGACTTCCGGGCCGATCAGATGTCGCGTATCAAGGTGGGGGATTCGACCGCGCTTTGTCTGGTGGGACATGTTGTCTTCTTCCATAATGGAGCCGTGATCATGTGCGATAGCGCAGTCCGTTATAGCGAACGTTTGATGGACTGTTATCAGAATGTGGTGGTCAATAAGGACAGTACGTTCATCTACGGCGACAAGGCGGATTACAACGGTATCCTGAATGAGGCGAGGATTTATTCACCCCTGATAAAGATGGTGGATAAGGATGCCACACTTTATACCCGGAACTTTACTTTCAATACACTGGATAATATCGGTCGTTATTATGGAGGGGGAACGCTTTCCCAGCAGGATAACCTGATGGAGTCGGACGAGGGGTACTATTACGCCGATTTGCGCGAGATTGTAGGGGTCCATAACGTAGAAATGAGTAATCCGGAATACATGATAAGTTCGGATTCGGTCACTTACAATTTGGATTCGGAAATTGCCACGTTTGCAACGCGTTCGTATATCTGGAACGACCGGGATGAGTTTTTGACGGCCCAAAAGGGAACTTATAACAGCAAGCAACAGCGCTATGTCTTTACGGACGACTCCTATATCATGACTCCGGATCAGGAAGCGTGGGCTGATACGATCGTTTATGAGCAACCTACGCAGAATGCGCTGATGCTGAATAAAGTGCAGATGTTCGACCGCAAACAGCGGACTTTCGCATTTGGCGATTATGCACGGTATTGGGGGGATAAACAGCAGGCGTTGCTGACTCGCAATCCGGCATTGGCCGGCTATGAGGAGGATGGATCGGATACGGTTTTTATGCGGTCCGATACGATATATATGTATACGGTGAACCGATTCAAGAATGATTCGGTGCCGGACGTTCCGGAGGTGTCTTCAGTACGTGATTCGTTGGATATCACTACGATTTCTATAGACGGAGATAGCCTGTCGGTGGATAACGGGCCTATAGCCGGACGGCTGGACCCCGGTGTTTCGATGGGTATTGCAGAGGATTCTGTTGGGAAAGAACCTGCGGTAGCTCCGGTTGGGGAGCCCTCGGACAGTAGTACGCAATCGGATTCACTTCAACAGGCGGACAAGCCGTTAGTTCCATCGGTAACAGAGCCTCCCAAACAGACGGATATTTCGGATTCGACAGGCGTGGAGCTGCCGCCGGCTGCAGCTGTTCCTGTTGTTACTGCCGAAGCTGACTCTTCGGCGAAAGAATCAGCCGTTTCTTCTCCGGCAGATTCGACGACAGAAGTCGCACAGATTCCAACGGATTCGACAGATGTAATTGCCGCGGAGGGAGATTCGCTGGTAGCAGCACAAGACTCCATATCTCCGCAAAAGGCGATGAAAATTGCGGAAAAGCAACAGAAACAAGCTGAACGGGACTCAATTCGCAACCAGAAGGACGAGAGGGTGATGGAGAAAATCCGTGCATTGCGGAAAAAGGCTGAAGAGGCCGAACGGAAAGCCATGCAACAGGAGTTGAATCGGGAACGCAAATATCTTGCCCGCAGATTTTTGAAGGGGAAAGCAACTGCGGAGGATTCATTGGCATTACATCGTATCGATTCGTTGCAGATGTTGTTAACCCCCGATTCAGTATTGGTGGAGGAGACTGCTCCCGAAGTTACGGCTCAGGAAGGAGACTCGACAGCGGTCGAGCAGCTGCAGCCGGAAGAGTGGGTGGCCCAGGTCGACTCCACAACATTGACTCCGGCCGATTCTTTGGTACGGACGGTACATGGATATCGGAATGTACGTATTTATAGGACCGATTTTCAGGCAGTTTGTGATTCAATAGTCGGATTTACTGCCGACTCGACGATCCACATGTATATTAACCCTGTTTTGTGGAATGAGGAAAACCAGATAACAGCTCAAATCGTCGATATTTTTACCCGAAATCAGAGCCTTGAGCGAGCACTGTTTACCGGAGAGCCATTGATGAGTTCACGGGTCGATACGATCCACTTCAATCAGGTGTCAGGCAAGGAGATCGAGTCGTTTTTCGATAAGGGAAAAATTTATCGGACCGATGTAAAAGGCAACGGCCGGACCTATTATTACATGGAGGAGGGGGACAGTACCGACCGTCACATCAGCGGATTCCTCGTGGCGGAGTGCGCGGACATTACTTTCGAGTTCGAAGACCAGGAGCTGTCGACGATTATTTACCGTGGGCAGCCGTCATATACGATCTATCCGATGGATAAGATTCCCGATACGCAATCTCAGTTGATGCCCGGATTTGCGTGGGAAGCGGAACGCAGGCCGACACGCGAACAGGTATTTGATAGAACTATACGTCCTTCGGAGCGGAGTTATTATGAAAAGTTGAAACGTCCTGATTATTCAATTACTCGAGCGATCGACAAACAGCGTGAGGCATTGGTAAAATCGGGATGGATCGACCGGGATGATCGGGTATTGACACCTGAGGCCGAAGAGTTCGTTCGCACGTTAAGTTATTAGACGATATTGAAGAAGAGGGTGTCGCAAAGCGGAACATTTTCTGAATGATAATTTTGTAACAAATCATTTAATCATAAAACCCTAAAATAAGACCCACGAATGAAGAGAAAACTATTGACTTGTCTGTTTTTTGCAGCAGCATGTGTTTTGACAATACCAGTCGGAGCGCAGACGGTTGCATTTGCCGATCAGCGGGCCGGATGGCTCGAAAAGGCGCGTGAAAATATGCCCGAATTGATCCGGACGGAGGTGAAACCGCAGTGGATCGTGTGCAGCGAGAAAGACCCGGAGGCCTTTCAAGGATGGAAGATGATCCGTACCGAACCAATTGATTCCTTGTATAACAGCTCTTTCAAAAACCGGAAGGAGGTGATTGTCGATTTCGGAGACCACCTGACCGGTTATTTTACTTTCCGAATTGACCATACCGGATTGCCGGCCGATGCGCCGTTACGCTTTCGGCTGACATTTGCTGAAGTGCCGGCCGAATTGAATACTCCGTTCGATCCTTATCCGGGCGGATTGAGCCGTGCATGGTTACAAGATGAGGTGGTTACCGTGATGCATTTGCCCGAGACCGTTACGATCGAGCGCCGTCTGGCTTGCCGTTATGTCAAAATCGAGCTGTTGGCTCAGTCGTATTACGATTTTAGGATATCGGATATAAAGTTTGAGGCGGTTAGTTCGGCTTCGGGAGAGGGGCGGCCTTTGGAACCGACAGTCGATCCGATGATCGCACGAATCAACGAGATCGGGTTGAAGACCCTGAAAGAGTGTATGCAGACGGTTTATGAAGATGGGCCCAAACGCGACCAGCGGTTGTGGATCGGGGACCTCTATCTGGAATCGATGGCCAACACCTATTCGTTTGAGAATCATGCGCTGACCCGCCGTTGTCTCTATTTGTTGGCAGCCCTTGCCGATGAGGACGGATGGTTGCACGCGACGGTATATGAATTACCTAAACCCGAGCCTCAGATCAATCAGCACACGATGGATTACAGTTTGTTGTATGGGGTTACGTTGTTGGAGTATCTGAAAGCGACCGGGGACCGGCAGACGGCCGAAGAGTTGTGGCCGGTTGTGGTACGTCAGGTCGAGTTTGCCCGTACTTACCTCAAGGATGATGTTTACGATATGGAAAAACAGCCTCAGTGGTGGTTGGTTTTCGACTGGAAGGACGATCTGAACCGGCATGCGCCGATTCAGGGGTTGATGACTTTTGCCATCGACAAAAGTTATGAACTGGCTACTATGTTGGGACGGGAAGATGAGGTGAAGGAGTGGCCCGATGTGGTTAAGGCCATGCGCAAGGCGTCGCGCAAAAATTTCTATGATAAGGCGACAGGTGTCATCGTGTCGGGGCCCGACCGTCAGGTCTCCTATTTGAGTCAGGTATGGATGATTCTTTCTGAGACCCTTACGGCAAAAGAGGGAGAGCGGGCCTTGACTGCGGTGTTGGATGATCCGACAACTTGCTATCCCGGATCGCCTTACGCTTATCATTATGTGATCGAGGCGATGATTCAATGCGGCATGAACGATCGGGCCAAAGAGCTGTTGAAGAGCTATTGGGGCGGAATGATCGAAAAGGGTGCCGATACGTTCTGGGAGGTGTATGATCCGAACGATGATTTTAAATCGCCCTATGGATTCTTCCCGGTCAACAGTTATTGTCATGCATGGAGTTGCACGCCGGTCTATTTCATCAACAAGTATAAGGATATTTTTCAGAAATAGGATGTCGTAAATATACCGATCGGACAGGTTCTCTGTCGGATCGGGGACAAGACGAAGTACACAACAGATTATGCGGATCGATCAGTCGATCCGCATAATCTGTTTTTATTAGGAGAAAATGCAGCCGATTCGGTAGAAAGGTACCCATTTTAGTTTCGGGAAACGGTTATCCTGTTTATCTTTGTAGAGATCGGCTCGATGAAAAGGAGAGCCGGAAATGGAATTATGTGAAAGTTCAATAAACGGATTTTACGAAGAGATGAGAAAACCATTATCGACTGAACTACGGTTGTTGTCGCTGACTCTGCTGGCTGTATGGATGGGTCTCGGCGTATCGGCGAAACCGGATGAGAAAGAACCTTTGAAACCTACTACGGTTTTATATGACAGGGTATTGAACCGGGATTGTCCCGATCCGGAGCTGATTTTCGAGGATCAGACAGCCGGGTATACCGATTCGGGACTAAGCGTGACGGGGAAGGATGGATTGGTCCGGTTGGACAGATATTACGCTTTGGGTGAGCGTGCCGTGCGTTATCATGTAAAACTGTCGGCCGATGCCCGTGCTGTCTTTCAGGGCGATCAGGGTGAGTTCAAGGCCTATGTGGATATGGCTGCCCGAACAATCTCGATTGCGGGGACTCCCGAAAAGGTGCTACACTCTTCGCTATTGAACTCCGGACATGAATACATTGTAGAACTCCGGAGGGAGTATCAGACTTCGACTCTGCGAATCACGGATCTCTATACGGGGCAATCGGAACAGATTGATGTGACGATCGACGGAAGCGGGGGATGCGGAGCTGGTGCCGTAAAGAGCGAGGTGTATGTCGGGCGGCAGTACGACTATTACTGTTTCGGGTTGGTGTCCGGGACGGAGCTTTTGGTGAAGCAGATGTGCGTAGTGGCACCGAAGTGCGATTTGACGCTGCTGTTGTACGGCGATTCGATTACCGAACCCGACGGCTATTTCCCGAGCGAGTTGTTCCCGCAGTCGTGGGTGCAGCAGATCATCCGTCGGGTCAAGGGAGGCGCCATAGCAAGCGGACGCGGCGGTACGACCATCAACGAGGTGCTGAAACGGATTGTGAACGAGTTACCCTATCTGAAAGCAAAATACGTGATGGTTACGATCGGTACCAACGGGGGAAATACGGAGGAGAATTTATGCCAACTGGTGGAGTACATCTTGTCGCAGGGTTCGATTCCGATTCTGAATAACATTCCTTGTAACGAGAGTGCCAGTCAGATCGCCGAAAATGCGTTGATTGAGCGTGTCCGGCAAAAATATGGAATCAAAGGGTGTAAGTTCGATCTGGCCACTTCAAAAAATTACGACGGCAAGGAGGTCGATCCGTCGTCCATGTGGCTCGAAGATTACGGACCGAATTCACCTTATGTATTGTCTACCTACATGCATCATCCGAATGTAGCTGGAGCAGGTCGTATGGTTGCACGTACCTTGATCGATGTGCCGGAGATATACGAATAGTTTGATAAACTAACCTAAAATTGGAGATTATGAATTGGAAAGGAGTTTTTTGTCTGCTCGTTCTGCTGGCGGCCGGATATTTGTGGCCGAAGTCAGTGACGGGAGAGACACCCGAGACGAAGGATATATCGGTCGTGGGTTTGAAATGTGAATATGCGGTCGATCCGATCGGTTTGGATGCGCGAACCCCTCAGTTTAGCTGGAGGATCGAGAGCGAAAAGCGGGGATTCCTCCAGTCGGCTTACCGGATCGTAACCGTGGAGTCGAAAGAAAAACTGGCTGCAGGTGAATACTTGTGGGACAGTGGTGAGGTTTCTGCATCGGTTTCGACGGGTGTGCCTTACAGTGGGCCGGAGCTTCGTAGCCGAACCCGTTACTATTGGCAAGTCAAGGTTTGGAGCTCTGACGGGACGGAGTCAGAATGGTCGGATCCGGCCTTTTTCGAGATGGGGTTGCTGAATGAGTCCGACTGGAGTTCGGATTGGATTGCCTATGTGCCCGGGATGCCCGGACGTGTGCTTTACTTTAAAGGGACGATTCCTCAACCTGAAGAGGTAGCGCAGGCACGGCTCTATATTTCGGGGTTAGGTTTTTATGAGATGATGATCAATGGCCGCAAAGTGGGAAACCGGGTGCTGGAACCCGCTCAGAGTACTTACAACAAGAGAATCTACTATTCGACATACGATGTGACCGAATATCTGCATACCGGGGTGAATGTTCTGTTGGCTACGGTGGCTCCCGGATGGTACGGCATGTCGAAACTGCGCCTGCAACTCGAGGTGACCGATAAAAACGGAAATTTGGCGGTGTGGACTTCGAATAACGTTCGCTCTGTGACGACCGGTCCGACGGTTTATTCAACGATTTTCGATGGTGAGAGTTACGATGCGCGGCAAGACGTTCCCGCACTTTATGAGCCGGGCGTTCCCGAGGGATTGATGAATCAGAGTTGGGGTTGGGCCCACGTGGCTGATACACCGGGCGGGCGTATGGTGTCGCAGATGATGGAACCGATCGAGGTGGTCGATACGCTTGTGCCGCAACTGATCGGGGAACCGCTTCCCGGTGTCTATGTGTTCGATACGAAGCAGAATCTGGCCGGATGGGCTTCGCTTCGGGTCGAAGGGGAACGTGGACGTCAGGTGACGATGAAGTTTGCCGAGTCGCTTTACGACGACGGTACGATTAATCAGGAAAATCTGCGGAATGCTAAGGCAACCGATATCTATATCCTCAAGGGAGAGGGCGTCGAAAAATGGGAACCCCGTTTCACCTACCATGGATTCCGTTATATCCAGGTCGAAGGTTTGCCCAAGGCACCGCAGGAAGGGGATATTGTCGTCAAAATTGTCCGCAATGCGGTGGCTAAGACGGGCGAGTTCCGATGCAGCAACGAGCTGTTGAACCGTATTCATAAGATGGTTGTAGCTACGGAATCGAGTAACCTGCATAGTGTTCCGACCGATTGCCCCCAGCGTGACGAGCGGATGGGATGGATGAATGACTTGACGGTACGGATCGAGCAGGCCCTCTATAATTTTGATCTTTCGCGGTTTTATCCGAAATTCTTGGCCGATGTGAGCGATACGCAGGATGAAGCGGGGACGATCACCTGTGTGGCGCCCTATCGCTTCGGAGCGCGTCCGGCAGACCCTGTTTCTGCCAGCTATCTCCTTCTCGCATGGAAGTGCTATGAGTATTATGGTAATTTCAACGTGATACGCAACCATTACGACGGCATGAAAGCGTGGGTCGATTATCTGGCATCGCGTACGAAAGACGGGGTCGTCGAGTACAGCTATTACGGGGATTGGTCGCCTCCGATCGAATATGCGGTGGCTCCGTGGTCGGCCGTGTCGAAGGATACGCCGGGGGTCCTGATGTCGACAGGTTACCTTTATTATTGTGCGTCGATGCTCTCCGAAATGGCTGCGTTGTTGGATAAGGAGACGGATTGTGAATATTACCGTCAGTTGGCGGATCGGACGGCCCGGGCATTCAACGATACGTGGTGGAACGAGGAGCAGGGCGGATATGCAGCAAATAATCAGGCGGCAAACTCGTTCGCTCTGTTTTTGGGAGTCGTGCCGGAGGATCGGATCGCCCGTGTGGTGGATAATCTGGCAAAGGATGTTGCGGCACACGACTACCACCTGACGACCGGAAACCTCTGTACGAAGTATCTGATGGAGATGTTGACCCAATACGGGCATGTCGAAACGGCCTATAAGATAGCTGTTCAGACGACCTATCCGAGTTGGGGGTATATGTTGGAAAACGGTGCGACAACTCTTTGGGAACGTTGGGAGTATGCCACGGGCGATGCGATGAATTCGCACAACCATCCGATGATGGGATCGGTCGACTCATGGTTCTACAAATATATTTTGGGAATCATTCCCGATGTAGCCCATCCCGGATTCGAACGGTTCACGATCCATCCCTATATTCCGAATGATCTGGAGTTTGCCGAGGGAGAGTTCCAATCCGTGAAAGGCCCCATTCGAAGTGCATGGAGCAAGCAGAACGGTCGGTTGACCTTTCGTGTCCATGTACCGGCCAATTCGGTGGCGACGGTCTATGTTCCTACGCAGCAGGTACGCAGCGTTAAGGAGGGTGGTCGCCGCATCGGAAATTCGACGCAGATTCGTTTTGTGAAGGAGGAGGACGGGTGTGCCGTGTATGAGGTCGGATCGGGCGATTACAGCTTCGAGTCGGTGTGGAAGGATTGAGGCGATCTCGAAATGTTTCGCTATCTTCGCGGCAGTGAAAAATTAGGTAGGATATGAGGTTCGATGAATTTAATTTGGATCGAGAGGTTTTACGGGGTATCGAAGCGATGAATTTTGTGGAGATGACCCCGGTACAGCAGGAGACGATACCCGTAATTCTGGAGGGCCGCGATCTGATCGGATGTGCCCAGACGGGGACCGGAAAGACTGCGGCGTATACGTTGCCGTTGTTGGATCGGCTCTATCGGGAAGGAAATCCCGACAATGTGGTCAAGTCATTGATTGTCGTGCCGACACGGGAGTTGGCCCAGCAGATCGATACCCAATTCCAAGGATTTTCCTACTTTCTTCCGATTTCGACAACCGTTGTTTACGGAGGGGGAGACGGGATCGGCTGGAGCCAGCAGAAGCAAGGTATGTTGATGGGGTCGGATATTGTTGTGGCGACCCCTGGGCGATTGTTGGCGCATTTGACCAACAGCGGGATCGATCTCTCTCATGTCGAATATTTTGTGTTGGACGAGGCTGACCGTATGTTGGATATGGGTTTTTACGATGATATCATGAAGATCATCTCCTATTTGCCGGTCGAGCGGCAGACGATCATGTTTTCGGCAACGCTGCCGCCCAAGATCCGGCAAATGGCCAAGCAGATTATGCGCAATCCGGCAGAGGTGAACATTGCGGTTTCGAGACCCAATGAGGCGATCACGCAGGGGGCGTATGTCTGCTACGAGAATCAGAAAATGGAGTTGATCCGTGAGCTTTTTGCAAAGCCGACCGGAGCCAAAACGATCATTTTTGCTTCGTCGAAACAGAAGGTCAAGGAGCTGAACTATTCGTTGAAGCGCATGAAGTTGCGTGTAGCGGCGATGCACTCCGATCTGGAGCAGGAGCAGCGCGAAGAGGTGATGTTGAATTTCAAAAACGGAAAGATCGACATATTGGTTGCGACGGATATCGTGGCGCGGGGTATCGATATTGAGGATATCGGTATGGTCATTAACTTCGATGTGCCGCACGACCCGGAGGATTACATCCATCGGATTGGCCGCACGGCCCGGGCGAGTGCCGAGGGTTCGGCGATTACCTTTGTCAACGAGAAGGAGCAGGGAAAGTTCCATCGGATCGAACGGTTTATCGATCGGGAGATTGAGAAGTTGCCGTTACCGGAGCGTTTGGGAGCAGGGCCGAAGTATGCACCACGAGATGACGAGGGGCGCCGTCGGGGCGGGCATCGTTCGAACCGGCGACGTGGACCGAAACGCGAGGGCCGGGATCCGCGCGAAATGCCGGAACATCAGACAACCCAACCGCAGGCAGATCAGAATTCCAGTGCAGAGGCCGCAGTGAACCGAGCAACGGAGAGCCGAGTAGCCGAGGGAGGAGCACCCGAAGGTACGACGGGGACGGAGCATCGGAGAAGAAGGTCCCATAGACGCTGCCATTTCCACGGAGACAAGAAGCAAAATCGGATGCAGGAGGCGCAGGAAGCAAAATCTGCTGCACCGAAAGAGTGAAGGGTCCGCGCTGTTCGAGTCGAAGCTCTTCGATGCCAAATAAAAATGTATCGAGGGGAGCGACGTTTTTTTTGCGGCATGCCATAAAGCACGGAATGAGGGGAAGGCGCTTTGGTGTGAAATCCGTTTTAGATAAAAAGAGATCGGGGCTCGGAATTACCGGGCCCCGATCTCTTTTTGTAGTCAGTTTCAGAGAGAACAGAAACCTATTATAGTTGGTACTCCTGCCAGCTCTTGATCTGGATATCGGAGAGCTTTTTCTCACAAAATGCATGGATGAACGCACTGGCCAGACGGGCATTCGTGATCAACGGAATGTTGTGGTCGATTGCGCCCCGGCGGATGCGGTATCCATTGGTCAGCTCCCGATGCGTATGATTCTTCGGAATGTTGACGATCAGGTCGAATTTGTGTCCGGCGATCATATCCATGACATTGTATGGCGTATGTTCATCGGGCCAACCCACCGTTTGTGCCTCGATGTCGTGGTCAGCCAGAAAACGTTGAGTTCCGGCCGTGGCGTAGATCGTGTAGCCATGCGCCTGCAACATCCGGCAGGGATCGAGCAGATCGACCTTCGATTTGGTGTCACCCGACGAGACCATAACGTTCTGTTTCGGAATGTCATATCCGACGGAGATCATCGAAGAGAGCAGAGCTTCGGAGAAGTCGTCACCCAGACATCCGACCTCGCCCGTCGAGGACATGTCGACGCTCAGAATCGGGTCGGCATTGTGCAACCGCGCGAACGAGAACTGCGAGGATTTTACTCCGATCCAGTCGATATCGTAATTCGTGTGGTCCGGTTTTTCGTATGGAGCATCGAGCATGATACGGATTGCCGTATCGATAAAGTTTCGTTTGAGGACTTTCGATACGAATGGGAAGCTGCGCGATGCCCGCAGGTTACACTCGATAACCTTGACCTCGTTGTTCTTCGCCAGATACTGGATGTTGAAAGGTCCGCTGATGTTGAGCTCCTTGGCAATTTTCTTGCTGATTTTCTTGATGCGCCGTGCCGTTTCGAAGTAGATCTTCTGAGCAGGGAACACGAGCGTGGCATCACCCGAGTGTACTCCGGCGAACTCGACATGTTCCGAGATGGCGTATTCGACGATTTCGCCGTTGTGGGCTACGGCGTCGAATTCGATCTCTTTAGCCTGTTGCATGAACTGTGAAACCACGACAGGGTACTCTTTCGATACTTTGGCTGCGAGTTTGAGGAACGTTTCGAGCTGTTCGGCCGTATAGCAAACGTTCATGGCTGCACCCGAGAGCACATACGATGGACGAACCAGTACCGGATAGCCCACCTTCTCGACGAACTCGTAGATTTCATCCATGTGCGAGAGCTCTTTCCATGCCGGTTGATCGATGCCCAGCTGGTCGAGCATGCTGGAGAATTTATGCCGGTTTTCGGCCCGGTCGATCGAGAGCGGCGAGGTGCCCAGAATAGGAATGCCTTGCCGATGGAGCCGCATGGCCAGATTGTTCGGAATCTGTCCGCCGACCGATACGATGACCCCTTTAGGCATCTCCAGCTCAAGGACGTCCAGTACGCGTTCGAACGACAACTCATCGAAATAGAGCCGGTCGCACATGTCGTAATCGGTGGACACCGTTTCGGGGTTGTAGTTGATCATGATCGACTTGTATCCCAGTTTTCGGGCAGTTTGCACCGCATTGACCGAACACCAGTCGAACTCAACCGAACTGCCGATACGGTAGGCTCCCGATCCGAGCACTACGACCGATCGTTCGTTCTTGAAGTAGGGGACGTCGTGCTCTTTACCGTCGTATGTAAAGTAGAGGTAATTGGTCAGTTCGGGATCGGCCGATGCGACCGTTTCGATCCGTTTTACGGTCGGTAGCACGTTGGCTTTGTGGCGGGCAGCACGGACGCGGAGCGACTCCTTCTCGAGGTTTCCTTCGGGTGATTCGACGAAACGGGCGATTTGGAAGTCTGAAAAACCGAGCCGTTTTGCCTCGAACAGCACTTCAGCCGGAATTTCTTCGATTTTAGAGTATTTTTTCAGTACCAGCGAGTAGTCGTATATGTTTTTCAGCCTTTCGAGGAACCACGGGTCTATTTTGGTCAGTTCGTAGATGCGGTCGATCGTATAACCTTTTTCCAGTGCTGCGGCGATGGCGAAAATACGCAGGTCGGTCGGTTTGGAGAGCTCTTCATCCAGATCACCGAATTCGAGTCCTTCGTTTCCGACGAATCCGTGCATGCCTTGTCCGATCATGCGGAGACCCTTCTGGATAATCTCTTCGAACGATTTACCGATCGACATGATCTCGCCGACCGATTTCATGCTCGATCCGATCTGGCGCGAAACGCCGATGAATTTGCTGAGGTCCCAACGCGGGATCTTGCAGATCAGGTAGTCGAGTGAAGGAGCTACATAGGCTGAATTGGGCGTACCCATCTTGCCGATCTGATCCAGGGTATATCCCAAAGCCAATTTGGCGGCGACGAAAGCCAACGGATAACCGGTAGCTTTCGAAGCGAGGGCCGATGAACGGCTCAGGCGGGCGTTGACCTCGATCACGCGGTAGTCGTCCGTTTCCGAATTGAAGGCATATTGTATGTTGCACTCTCCGACGATTCCGATGTGGCGGATGATCTTTTTCGAGAGTTCCTGGAGCATGGTGAGTTCCTGTTCGTCGAGTGAGCAGGTGGGGGCAACGACGATACTTTCGCCGGTGTGGATTCCCAGCGGGTCGAAATTTTCCATGCTGGCGACAGTGAAGCAGTGATCGTTCTTATCGCGGATCACTTCGAACTCGATCTCTTTCCAACCTTTTAATGATTCCTCTACCAGAATCTGTTTTGAATAGGCAAAAGAGCTTTCGCAGAGGGTTTTGAACTCATCCAGATTTTGACTGATACCGCTGCCGAGTCCTCCCAATGCGTATGCTGAGCGAACCATGATCGGGAATCCGATCCGGTTTGCTGCGGCGATTGCATCGTCCATCGACTCGACGGCTTGGCTGACCGGTGTTTTGACATCGATCTCGTTCAGTTTTTTGACGAACAGGTCGCGGTCTTCGGTTGCCATAATGGCCTCGACGGAGGTGCCGAGCACTTCAACGCCGTAGCGTTGCAGCGTTCCGTTCAGGTACATTTCCGTTCCGCAGTTCAGAGCGGTCTGTCCGCCGAAAGCGAGCAGGATACCGTCCGGACGCTCTTTCTTGATGATCTCTTCGACGAAGTAGGGGTTGACCGGAAGGAAATAGACCCGATCGGCGATACCTTCCGAAGTCTGTATCGTTGCGATGTTGGGGTTGATCAATACGGTGGATATCCCCTCTTCGTGGAGGGCTTTGAGGGCTTGTGAACCGGAGTAGTCGAACTCTCCGGCTTGTCCGATTTTCAAAGCGCCCGATCCGAGCACGATGACTTTGTTGAGTTTTTTATTCATGAATATCGGGTAAATATGTAAAAATTCCAATGAAATCCAACTTTAAAGGTAGCCTTTTTTTGTAAAATCTACAACTTTTTGTCTTTGGCTTTCTTGCTGTCGTTCTGTTCAAATATGGTGAAGAAGGTGTCGGTTTAAAATTTGATTTTTGCACTTCTGCGGATGTCTCGCGACGAATGACCGGCTTCGATCGTAAACTCATCCGAATCGCGAACCCATCTTTTTTGGTCCGGATTCCAATACGAGAAGGCATCTTTGTCCAGCACAAAAGAGATCGTACGTGATTCACCGGCTTTCAAAAAGACCTTTTCGAAGGCTTTCAGTTCGTGAACCGGTCGGGTGTATTTACAGTTTTTCTGACCGACGTAGATCTGTACGGTTTCGGCACCCTCTTTCGGCCCGCTGTTTTTGATTTTCATAGTCACGATACACGAATCGCCCTGACGCGAAAGTTTCATTTTCCCGTAATCGAAAGTGGTGTAGCTCAGACCGTATCCGAATTCGTAGCGCGGGGCTATGTTTTCGGTGTCGAAATAGCGGTATCCTACCATCAGACTGTCCGTGTAGTATACGTTGTCGATGTCTTGCGTAGCGAGTTTGTAGGCGGGTGAGTCCTCCAGCTGCATGGGCCAGCTGAAAGTCAGACGTCCGGAAGGCGTTGCATCGCCGAAAAGCAGGTCAGCCATGGCCGTACCGCCCTCCATACCTGGGAAGAACATGTCCAGAACCGCCGGTACGCAGTCGATCCACGGCAGGTCGATCGGAGCTCCGTGCATCAGGGCTACAACCATATTGGGGTTGATTGCTGCGACCTGACGGATCAGTTCGGTCTGTCCTTGCGGGAAGTTCATCGAGGTTCTGTCGCGGCCTTCGCAGTCGAGGTTGTGGTCGGTTCCCCCCACGAATACGATCACATCGGCTGTGACAAGCGTATCGTGATAGGGAGCGATGGCTTCGGCAATGATCTTTTCGTCGCTCGGCAGCGCCCATTCTAACCGCAACGAGGGGTTTTCTTTGGCCCAATAGTTCATTTCAGTTGCGTTTTTCATCCCTTCGGGCGATTGGGAGTAGTCGATCCGGATGTCGTAGGTCTTTCCGGCCTCGAAGAAACACATGGCCGTGTTTTGTTGCGGGACGCCGCTCTCTGTATTGCGTATGGCTTGAGCCCCCATGTCAGATACCCAGAACTCGGCGTTGTTGTCGGTGATCAGCTTGAGCGTGTAGGTTCCGGTTACGGGAGCCTTGATTTTGCCCTCTACGACGACACGTACATCACCGGGTTGGATTTTGTCGGGAACGGGGGATTGGTTGAACCAGCTGAAATCGACCGTCGGTTCGATTTTTACGGCTTGTACCTGACCCTCTCCGCGTTTGTAGTAGGTAGCGCGGACTCCGTTGCCCTCTTTCTGGCCGGTCCAGCACTCGGTGGGGATCGGCGTGAACGGTGAGTCTCCTGTCAAAGGTAGGTAACAGAGTTCGGCTTTGCCTTTCAGCTTATTTTCCAAGCCTTTCAGCGGGGTGATCTCATACGCGGCTTGGGCACCGGAACTTCCTCCGAGTCCCAGTATACAGAAGCGTTGTGCACAGTTCGGCCCGATCAGCACGACCCGTTTCGTCATGTCGAGGTCGAGCGGCAGAAAATCGTTCTCGTTTTTCAGCAGAACCATGCTCTCTTCGGCAGCTTGACGGGCAACCTCTTGGTTTTCTTTGGTGTTGACGGCGAAGCCGGCTTTCAGGTCTTTATGATCGAGAACGCCGGTTTTGTATTTGACCCACAGAATCCGGCGGACCATTTCGTTCAAAACGGATTCGGGGACCTTCCCCTGTTCAACCGCTTCCATCAGCGGCTTTCCGAAAAGGATCGTTTCGAAATCGCCCCAGGGCATATCGATGTCGAGGCCGGCCAATGCGGCTTTCTCGGTCGATCGGGAGTGGCAGAAGTCGGTGAGCACGAGACCCTTGAATCCCCACTCTTTTTTCAGTACCTCATTGAGCAGCCACTCGTTGTCGCTGCAAAGTTCGCCGTTCAGTCCGTTTGCGGCAGTCATGCAGCCCCACGGATCGGCCTCTTTGACGGCGATTTCATATCCGCGCAGATAGATTTCGCGCAGCGTCCGTTCGTCCACGCGGCTCATGTACCAGTTTCGGTTTAGGTCGCGGCTGTTGACGGCAAAATGTTTGATGCAGGCCGATACGCCCTCTTTTTGCATCCCTTTTACCTGTGCTGCGGCTATTTTCCCGTTCAGATAGGGATCTTCCGTGAGGTATTCGAAAAACCGGCCTCCCAGCGGATCGCGGTTGATATTGAATGCAGGTCCGAAAACCATGCCGATTCCGCGGGCACGACTTTCGGTTCCGATGACTTGTCCGGTTTGTTCGACTAATTGCGGATTCCATGTAGCGGCGAGACCTATGCCGGAAGGAAAAACCGTGACGTCACCCGCACGTACGCCCCGGGGACCGTCGGCGGCATAGATCGGATCGATGTTCAGGCGGGGGACTCCGGGCAAGACCACCTCTCCGAAACGTTCGCCTCCGAAACAGAGCCGGACTTTCTCTTCGAGCGTCATCTGATCGATCGCATTTTGGATCCGTTCTTCAACGGGGCGGGTCGTGTCGGCAATGATATCCGGTTGGGCTTCCGCTTGGATTGTCATGCAGCTCAACAGTCCGATGCAAAATAGAAATAGGCGCATTTTCTCGATTTTATAATACTTGGGTTAATTTGTCTGCAAAGGTAACAAATTATGAGGAAATCGAACGTGATTCATCGTCCGATTGTTTCGAGAAAAGGGCGATTTATACGCTAATTTCTTTTGCCGTTCTAAAATTGCAGGTTTACCCCGCCGCCTAAGGTGAGAAGGTGTGAAATGTTTCCGTGGGGAACGATTAGCGAGGGAGTGATGTTGTAATCGGAAAAAATCCGCATGCCGAAGTTGTGATGGGCGATGAAGGTGAGCGAAACTCCGGTTCCCATTCCGAAAACGTTTCGATTCCCGAGGGTGCGGTCGTGGATGCGGATCGCAGAGGTATGGTTGTATCCGGCGAGCAGTTTGGTCCCTACATGCCATTTGCAGGTTAAAGGGAGTGAATAGTAGGCGCCCAAATAACATGATATCCCTCCGATTTGATCGGGGTTGGTTACGCCGTCGACGATCGGGTCCAGATTCATGGCGGTCAGTCGTCCTCCGAATCCGAAATGGTTGTTGAGGAACCATGCCCCTTCGATTCCCGCATTCCCTCCAGTCGGAAAGGTGATTTCCGATCCGTCGATCCGTTCGGTTCCGTTCAGAAACAGGTTATATCCCAGGTAGAGTCCCAAGAACGAGGGCCGGTGTGTGAGATCATATTTCGGTTCCGGGAGTTCGTCGCGGAGCAAACCTCGGTCTTTAAATATCAGGTCGGTGAAATAGTACCCGAGCTCGCCGCAGAGGATTCCGATGCCTGCACCGGTGAGTACATCGCTCAACCAGTGTTTGTTGTTGATTATTCGGGAGAGCCCGGTTGCCGTAGCGGTTACATACCCGCCGACACTGTACCATGGGCTGCGTGTCCGTCCATACTCTTTGTGCAGCAGCGTTGCGGTAAGGAAGGCAGTCGCTGCATGTCCCGATGGGAAAGAGTGCCGGTCGGTGTTGTCGGGGCGCATAACCTGACAGGCCGATTTCATTATTCGGGTCGAGGCTGTGAGCAATACAGCCGCAAAGGCATCTGAAACCAGCATCCGTCCCCATGAACTGCGACCCTCGACACCTCCGATTTTCAGACCGAGCAGCAGCCCTGCCGGAGCGTATTGCAGGTAGTCGTCGTATCGATGGCGAAATGAGGGAAAATATGTGTTGCGCAGACTGCGGAAGGGGTAGTCGTTGTGTTGGATGATAAGTCCCGACGCAATCAATGGGATGGCGATATGGGTCATTTCATAGGCCCGGGTCGATGAAACGTGGTTCATGAAGCGGCCGAATCCGGTGCGGTTGATTCCGAGCGAGTCGCAGGGGGTGACGGCACGGATGCTTTGGGCTGTACCCCGTTGCGGGCCGATAATGATCCCCATACAGATGACGAGCAGAACAGATAGCTTGCGAAAAGGGCTTCTCAGTTGCATGAAGCGTTTCTGAATAAATTTCCGGCAAATTTAGTTTTAATTTGCCGGAAAAGTGTTGTTTTTTGGGTATGTTTTTAAATTTTCGAGGAGGGATCGGGTTGGGAAATTACGGAGAAAAGCCCTATATTTGTTTAATCTGGCATGTGTAATTTGGAAATTATGATACGAAAGATTTTTTTTATTTGTTGTATGGCCGTGTGGTCTTTGTGCTTTGTCTCTTGTGGAGGCGGAGTGCAAAACGAAACTGCTCCCGACGGGATTATTCCGGTATATAACGTAAAAGACTATGGAGTTAAGGGCGATGGCGTGACGGATGATGGCCCGGCGATTCAGGCTTTGCTCGATTCGGTGATGGATCGGGGAGGGGGAACGGTCTATTTCCCGAAAGGCCGTTATCGTTTGGTTGCACTCCAGGAGGCATACAATGTCAGGGCACATCTGATCTTGAAACCCAAATCGATTACCCCCGGCAAGCGCGATTACGGAATGATCCGTATACAGGGAGAAGGTTGTGCAGTGACCCCATGTTCTTATGCCAATCATACGGTGGAGGATACTTCAGAGGTGTGGGACGAGGGGACGATTCTCTTTTCCGATACGTTGGGCGAAATTCAGACCGATCCTTCCGAATGCCCGGTAGCGATCTTTGCCGTCGGTGCCGGAGCGAACGGTTACGGTCTTAATCAGGCGGTCATTCGTCTGCAGGATATTGCCTTTCAGGCGAAATCCGAACCGGGGGGCTATCCTCGCCTGTCGGGGATGAATATGGCCTATGCAGCGACCATGTATACGGATAATGTTCTGATCTTCTCGTCGACGCGAAGTGTTGCATTGAAAGCACCGTCTGCCGAAGGGCATTACTCGGCTGGGTTTATCGGACCCCGCCTGTGGTGTAACCCTGAACAGGAGTTTCGGAACCTGTATGTCAAAAGCGCTTTCCGGTATGGATTCGTTTTTTCCGAACATACGAACGGCAACAACCTCTCGGCGTGGAATTGCGAAGATGCGTTCGTCTTCTCGCGAATGGATCACTCCAGTTGGTTCGGGCGGATCCATGCACAGAACTGTTCGAATATCCTGACTTCGCTCGAAGTGCCTTTTGCCGGACATGTACCCGGCGCATCGTTCGTCAAGATCGAACAGGTGGGGATCGAGGTCAATACAGGGCAGGTCCCGACCGATTTCAACTATCGGAACTTTGTCGTCGATCCGGGCAATATGATACATGGATCGTTGTTTTACCATATTGTCCGGTCGAACGTAGGAGCCGACAATTCCTATTATAAGGCGGATGGCGGAGCGAATTTGAGAACGGAGGCGTCGTTCTGATCGAAGGACAATTCGTTTTTTCACGGAGAGGTTCTCCGAATTTCTTGATAATTTATAAATTTGGGGCACAAAAAACAGCAAAGAGGATTTTGTTAAAAAAAAGAGTGGCGTATAAAGCGGAAGCGAAGTCTTAGTAGCGAGTGAAATACGCCGGATACAGATGAAAAAACTACCGTTGTATGTTACGATTCTGATCGGGATGGCGATCGGAATACTGATCGGCTTTATTGCCGTGTCCACCGGGACCGAACAGGTGGTTACGGATTGGGTGAAACCTTGGGGTACGGTGTTTATCCGTATGTTGCGGTTGGTTGCGGTACCGTTGGTCGTGGTGTCGCTTATCAGCGGGATTACCAACATGAGCGATATGAAGCACCTTTCGCGATTGGGACTCAAAACGCTGTTCATCTATCTGATAACGACTGTATTCGCTATATTTATCGGGTTGATAGCCGTAAACGTAATCCGTCCGGGTTTCGTGTTCCCACGAGAGAAGGCCGAAGAGTTCAGAATCCATTACGAACAGTCCGTCGCCGAGAAACAGGAGGCGGCACAGGTGGTTCAGGAACAGGGACCGCTCCACTTCATCGAAGATTTGGTCCCTGAGAATGTCGTTCAGGCTGCAGGTGATAACTCGGCCATGTTGCAGTTGATCCTGTTGTCGATCGTGTTTGCCGTAGCGATGGTGGCGGTAGGCCGGGAGCGGTCGGCTCCGGTCAAAAAGATCGTCGAGTCGTTGAATGCGATTATATTGAAGATCATCGGTTACGTAATGAAAATCGCTCCATTGGGGGTGATGGCCCTGATGGCCGACCTGATGGTCAGTTTTGCCGGAGACGTCGATCTGTTGCTGGCTTTGGGGTACTACGCTTTGACCGTCGTGATCGGGTTGTGTTTTATTTTGTTCGTATGTTATCCGTTGATCGTCCGCTTTCTCAGCCGCGTTCCGCTGAAGTCCTATATGCGGGCAGTATTTCCCGTGCAGCTGCTGGCTTTTACGTCGTGTTCCAGTGCGGCCTGTCTGCCGCTGAATGTCGAGCAGATGCGTAAACTCGGCCTGCCCCGCAACGTGATCTCTTTCGTGCTTCCTACCGGTATTACGATCAACATGAATGGGACAAGCTGTTATCACGCCATAGCTACGGTTTTTGTGGCGCAGGTGATGGGGGTCGATTTGTCGTTGGCCCAAATGCTCTCGATCGTGGTGCTGACTACGGTTTCTTCTATCGGGACACCCGGTATTCCGAGCGGAGGGATGGCGATTCTGATGCTGGTATTGGTGGCGGTAGGGATTCCGGCCGAAGGTATTGCGATGATCATTGCGATGGATCGTCCGTTGGATATGTTGATTACGGCGGTGAACGTATCGGGGGATGCGATGGCGGCCTGTGTCGTGAGCCGGAACGAAAAGGAGGATCCGGTTGAAGAGGCAGATGCAGAGACCGAAACGGAAACACCCGTTTCTTGTTGAAACGACATATGCTGAAAATATAAACCTCAAAAAGCTTTTTTTATGGAAAAACGGGGTATGGGACGATGGCTTTTACGGCTTGGCGGTTGGATTTTGCTGCTGATCGTTGTACTGGCGGGGGTTGTTGCCGTACGGGCTTTTTATCCCGATCAGGTGGCTTATATCCGTGTCGAAACGGAAGATATTACATCTTCGATATTGACCGAAAAATCCTTTGCGGAGGAGATCGGACTCTCGAAAGAGTTGATTTACGCCATGGTCGATGCAAACGCGATGGGTTATACGATCCAGAGTGCCGGCCAGGAAGAGGCTTTGCACCGTTGGACTGCCAAAGTCGGATATACGTTGCGGTACGGTCGTTTAGCCAGGATGGAGCGGGGTTTGCGCCGTTGGATCGGAGGTGATTTTTTGGATGTCCGGCTGACGGCTTCGCAGTCCGACTCGTTGCGTATTCGCTATTGCGTGGTGGATCGGACCGATACGCTCGACAGAGGAGGCTGTACGATTGTGGGCGATTCGTTGCAGGAGACGATGATTCCGATTTATTGGACGGTCGGTTTGACGTTGGCGGAGACCACTGATCCGCTGGTTGGGGTATATATGTGTGAAGAACCCCGTCAGTGGAACGAGACGGTCGGGACAAACTATTCCCATTTACGGACGATTAGGCTTCGTGAGTTGGCCGAGGAACGTATGGAAGAGATCGATCGCTATCTGGAAGAGGGGAGTGCTACCCGACGAGCATGGGGGAATCTGATGTTGGGAACGATATATGAACGCCTGGGTTGCCTGTGGAACGGCGATACGATGGCAATGCGCAGTGCGGAGGAGTGCTATCGGCAGGCGGTCAAAGGGGCTCCTTCGGAGTTGCGGACGCCGATCGAGGAACGGATCGCGTGGATCGGAGGTTATATTGAGGAGTACCGCAAAACGAACGATACGGATGTGTTTATTGAGAGTTTCCAAGACGAACAGATCCGGTTGCCGGATAGTTGCCGGCAGCTGATATTGGTCTATAACGACCGTCCTGATCGGGTCTTGTGCCAGTTCCGCCGTTACGAAAAGGATGAAAACGGACGGTGGTTCGAGGCGGCTCCGGTGATCCACTCGAATGTCGGACGGGCCGGGATCGCTCCTTTCGGAGAGAAGCGCGAAGGGGATCTGCGGACACCATCCGGAGCCTATCCGATGGGATTCGCTTTCGGCTACGAGGCGGACATTGAGTTGCGGTGGCCCTATGTAGTGGTGACTCCCGAACACTATTGGATCAGTGATTCTGAAGACCCGCTTTACAATCAGATGACGACCGAGAAGCCCAAAACCGACAATTTCGAGTACCTGCGGCGCGACGACGATGCCTACAAATATGCCGCTGTGGTTGAGTACAACATGCGTCCGGTAGAGAAATATAAGGGAAGCGCCATATTTTTCCACGTCGAGAGCGGATATGACAAGGGAAGTGCGGGGTGTATTACGGTTCCCGAGGAGGATGTTGTCGAGGTGTTGCAGTGGCTCGATCCCGAAAAATCTCCCTATATGCTGATCCGGACGCAGTGACCGATTGAGGGGGGACGGTAAAGCGGAAATAATCTGCTAACACCTTATTTCTAAGGAAAAATATACGACGAAAATACATGACGGCCGGACGGCGCAAATCTCGAAATTTTCGGGCTTGCCGTCCGGTCGTCGTATGTTAAGATAGTCGTGTCGTTAAGGTTATTTAGAGCGGATAGCTGTCGAAAGCATACAGTTCGGTCGAAAGGTATCGCTCACCGGTATCGGGCAGCAGGGCGACGATTGTTTTGCCCCGGTTTTCCGGCCGTTTGGCGATTTGTGTAGCGGCGGCAATGGCGGCTCCGGCCGATATGCCGACCAGCAGACCCTCTGCGGAAGCCAGTTCCCTGCTGCAGCGTATGGCGTCATCGTTATCAACGGGGATGACCTCGTCGACAACAGAAGCGTCGTAAATAGCGGGAACGAAACCGGCCCCGATGCCTTGAATTTTATGCGGACCGGCTTTTCCCCCCGACAAAACCGCGGAAGATGCCGGTTCGGCTGCGACGATGCGGATATTCGGATTGTGCTTTTTGAGGGCTTTCCCGACTCCCGTCACGGTTCCGCCCGTTCCGACTCCTGCCACGAAGATGTCGATCTTCCCTTCCGTATCGCGCCAGATCTCTTCACCTGTGGTGGCAATGTGTGCAGCCGGGTTGGCCGGATTTTCAAACTGCTGCAAAATAACTGAACCTGGATTCTCCTGTTTCAGGGCTTCAGCCTTGGCTATGGCTCCCTTCATGCCTTCAGCTCCAGGTGTCAGGACAATCTTTGCGCCGAGTGCCTTGAGCAGATTCCTGCGTTCGAGGCTCATTGTTTCGGGCATCGTCAGAATCAGGGTGTATCCCCGTACGGCAGCGACCAATGCTAAGCCGACCCCGGTATTTCCGCTGGTCGGTTCGATGATCAGCGCGCCGGGACGCAACAACCCTTTCCGTTCGGCATCGTCGATCATCGAAAGAGCTACACGGTCTTTTACACTTCCGCCTGGGTTAAAGTATTCGAGTTTCCCGATCAGCCGGGCTTCGAGTTCATGTTTACGGTTGTATCGTTCCAGTTCGAGCAACGGGGTGTTGCCGATCAGATCCGTCAGTTTTTTTGCGATTTTTTCCATAGGTATTTTGTGATTTATTGGGCCTTGATGCAAATATAACGTGTTTTCGGTCGCAATGTCATCGATCTTGTTCCGAATGTAGCGGTTTGGTGAAATATTTGTTTGTAGTAGAGAACGGAATAAAATCGGATTATCGTATGGGAAGAATAGGAATACGCAGCGCGGACAATGCATTTTTTCGGCAACTGTTGTTTATCGGCATGCTGTTGGTTATCGGTTTGCTGATCGTTTATCGGTTGAAGTTCTTTATCGGGACGTTTCTGGGGGCTGTGACCCTCTATGTCGTTTTGCGGCGAGTGATGTTCTACCTGACCGAACGGTGGCATTGGCGATCGTGGCTTGCGGCATCGGTTTTGGTGCTGGCGATGACCGTTTTGCTTTCGGGTTTGGGGTTTTTTACGTTCCGGATGATTGCGGCGGAGGTCTCGGCTGTTGATACGGTACAGGTGAAAAAGATGTTCAACCTGTTGTTGGAAAAGGCGAATGATCTGCTCGGATTCCGAATCGTACCCGAAAAGGTGTTGCAGGATTCGGGGGGCGTAGTGACGCGAGTGGCGTCGTCGTTATTCGATACGACGTATAGCTTTACGGTCAACGTGCTGCTGATGTTGGTCGTACTGTTTTTCATGTTGCAGCGGGGACGGGAGATGGAGCGTCGGGTAATTATGTATTTGCCTTTTCGGGGGACAAGCCTTACGAGTATCAAGCAGGCAGTCAAGGGAATCATTTTCAGCAATGCTGTCGGAATACCGCTGGTGATGCTTTGTCAGGGGATAGCGTCAGTTGCGGTTTACTGGCTTTTGGGAGTTCCCGATTTTGTTTTCTGGGCTTTCCTGACTGCGGTGTGCGGTCTGATTCCAATGGTCGGCACGGCAGTCGTGACAGTGCCGATGGGGATATACTTGTGGGTCGAAGTGGCGCCTTGGCAGGGGATTGTTATGTGGCTATGTGCTTTTTTGGTGATTGCCAATGTGGATAGTCTGTGTCGGATCGTGTTGATGCGTCAGATAACGAATACCCATCCGTTGATTGTCGTTTTCGGCGTGATACTCGGGATTCCGTTGTTCGGATTCTGGGGGATTATTTTCGGCCCGCTGCTCCTTTCGGGATTTCTGCTGTTGATTCGGATCTATTATTGGGAATATGGCCTGATTCCCTCCGATACGCTCTCCCCGGAGAGTAAAGAACAGGACGACAAGCCTGTTTCACAATGACAGGGTCGTTAATACTTTTCTTGTTTTCTGCTTCTTTTTTCTCTGCTTTTTTACGTCACTTTCCTTTCCTTCCCCTCTCTCCGTTGTTTTTTACACACATACTCTCTCTTCTTTTTTCCCCTATTTGTCTCTAAAAATGTTTGTGACGGGAACGATAGGGCTTGTCGTGTTTGATATGGCGGTTGATCAACGTCGATTTGATCCCCGTTTCTATCGACTTCCACAGGTAGTTGAATTGCGAACGGTAGGGATTGCGCAGGGCGGTTCCGGTACCGATGCGGGTTTGTCCGAGGTGGGGATTGTCCGGAATGAGAACAAAGTCGTCCAGAACGGTCGAAAGCAACTTGCGTTCGCGGATTTTTCCGTCTTTGCGATGGATCAATTCGATTTGCAAATTGTCGTACAGCATGGTGAGTTCCGTTTCGGCCTCTGTCGAATCGCCTTCGATACGGAATGTGAGCCGTTGCAGTCTCCCGCTGTCGATTTTGAGATCGGCGATCGGTTCGGTGATGCTGTTCATAAGTGAAAGAGCCATCGAATCCAACTCGCCGGTGGCAACAAAATGGGGTTCGGTCGTGTCGGCCGGCCATGAAATGGAGAGTCGCATCGGTACGGTATGTTGGAAAAGTCCGTTGGCTTCGAAATTGATATTTTGTTCCGAATCTTTCGGTCGGTTGGTTACTCCCCGAAACGACCCTGAAATTTTGTCGAAAGCGATTACACCCGGCGTGTTTTTATCGGGTGCGAGTTCCGAATAGATAGCCTGCACGTCTCGGAATCCGATCGTACGGATGTTCACCGGGTCGGAAATTTTACTTAGCAGTTGGAAAAACAGCGGTTTGACTCGTTGTTCTTGAGCGATGTTGCGGTTTTTGTAACTTTCGATCCGAGCAGCTCCGATGTCGAGGCTGTCGGCTGTGAAATTTTTGTGAATAAGCCATTCGTATGGATCGATTCCGTATCCATTGATGTCCCGAGAGGTGATTTGAATCCAATCCGCATGTCCCGGAGCCAATGCAGCGAACTCCTCTTGGGTATATAGCGGCAGCAGACGTAAAGCTCCGATATGGATCGAATCTCCGGCAAGTACGATGGTGTCGGCTTCGAGCCGTAAAGCATTTTCGTCGAATTGGTATTGCACCTGTCGGATAGACAGATGAAGCCCGTGAACTGCTGCTGTCGAGTTTCGTGTGAACGTTTCGTTGTCGAGTCGTCCGGTTGTAAAGGATAGATTTTGAAATGCGTGGTGAGTCTGTTTGCCGTTTTTTTCTTCGAAAATATGGAGCGATCCGTTCGTTATACGAACGGATCCCGCTAGAGCATTTCCTATATTGGGAGTTCGTTCGATGAGTTTCTTTGTGACACTGCGGGTTGAATCCTTCGGGCTTTCGGTTCCGTGTTGGGTCATAGATAAGATCGGCGTATCCAGATCGATTGTCGTAAATTCGGCTCCGTTTTTGCCGTGCAGTCGGAGTTTTTCGATAATTATATGATTGATCTTTAGGTTAATGTCTGTCTTTTTTTGGGGAAATCCGATTTGGAATTGTATCTTATTTAGACGGGCGGTTCGGCTCCACGGATTGAATGAAACGCTGCCGATGTGTATTTCACGGGGAGTTCCCCCCTGTTTACGGATCGTCTGTTCGATGACGGTTTCCAATTTCCGTGTGATCCATATTTCCGTCCCTGCGAGCAGGATCAGTACAGCTACGATACAGATTGCCGTTATTCGGATAATCTTTTTTTGTCTGACGCTCATAATGATTGATTTAAATGAGGTATGTCTAGAAAATATACAAATCTGCGGCCGATTTAGTCTATCCGAAAAATAAAAGACGGAAAAACAATATTCCGTCTTTTATAGCAATTTGCGATCGTATCTCCTCTATTGGCTGATGAAATCCTGAACGATATCCCAGTTGTCGATTCCGATGATGTCGAGATAGGGTTCGAAAACAACATCTTCCTGATCTGTTCCGGCTGCTTGGTAAGCATACCATACATGTTTCTTGCCCAGTGGATCTTCTTCGTCATCGGGATATCGACGTAATCCAATTCTCAGGCCGTATTCGCTTCGGTTGTCAATCCAGTTGTGCCATTGGATACCGTCTATACCGTCGAGCGCTTTGATCTTTTTCCATGCGTAGGCAAATCCGGCTGCTTGTTCGTTGAGGTCTTCTTCGCTGTATGTCGGAGAGTTGGTTCCGTTTTCCGAGAGCCATAGTGTCCGTTTTGTGGTTCCCATATAGAGGTTTTCGCTCTCCAAAATCCATTTATTGATCACTTCAAGATTTTTGAAAGTGACTTTGGGAGAACTCATTGAGAATGTTGCATTTTTATCCAACCATGTTTTCGGTTCACTCAAATCATCTGGATAAGGGTGGTGGGCCACACCCCATTTAAAATCGCCTTCGAGTTTACTGTATTTTACGATCATTTCAAGCATATCTTTCGAAGGATGATTGGCTCCTGAAGATTGTGCCCAATGGTGAGTAAATGATCCAAGGACTTCGGCATTTGGATCATATTGCCGTGCAATATTGTAGCACATTCTCATCGATTTCATGTAGGTGTCCGTGTAAAGCCAGATCGATTTGGCTCCCATGTTGGTCCAATCGAGTCCCATGTCGACCTCGTTGTGCATGATCCAGTAATTGATTCGACCGTATTGGTTGTCGCTACGACAGTATCTGCTGGCAAGGAAATCGAGCGCAGCGGCATAACAGTTGACGCTTTCCGGGTTGGTCATGTTGGGCATGGTATAGATACCCTGCGAGGTGTAATCGGGATGTTGCAACAGTCTTCCGATCTCGGGGTCAGGACAACTTGCTGCTGGTTGAATCAGCAAGATGGCCGAAACCACGATATTCCGTCTTGTCGTGGCCCGTAAGGTGGCATCCAGATTTTCGATACCACCCCGATCGAAATAGAAGGTTTTACCTCCATAAGTGTAAGGAATACAGTTGCCTCTATCCGAAGTGAACATATATGCGGTAAACGGTATATTAACCGTCACGCTACCTATACCCAGATCGTCGAGGTCTTTTTCAACGGCATTAAGATGGAATCCACCCAATCCTTTTTTCGTCGTAAGCTGCATGGGAGACATTGATTGCGATGCTTGAATATCATCGGCATAATGGGCATGAGAATCGATTGTTTCTTTCCCGTCTTCGGTTTTAACGATCACCCATTTGGAGAGAGCTCGGTCATATTCTATTCCATCCCGTTCTGCAGTTCGGCTAAGGCTTAATGAGAACGAAGGGTCAGTAATCGGTGTTTTATATTCGAATTCTTTGACTTGGGTTACGTCCAAATAGGGAGGAATTTCGCAAAGACTGAACTCTCCGTCGCCGACGCAATTCCCTTTGATGTCGATTAGGAACGGTTTGACCTCTACACTTGTGATTTCAGAACGGTAGCTGGCTTGAAGATATTTTTGAAGATTCGTATTTAATTCTGCCTCATATTGTGCCTGATCTTCGTCACCTTCTATTTCTTCTTTTTCTTCGTCGGTCATTGCTCTAAAGTACATCTTCCGGATTTGGATCGTGACACCCGATTTTTGTCCGAAATCCAATCGCAGGTAGTCGCCTGCTTTACCCCATGAGAATTGATCGATCTGATTTTTTAGAACGACCGAGAAAGTTTTCCATTGGGCACGAGCAGATTCGATCTTTGCGACCTTTATCGATCGCTCTTCTGAAACAGGGTCGGCAAAAAAGATTTGGAAATTTTCGATCGATGAGTACGCTTTGTATTCAAAGGTCAAAACGACAGAATCAGCCGGATTGCTCTTTGTCAAAGGATTCGTACTGATATAAGGATCTTCTCCTGTTGTAGAGATTTTGTAAGATGTATCGGTTTGAAGCGTGATTTCAAGATCGTGAGCCGAAGAGGTTTTGAAGGTCATGTACTCGATCTGAGGCTTAGAAGTTGAATCCCCCTGTTCTATATCGGGAGGATTAGGATCTCCTCCGTCGGGGGGTGTTTCCGGATCTTCACTACATGCAAAAAGAAGAGCCGTAGTGGCAAGCATAACACTGCATGCGATTCTTGTTTTGGTCAGGAGCGGACGTAATTGTCCAAACTTCCATGCGCTTTTAAATGAAAATGACATAACTAAAAATTATATTATTATTTGTCTGATTTGAATATCTGTGATATAAATCCTCTATGAGACAAAGAAAAGAAAACTTTGACGATTATCCAAACGGAACGAGCGTGTTTTCATGCTTTGGAAACGACTTTTCGTTTGTATTTTGTTTGTTTCGAGCATGTGTGTTTGGATAGTAACAATTTGCATATTAGAGGAAATGTTGGTATTTTTAGCTGCGTTTTAATAAAAATAAGGAGACATATTTCTTTGCCGTATTTACGATAAGTGGAGTGTGTCGGTGTAGTTAGAATTTTAACCTAAACCTATATCTGATGAAGAAATCGATCATTTGGAAACGGACTGTGTCCGTATCGATGTCGGCGATATCTGTCGCTTTGTTGATCTCCTGTCAAAGTGCAGGAAATCCAGAAATTACGAATATGCGTTGCGAATACGGCGTATCTCCGATCGGATTGGATGCCGGTACGCCGCCCCGATTCACCTGGGAATATACGGGAGACGATGCGTTCGAACAGGCCCGTTGTCGGGTGCGGATCGCTTCGTCGGCAGCTTTGCTGGCAGACTCTTTGGCTGACGGGGATGTGTGGAACTCTCCCGAGGTGGATTCAGACAACGGTTTTGCGGAGTGTGCGTCGGAAGTCGCATTGAAACCGTTCACCCGTTATTATTGGCAGGCGACGGCATGGGACGATGATGGACGTATCGTTGTCTCTCCGGTCGATAGTTTCGAGACGGCTTTCGGAGCTGTTTCGGATTGGACCGGCCGTTGGATTACGGACAAACACAACAAACAATTCGCTCCTGCGCCGATGTTACGGAAATCGTTTATGGCAGGATCGGATATCGATCATGCGCGGTTGTACGTAAGTGCAGCAGCCTATGGTAAATTGACACTTAACGGGAAACCCGTAACGCAGAATCGGCTCGAACCAGGCTATACGCATTACGACAAGCGGAACCTCTATTGCACCTATGATGTGACGGATCTACTCGTGGCCGGAGAGGAGAACGTTTTGGCGGCAGTCCTTGGGAATGGGTTTTATAACGAGGATCCGCGCGTGGCGACGTGGGATTTCGAGAAGGCACGGTGGCGCAACCGGGCGCGGATGATCTGCGAACTGCACATCGTGGCTGCCGACGGGTCGAAACAGGTGATCGTTTCGGACGGCAGCTGGAAGTGTAATACCGGTCCATACGTGCAGAACAATATTTACAGTGGCGATACGTACGATGCGCGGCTGGAGTTTCCGGGATGGGACAAGCCTGGGTTCGATGACCGGGGTTGGAATCCGGCGGTGGAGACCGAAGCACCCTCGCCGAAACTCGTGGCTCAGGTTATGCCCGGAATCGGTGTACGGGAAATCGCAGCAGTCAATGTCCGTTCATTCGGCGATACGGTGCATGTGTTCGATTTCGGCGAAAACATGGCGGGTGTCTCCCGCTTGAACATACAGGGTGAACGCGGTACGGTCGTATCGATGCAATACGGGGAGCTACTCAAGGAGTCCGGACGCCTCGAACCCGGTAATATCGATATCTATTTCTTCCCGAAACCCGGCCATGAGTTCCAGACCGATGTCTACACCCTCCGGGGCGGAGAGCCCGAGACGTTTACACCCGATTTCAACTACCACGGTTTCCAATATGTTGAGGTGCGTACCGATCGCCCGGTGAAACTCGGCAAGGAGAATCTGACGGCGCTCTGCATGCATACGGCTGTCGAACCGGTCGGTAAGTTCAGTTGTTCGAACGAACTGTTGAACAAGATATGGGCGGCAACCAACCGCTCCTATCTGTCGAACCTGATGAGTATTCCGACCGACTGCCCGCAACGCGAAAAGAACGGTTGGACGGCTGACGCCCATGTGTCGGTCGATCTGGGGTTGCTCAACTTCGACGGAATCCGTTTTTACGAAAAGTGGTTGGCCGATTTCGAGGACAACCAGTTGGAGGACGGACAGATTGCGGGAATCATTCCGAGTTCGGGATGGGGGTACAGCGATTGGATCGGTCCGGTTTGGGATGCGGCGATGTTTGTGATTCCGAATGCGCTTTACAACTATTATGGCGATACCCGGGCGATTGAGCGGATCTTCCCGGTTTGTGAAAAATATCTGGCCTTTCTGGGTGCACGCGAGGATCAGGACGGATTGGTGACCTACGGCATCGGCGACTGGGTACCGTATAAGACGCAGACTCCGACGCAGTTCACCTCGCCGTGTTTCTACTATTTGGACTATGTGCTGATGGCTCGTTTTGCGGAGTTGACCGGCCGGGATGCGGCGCCTTATCGCCAAAAGGCCGAGACGTTGCGTAACAAGATCAACGAGAAATACTACCGTGCTGATTCGGCTCTCTATGCCAACGGATCGCAGGCTGCACTGGCTACGGCTCTTGCACTGGGGATTGTTCCCGAAGGCGATGAACAGAAGGTGGCCGACAACCTCTATAAGTCGGTTCAACAGAGCGACTATCACCTCGATTTCGGTATGTTGGGCAGTAAGTTCGTGCCGCGTATGTTGACCAAGTACGGCTATGTCGATGCCGTATACAAAATGGCGACTCAGGAGGATGCACCCTCGTGGGGATGGTGGATCACGCAAGGCTTTACGACGTTGGGCGAGACGTGGGTGCTTTCGCCCGAATTTCGCGACGCATCGATCAACCACGTCTTTTTGGGCGACATCAGTGCGTGGATGTATAACGTGCTGGCCGGGATCAATTACGACGAGGCACAGCCCGGATTCCGCCATATCTTTATCACGCCTCATTTTGTCGAGGGGCTCGATTGGGTGAAAGGCGAGTATCGTTCGGTACAGGGAATGATCCGTTCCGAATGGAGCCGAGAGGATAACCGTGTGACGCTGAAGGTGGAAATTCCGGACAATACGACGGCGACCGTGATTGCATGCGGCAAGGAGCAGCAGCTGGGGGCCGGTGTGCACGAACTTCGGTTCCGACAAGATTAGCGAAATATTTACGGGAGAAAGGAGTATTTAAATAACAAATAACTATCGGGCTATGAAAAGGTGTGTCGGTTTTCTTTTGTCGTTGTCCATTTTGTGGGCGATGAGCGGTTTTGAAGCGCAGGGAGAGGCGATTTCTCTGAATGGAACGTGGAAGCTCTCCTATTGGCCGCAGCCTGATCCGGCGGTCGTCGATCCGGCCGATTTCGAACGGGTGCAGGATTGCATGGAGCAGGTGCCTGCACAGGTGCCGGGTAACGTGGAGCTCGATCTCTTTGCGGCGGGTGTGATTCCCGATCCGATGATCGGCAGCAATGTGAACGGATTGCGTCGCTTCGAAGGGTATCAATGGTGTTACAGCCGTACGTTCCCTTCTCCGAAGCTCGAGGCCGGACAACGGGCCGAACTTTTTTTCGGGGGGATCGACTGCATTGCCGAAATCTGGATAAACGGAAAACATGTCGGCTCTTCGGCAAATATGTTGATCGAGCGTAGGTTCGATGTGACGGATCTTTTGAACGAGACGGAAGAGAATACGTTGCAGGTCATCCTTCGTTCGGCGGTTCTGGAGGGGCAGAATCATCTGTTGGGGACATTCAGTATCGGTAATTTCCCGTCGGAGGAGTCGGTATTCGTGCGCAAGGCGCCCCACATGTACGGATGGGACATCATGCCCCGTTTGGTCAGTGCCGGTCTGTGGCGCAGCGTGGAGCTGCGGACGGTGAGTCCGGCACGTATCGTCGATGTGCATTGGATGACGGCTGAGGTGGATGCCGATCACAATCGGGCTCGGGTGTTCGCCGATTTCCAGACCCGGTTGCCGTTTGAAAAGCTGGATAAGGCAAAGATGGTTTTTACGATGAGCCGCGACGGCAAGGAAGTCTATCGGGGCGAACAGCTGCTTTCCGCACATGCGGGCCGGCATATCATCGCATTGGACAGCGTGGCGCTCTGGTGGCCGCGGGGGTATGGCGATCCGGCGTTATATGAAGCCATGGCACAACTGTTGGATGCCGACGGCTCGCTGCTCGATACGGATACCAAGCGAATCGGTGTGCGGACGGTCAAACTCGAGCTGTCGGATATCCATTTGGAGGAGGAGCCCGGAAAGTTCTGTTTTATCGTCAATGGGGAGCGGATCTTCGTGCGTGGGACGAACTGGGTGCCGCTCGATGCACTGCACAGTCGCGATGCCTCGTTGGTCGACGATGCGATGCGATTGGTGGTCGATGCGAACTGCAATATGGTCCGTTGTTGGGGCGGCAACGTGTATGAGGATCATCACTTTTTCGACCTATGCGACGAGAACGGAATCATGGTGTGGCAGGATTTTACGATGGGGTGTACCTTTTATCCCCAACGGGAGGAGTTTACCCGGGCCATAGAGGAGGAGGTAACGTCGGTTGTGGTGAAACTCCGCAGCCATCCCTCGCTGGTGCTTTGGGCCGGGAACAACGAGGACGATGCAGCGTTGCGCTGGTCGTTGGCTCCGTTCAACATCAATCCCAATCGGGATGTGGTGACACGGCAAGTGATCCCTTCCGTGTTGTATGAGTTCGATCCGACACGACCCTATCTGCCCAGTTCTCCCTATTACAGTCAGGCGGTTTGGGAGCAGGGGAGTGCCGATCAGTATCTGCCCGAAAACCATCTGTGGGGACCGCGCGGTTACTATAAAGATCCGTTCTACACGGCTGCGAGCTGTACTTTTGTCAGTGAGATCGGATATCACGGATGTCCGAACCGGAGCTCGTTGGAGCGGATGATGACGCCGGATGCAGTATACCCGTGGAGTGAAGGGCGACAGTGGAACGACGAATGGCTGACCAAGTCGACGCGACGTTTCGAAGTGTGGGGACAGACCAATGACCGGAATAATCTGATGCTGAATCAGGTGACACTGCTTTTCGGATCGGTGCCCGAGGAGTTGGACGATTTTATCTTCGCGTCGCAGGTCGTACAGGCTGAAGCCATGAAGTTCTTTGTCGAGATGTGGCGGGGCAACAAGTTCGACGGGAAGACCGGAATTATCTGGTGGAATGTACGGGACGGATGGCCGATTATTTCGGATGCAGTGGCCGATTACTATAACTCGCCCAAGTTGGCCTATCGGTTTATTTCCAACGTGCAGTCGAACGTCTGTGTGCTGATCAACGACCCGGTGGAGGGGAAATATCCGCTCCGGGCTGTGAACGATACGCGTCGTCCTGTGTCGGGGCATGTCGTCGTTACGGATGTCGCGACCGGACGTCAGCTCTACGAAGGAGACTATTCGGTCGAAGCGAACGGAAAATCCGAGGTAGCTCAACTTCCGGTGATGGAGGGGCAGGGTATTTTGCAGATCCGTTACGAGACCGAAGAGGGTGTACGGCAGAACCACTATCTGTATGGAAAGGCGCCTTTCGATCTCGGGGAGTATCGTAAATTGTTGTCGAAGACGGGAATTTATCCCATGAAAAAATAGTTTTTGTATGGCGGAATATAATATATTGGGGGTCGATATAGGCGGGACGAAGTGTGCCGTGATTTATGGTCGGGAATCGGACGGTGAGTTGACGATAGTGGAAAAGGTGAAATTTCCGACGACCGGGGTGGACGAGACGATCGCCCGAATTATGACGGAGACCGAGAGCCTGATGTCGCGACATGGGTTGACGGCCGAAAATACTGCATCGATTGGAATCAGTTGCGGCGGTCCGCTCGACAGCCGGACGGGGGTGGTCATGTCGCCGCCGAATTTGCCGGGCTGGGACGGAATTCCGATCGTGAAGATGTTGAGCGACCGGTTCGGTATTCGGGCCGGAATCCACAACGACGCTAATGCGTGTGCGTTGGCCGAGTGGCGTTTCGGAGCGGGACGCGGGTTGCGCAATATGGTCTTTCTGACCTTCGGGACCGGTCTGGGAGCCGGATTGATCCTCGATGGCAAACTCTACGCCGGAACGAACGACAATGCCGGAGAGTTGGGCCACATCCGTTTGTCTCCGTTCGGACCGGTCGGATACGGCAAGTGCGGTTCGTTCGAGGGGTTCGCTTCGGGCGGAGGCATTGCCCAGCTGGCCCGGTTCAAGGTGAGCGAGCGGTTGCAGATGGGAGAGCGTGTACCGTGGTGTGCGGCAGAGGAGCTCGATGGACTTACGGCTCAGAAAGTGGCGGCAGCGGCATCGGAGGGCGATGAACTGGCACGGGAGATCTATCGGATTTCGGCCACCTATCTCGGGCGCGGCCTTGCCGTGGTTATCGATCTGTTGAATCCGGAAGCGATCGTGATAGGAAGTATTTATGCCCGTAACCGGGAGATGATGGAACCGTATGTTTTGCAGGAAATAGAACGGGAGGCCCTGCCGCATGCCCGTCGCGTGTGTCGGATACTGCCGGCGGCGCTGGGAGAACAGATCGGAGACTATGCGGCGTTGTCCGTTGCGGCATGTCTGGTAAACGAGTGATTTTATGAAGACAAGTATAGAGAATAGTTTGCACGAAGCGGAACGCATCCTCCATGCGTTTGTTTCTGATCCGCAGACCGTAGGGGCGATGGAACGTGCGGTTGAAATTTTTGCGGAAGCCTTGTTGTCGGGCGGAAAGATCATCAGTTGCGGCAACGGCGGATCGCTGTGTGATGCGACCCATTTTGCCGAAGAGCTTACCGGACGGTTCCGTTGCGATCGTCGTCCCTATCCGGCAATGGCGATCAACGATCCGGCCTACATGACTTGTGTGGGTAACGATTTCAGTTTTGATGATATTTTTGCCCGATGGGTCGAAGCGTTCGGCCGTAAGGGAGATGTGCTGCTGGCGATCAGTACAAGCGGTAACTCGGAAAATGTGGTCCGGGCAGTGCAGCGGGCCCGGGCGTGTGGCATGCGGGTAGTGGCGTTGACGGTGAAAGGGTCGAATCGGCTCTCTGAATCGGCGGATGTGGCGATATGTGCTCCGGTCGCTCCCCATTCGGACCGTATCCAGGAGATTCACATTAAGGCGATTCATATCATGATCGAGGCGTTGGAGGCTGCTGTCGGGGAAAACGGTGCGGATCATTAGCCAGTTTGATTTATTTACGGCGACAAGTACAAGTGCATTGTCGCTGGTATATTTCGATTAATTAATGAGCTAAAAAATATTACATGAAAAAAGAGTTCTCTTTAGTCCGGTTGTTTCCCGTTATGTTCGGGTTTTTTATCATGGGATTCGTCGATATCATCGGGGTAGGGACCAGTAATGTCAAGGCCGATTTCTCCTACCTGAGCGATACGCAGGCTAATCTGCTTTCATTGTCCTGTTTTTTCTGGTTTCTGGTCCTTGCGGTTCCGACAGGAATGCTGATGAATCGTATCGGGCGTAAGAACACCGTTTTGTTGAGTTTCCTATTGCATGTTGTGGCGATGATCGTACCGGTGGTGGTCTATGATTTTGCATCGGTTATGGTGGCGTTCGGACTGCTCGGTATGGCTAATACGCTGCTTCAGGTGTCGTTGAATCCGCTGGTGACCGATGTCGTCGGCAGTGGGAAGGTGACCGGGACGCTCACATTGGGACAATTTGTCAAGGCGGTCAGCTCTTTTGCCGGGCCTTTCATCGTGGCGTGGGCTTCGGGAACGGCGTTCGGATGGAAACTGGTGTTTCCGATCTATGCGGGGATGTCGTTGCTGGCACTGATTTGGCTGTGGCTGACGTCGGTAGATGAAGTGCGTCAGGAGCATGCCGAGATCTCGTTCCGGGCCACGCTTGAACTCTTCCGGGATCGGCGGATCGTCCTCTATTTCGTAGGGATTTTGGTCCTTGTGGGAGCGGATGTAGGTGTCAATGTCACTTTCCCGGAATTTCTGATGGAGCGTTGCGGACTCGTGCGGGCCGATGCCGGTTTGGGTAACAGCGTTTACTTTTTTGCCCGGATGCTCGGCGCTTTCTGCGGGGGGATTTTGCTGATGAAATATCCCGAACGGAAATTCTTTGCCTACAGCGTTTACATTGCTTTGGCCGGATTGATATTGGTCCTTTTGACGGGTAATTTGTGGTTTATCCTGTTTAGTGTTGTTGTGTTTGGAATCGGGTATGCAAACCTCTTTTCGATCATTTTTTCGCTGTCGTTGCAACGGCGTCCCGATCGGGCGAACGAGGTTTCGGCCCTGTTGATTGCCGGGATTGCCGGGGGAGCGGTGCTTCCACCGATTCTGGGTGTGGTTACCGGATGGTTCGGTACGCAGAGTGCGGCTATGGCCGTATTGATTCTTGTGTGGCTTTATATGGTGTGGCTGATCCGTGAGGTGAAAAAAACGAGCTGACGATCCCGGTGTTTGGAAAGGAAAAAATCTCGAATTATTTGTATCGCACGGTATAAATCAATTAAAACATAAGGGGCTGCATATATTTATGCAGCCCCTTATCACAGTTGAAGTATTATTAGTTAGTATCTGACAACAGGATAACTCCATGTCGTTTTGTAACTTTGATCGTAGCCCCACGAAATTAAGCTGACTGTCCCGATTTTGGTCTTTTTTTCACCCAGATTATAGGAACCAACCTCTTTACCATTGATTAAATGAGTGATGATACCTCCATTGAAAGTGATCTTAATCTCATATTCTCCCTTTTCTGTTGGGATCCCCAATTCATCAGAAATTTTCATATACTCTCCATCACCATCATAAGCAGTCTGAGGCATCCAATATTGCCATGAGCGATTACCATTCACGTCCTGTACGAACCTAAACTCAACATACTCATAATCAAGATACAGAGAAATGCACTTGCTTACCTGTTGATCATCTCCGGTAAGTGTAAGGGTAGATGCTATCTCCCAATAGGACGACGTCTGCATACCGACAGTTTTTGCCGTATAGCCCTGCCATCTTTTCGATGTTGTAGTCTCCAATTCTACCATATCGTTTGATATAGCAAAGCTTTGCGGCAGACCATAATAAGGAGACCCAGTTTCAGGGTCAGGGTCATTGCCCCATACGCGATCTATCACGGAGTTGTAGTCCACATATACCGCACCGAACGAGTTCGGGATGTTCGTGCCCGGAGCCGATTTCCAGTAAACACCATCTGTCGGGAATGAGTTACCGTCCAGATTGAAAATACCGTATGAAGCTCTTACTACCGGGATGTCGTTGGTCGCTCCGAGCGGTTCCACGTTGGTGAATGTGTTGTTCTTGATGTTTACAACCATTTTGGATTTGTACACCTCTTTGCCGCTACCCCAATACGAGCAGGTAAATGTCGGGTATAGCGTATCCTCCCATTGGTTGAATTTATCGAATGTATTACCTTCAATGGTGAATGTGCCGTCCATGATGCCGTCGAAGGCGATATTTCCATATTCGAATTTGTTGTTCCTGATGGTCCCGCTTGTAACGTCTTCAGCAAAGTATACAGAAGCCGCATCGGTGAGAGATGCCCCATCGACTATTGAATTGGGAACGACGATACAGTCGCTCAATTCGAATCCGTTAGCCCGAATTTCGATCAATTTGTTGGTCTCCTGTTTGGGCATCAGAGTCAGGTTGCTGATCGTGACGTCCTCTGCGAAAATAATAAAAGTCGTTTGGGTTCCCCAACCGCCGTTCGGAGTTATCTCCGAGCCGTATACGATGGTGTTTTCAGCACTTCCTTTTCCTTTGAGCGTCAGCCCTTGTGTTTCGATCGGGAGGTAGAACTTCTGATTTTCTCCTGCAGCGCTGGTGATATCCTGATTTAACCCATATTCGCCTTCTGCAATCAGGATCACATCATTAGCCTGTGCGGCAGCCAGAACATCTGCAAACGAATCATAACCTGTTCCGGTCCTTTCGATCTTGAAGAACCCTTTTTCGGTTACGTCGCCCTCGTTCGATCCGTAGTTGCGTTCTCCGTCGATATTGATGACTTGTACTCTGAATTTATAGTTGTCGCAGTTCTCGAAGCTGTTTCCGTCCAGATTCAGATCTCCGGATACATTGTCGAATTGAGCGGCAGAGTGCGTAAAGTTTTTGAATACGTTATTTTTGAAAGTGGCATTGGCGATTCCCCACATTCTGAATCCGCAGGAATTGGTCGTACCCAGTCCTGCTCCATCCAACAAGTTGTTTTCGACAACGATATCGCCCATGGTGAAGCTGGCGCCATACGTATATGGTGTCGCAAAGAACGCATTGTTCGCATCAACTGTACGGGTTTGGTCTTTTACGATGTTGTTTGTGAACGTAAGGTTTGCTCCGCTTTCTTTCCCGACAGAGATCTGTCCTTGTTCGGTGAAGGTCAATCCGTCAAAAGTAAAGTCTGCCGTAGTTTTTGTAGTATGGGCATACGTGAACGGTATTGTAACGACTGTCTCTTCACCTCTTGTTCCGGTATTGGGGTCTATGCCGGCATTGGCTCCACGGAATATCAGATTTTTGTCCGTAGGCAGTTGGAAATAGTTCTGGCTTTGGGTCGATTGAGCCGGGGTGAATGCCCCGTAGGTTCCGGGAGCTATGATAATGATATCACCGTCGGCGGCTGCATCGATGGCATCTTGGAGTGCGGCGGACGAGTTGACCGTAGTGCTCTCGGGAACATCGAAACTTTCTTCATTATCGAACGGATCCTCTACGATAACGTCCAGCGCTCCTTCGTTGGTGTAGAAGTTTCCGATAACCGTCGTGAGCTTGTTCTCGGCAACCGGGATATTCGACAGTTCTCTATAACCGATCTGTCCGCTTTCGCTTTTTACAGTTACATTGAAAGCATAAGAGGGAACCTCGTCGGAGGAGAAAATATAGTCATATCCGAGAACATACCCTGTTTTGTTTTGGGCAGTTCCGTTCAGAACATACTCTTCCGTTTGGGGTGTAAAGATGTATGATCCGGCGGCGGCAGATCCCGAAGCCTCTTTGGTAAGGGCATTGAATGTCGTAGGAACGTTGTAATTACCGTATACGACTTCGGTAGATGACGGTCTCTCCGTTTGCAAATTACCGCTCAACTGATCGGTTGCGATCAGACGGATTTTACCGAACGGGCGTTTGAGGGTCACTTGCTTCATGGTTTGGCCAGCTGTGGTTAGATCAACCGGGACTACTGCATAATAGGCGTCAGCAAGATCCTGCCCAGCGCGTCTGTCGGTCAGATCGGCATAGGTAATTGCCGTAAGTTCGTCCGCATTGTACACCAGATTGTCTTCTCCACCTTCATTGACGAAGTCTGCCCAAAAAACAAAGTTGTATTTCTTTGCCAGTAAGCGGGCCTTGAAAGTCACGCCGCCGAAGTTGTCTTCGGTTATGATCTCTTTGTAGGCGAGTTGTGGGGTTGCTTCGTCGGTCCATACTTCGAGGATGTACCTGAGGTCGTACTCGTCCTGGTTGACGTTAGTTGCGCCGCCCAGTTGGGAGGGGCCGTAGGTTGTCAGTCCGTAGGGGAGTCCTGCGGAGAGTGAGATTTCCACTTCACCGCCCACTACGTTAGATTCGAGCTCATCGCGCTGGCAAGAGCTGAAAACCAAAGCCATTGTAGCCAATGACAGGATAGATAGATAGGTTTTTTTCATAAAGCAGATATAAAAAGATTAGTTTTGAAGCAAAATTATCGATTATCTCTATCTGCGTTTTTATGAAAAATTGATAGTTTTTTTAGAAAATATTACTATTGAGGGGAGGTTGGTGGTGTATTGGGGTGCATTTGAATCTGTGAAAAATTCGATGTCGTAAAAATATTGCTGATTTACAGGTGGATATTAATACAAAGGATGTGAAAAATACATCCTTTGTATTAATAAGTTAAGAAGATGAATTATAACGGCATGTTGCCGTGTTTTTTCGGTGGATTGCTCCGGATTTTGTTGTGGGTCATATCGAGTGCCTGAATCAGTTTGGCACGAGTTTGTCTCGGCAGGATAATTTCGTCGATATATCCCAATTCGGCAGCTTTGTACGGATTGGCGAAGTTCGTGCGGTACTCTTCGATGGCCTGTTTCTTCTCCTCTTCGCTCATGTTGCGGTAGAGGATATTTACGGCGCCTTCCGCTCCCATAACGGCGATTTCGGCCGAAGGGTAGGAGAGGTTGACGTCCGAACCGGTCTGTTTGCTCGACATGACGATATAGGCACCTCCGTAGGCTTTACGCAGGATGAGCGTAATTTTCGGAACGGTCGCTTCGACATAGGCGTAGACGATTTTTGCTCCGTGACGGATGATTCCGTTGTGCTCCTGTGTACATCCGGGAAGGAAACCCGGAACGTCCTCCAGCGTAATGAGCGGAATGTTGAAGCAGTCGCAGAAACGGATGAACCGGGCCGCTTTGTCCGAAGCGTCGATGTCCAGTACGCCGGCCAAGAAGGCTGGTTGGTTGGCTACGATACCGACAGTCCGTCCGGCCAGTCGTGCGAATCCGATCACCACGTTTTGTGCGAAGTGGGGCATGATTTCGAAGAAGTAGTGGTCGTCCACAACCGATTCGATGATCTCTTTTACATCGTAAGGCACATTGGGATCGGCCGGGATGATCGTGTCGAGCCGTTCATCCTCTCGGTGTATGTCGTCGGAAGTCGGAACGCTCGGGGCATCTTCCATATTGTTCGAAGGTAGGAAACTGAACAGTTCGCGGATGCCCATCAGCACCTCCTCTTCGCTGTTGCCCATGAAGTGGGCCACACCGCTTTTGCTGCTGTGGGTATAGGCACCACCGAGCTCCTCTTTAGTGACTACTTCGTGGGTTACGGTCTTCACTACGTCCGGACCGGTGACGAACATGTGGCTCTTTTCGTTGACCATGAAGATGAAGTCGGTCAGGGCGGGGGAGTAGCAGGCTCCCCCGGCGCAGGGACCCAGAATGGCTGAGATCTGAGGGATCACTCCCGATGCGATGGTATTCTGGAAAAATATGTTGGCATATCCGGTCAGGCTTTCGACCCCTTCCTGAATCCGGGCTCCGCCCGAGTCGTTCAGTGCGATTACGGGTGCTCCGTTCTTGAGGGCCATCGTTTGGATCTTTACGATCTTTGCGGCGTTGGCGCTGCTGAGCGATCCGCCGTATACCGTGAAGTCGTATGCATAGACGAATACCTGCCGTCCGTCGATCTTTCCGTAACCGGAAACCACACCGTCGCCCGGAATTTTGTGTTTGTCCATTCCGAAGTTCGTACAGCGGTGCGTAACAAATTTATCGATTTCGACGAAAGTTCCCTTGTCGAGGAGCATCTCGATCCGTTCACGTGCCGTCATTTTACCGGCGTCGTGCTGTTTTTGCAGTTTGTCGCTACCACCGCCCAGCTCGGCGGCCTTGTTCCGTTGTTCGAAATCCTGATATGTCTGTTCCTTTTCCATAGTTTACTCCTCCGTGTTTTTCAAAATATCCAATTTCATCAGCAGTTGTCCGCTGGCGGCCGAATCGCCTTCCGAGACGAGAATCTCCTTTACGATACAATCTTCCGTTACTTTCAGATAGCTTTGCATCTTCATCGCCTCGAAAACGATGACCGTACTGCCAGCCTGTACCGTATCGCCTGCATTCACTTCGATCTTGACGACTTTCCCAGGCATCGGGGCACAAAGGTTGTCGTCCTGACGGGTGTCGTTGCTGCGGCGGCTTTGCAGGTATTTCGCCTGGGCATCGACGACACTTACGTCGAATGAGCTGAAGAGCCAGTTGACTTTATAGTTTTTCCCGTTTTCGGACCGAAGCACCTCCATGTTGTACGATTTGCCGTTGTGCAGAATCGAACAGCTTCCGTTGTCGGTCATGGTCATATCGACGTTGAAGATCTCTCCGTCGATCGATACTTGTACGTTGTTTCCGTTCTTTTCCAACAATTCGATGTCGGCGATACGGTCTCCTATATGAACTTCCATCTCTGTTTGTCTAAGTTAGGTTAAAAACTCTTGACCCCTTTGCGTTTCCCGTATTCGCGCCAGCGGCTGGTTACGGTCTGTTGCGGGGCTGCCGCAGCGGCTCCAGAATCCTCCATGAATACCATATAATTGACGAAGGCGGCGATCAGGGTCATATCCTCAGCCTCCTTATCCTGCGGCGTGTGGGAGGCGATGAGCTCTTCCGCATGCTTCTCGATGAACGAGGTGTTGTAGTTGCCGCGGACGAAATCGTCCACCTGCATGATCGAGTGCAGATAGGTGATGTTGTTTTTGATTCCGGTGATTTTGTATTCGTCCAGAGCCCGGCACATCCGTTCGATGGCGAACTGTCGGTTTGTGGCCCAGACGATCAGTTTGCCGATCATCGGGTCGTAATGGATCGGAATTTCGTATTTTTCATAGACGTAGCTGTCCAGCCGGATACCGATTCCGCTCGGTTCGACGAGCAGTCGGATCTGTCCGGGTGAAGGCATGAAGTTGGCTTCGGTATCTTCCGCGCAGATCCGGCACTCGATGGCGTGTCCGCGCTGCCGGATATCGGACTGTTTATAGCGGAGCGGCTGGCCGTCGGCGATGAAAATCTGCTCCTTGACCAGATCGACACCTACGACCTCTTCCGTGATGGGGTGCTCGACCTGAAGCCGGGTGTTCATCTCGAGGAAGAAGTAATTTTTATCTTTGTCGACAAGGAATTCGATGGTCCCTGCTCCGACATACCCTACGGCCGTGGCTGCAGCGACGGCATCGCGCCCCATCCGTTCGCGCAGTTCGGGCGTGACGAATGGCGATGGACTCTCCTCGACGATTTTCTGGTGACGCCGTTGTACGGAGCACTCCCGATCACAAAGGTGGATGACGTTGCCGTGCGTATCTCCCAAAATCTGGAATTCGATGTGGTGGGGCTCCTCGACGAAACGCTCTACATATACCGTGTCGTCGCCGAATGAAGAGAGCGCTTCGGATTTGGCGGCGAGATAAGCCTCTTCGACCTCGCTTTCGTTGCGGATAAGCCTCATGCCTTTTCCTCCGCCACCCTGTGAGGCTTTAATCATTACGGGAAATCCAACTTTGCGGCACACCTCTCGGGCATCTTCGACCGATTCGAGGTTTTCGCGGGTTCCGGGAACCACTGGGACTCCTGCGTCGATCATCTTTTGCCGTGCGGATATTTTGTCGCCCATCGTTTTGATCGTTTCGGGTCTCGGACCGATGAAAATGATTCCCGCTTCCTGACAGCGGCGGGCGAAATCGGCATTTTCCGAAAGGAATCCGTATCCCGGATGGATTGCATCGGCCCCGCACTGACTGGCGGTTTCCAGAATCCGGTCAATGTTCAGGTAGCTTTCGCTCGAAGCGGCGCCGCCGATGCAATAGGCTTCGTCTGCATAAAAAACATGTTTCGAAGTCCGGTCGGCCTCCGAGAAGACGGCTACCGTCCGGATGTTCATTTCGCGGCACGACCGCATGATCCGGATTGCGATCTCACCGCGATTGGCGATCAATATTTTTCCAATCATATTGTTTCCAATGTTATGTTCTTAATCGGGTTATCTGTTTCGGTCGGCCGTATTCCCGGTTCCGAGAAGGTCCGGCCTATTTCGTTCAGGCATTCGGAGCGAATACGGCTGGTATATTTTATGAGAAGCCACTCTCTTTGGAGAGAGTAGAGAGTGATAGCCGCAATGACATTTCTCGGTATCGTTGAGACAACAGGCAAAAAGATTGCCACAACGGGATATCGTTTCGTCTTTGCAATGTTTTGTATCGTTTTTTCATCATTCATGAGGAATGAATCCATGCCGATCTTTTGATTCGTTAATAATTACATTTCGGTACTCTGTGGTCCTACCCTCGAGACTCTGGAGCAAAAAACGGAAGCGGCAGGTCTTCTGACTCGTTCCCGTTCCGACACCTTCCCGGTCGTTACGACCAGTGGCGATGACGTTCGGAACGTTGATGGAACAATACAGCTGCGGGGCAGTCCGGGGATTTCACCCGAGTTCCCTTTTCATCTTTCCTCCGGAGAGAGGGGGGAGAACCGATCCGGCGCAAAGATAGGCAAAAAATGGTATCGTTCGAATCTGTGACCGGATGAATAGCCCCTCCGAATACAGTCGCCCAAATGTTAAATAAATGTGTTTTTTTGTGAAAGATGTTGATAGGATGAAGTTTATTTTTTATTTTTACGGTTGTCGCATGTAATTATTTTTTATGAAAAAAATATTTCGATACTTTTTTATCGTAATATTATGGACATTCATGTGCTGTGAAAGCAAAGGTGAGAGCGGAGAAAATGCAAGTACGTTCCGTTTTGACGAACAGACATGGTATGTCGATGAGTCCGGCGCGGAGATGTGTTTTACGATAGAGGCCCCCGATTCTTGGTCGTTGCGGATCGATTACGAATCAGAGGATCGGAATTGGATGTCAGTTACTCCTGAAAAAGGAGCGGAGGGAGTGACGGAAGTGACCTTTAAGGTGGAAAGGGCCGATCGTAGTAATGGAGAACGAATTGCACGGGTTGTGGCGGTTTGTGGAGATGCAGTTAGAATGAAAAAGATTGTGCAGAAAAAAATGCCTGCACAGGAGTTGTCGTTTTTTCAACTGAATTTGTGGCAAGAGTGCAAAAATGTACCCGGTGCATTCGAAGCTTTGGTCGATCAGATCGTGGCACTGAAGCCCGATTTCGCAACATTTTGTGAGTTGTATAAGTCGGGGAACGGAGCGACCATGCTTCGATTGATTGACACGTTGAAGCAAATAGGATTGGTCTATTATCAGAAAACCGTGGACGGACGTGCGTTACTCTCTAAGTACGTTATTGAGGAGGCCAGCCGGATAAATACCTTTATGTTTAAAGGGGTCTGCCGGGTTGGGGAGCGCCGGGTTGTAATCTATCCGGCACATGCACAATATATATACTATTCATGTTATTATCCGCGAGGGTACAACGATGGGGGAGGCGACAGCGGTTGGAGTAAAATGCCGGATGGCCCTAAAACGGATGTGGCAGAAATTCTCTCCCGAAATGAACTCTCGGGGCGTCCGGAGTCAGTCCGGCAGATGATTGCCGATGCACGTAGCGAGATCGAAAATGGGGCATTGGTCTTTTTTGCAGGGGATTTGAATGAACCTTCTCATTTGGATTGGCAGGAGAATACGAAAAATTTGTGGGATCACAACGGGTGTGTCGTTGCATGGCAATCTTCGAACGCGTTGTATGCGGCCGGTTTTGTCGATGCATATCGGGAAAAGTATCCGGACCCGATAACCTGTCCCGGTTTTACATGGCCGGCAGATAATAAAGATGTTCCAATTGAAAGTTTGGCATGGGCTGCGACTGCTGATGAAAGAGATCGGATCGATTTTGTGTATTATTATCCGCATGAGGCTTTGTCTTTGCAAGATGTCAAATTAGTCGGACCCAAGGGTACAATTCTGCGAAGCCAGCGGGTTGAGGAAGATACGATGGATCCCATTCTGTTGCCTGCAGGAGAACGGTGGCCGAGCGATCACAAGGGTCTTTTTGTTACTTTCCGATTGGGCAGAGATTGACTTATAATATGCTACAATAAAGATTATTCACCTAAAAACTAAAAGTTATGAGAAAACTTGTATTGTTAAGTTTGACGATGATCATGGCAGGCCTGTTTTGGGCGTGCGAAAAGGATGATGCATCATCGTCGTATGAATTTTCGTTGTCCACTTCCGATCAGGAAGAGGTGACGACATGGGATATTTTAGTTTTAGGAGGGGCTAAAAGTTTTACATTGGAGGCTCCCGGGGCCTGGACATTGAAAGTTGACTATCTTTCGGGCGAACAAGGTTGGTTGACTGCAACCCCGACCAGTGGAAAAGAAGGTGTTACGACATTGAATATGTCTGTCGGGAAAAATACCTCTTATACGGAAGAGCGGAAAGCTACCGTAACGATTACGTGCGGTTCGCAGACTAAAACTTTGACCGTAACGCAAAAAACGCAGGAGGGTATTATTATCGAACAATTAGAACATCAGTTGGATTATCGCGATACGGTTGTTGTGGTGCATGTGGCTGCGAATATCGGTTACGAATATCAGATCGTACAGTCGGGCGATCCGTGGATTACTGAGGCGACGGATACGGAGAGTAAAGCGACGATGGAGGAGTCCGATTTGTCGTTTATGGTTGCTGCTAATAGCCGGAGCAAGGATCGGTCGGCGACGATCGAATTCGTTGCAGATAACGGTGAATCGGTCGAAGTGGTAGTCAACCAGAAGGGTCGTCCACTGTCGGATGTTGAATATTATGCAACGTATGAAGGTGCAGACATATTGGGAAATGTTCAATACATACAACGCGATGCAGAGACGATCGATGCAATATTTATAAAATCTACGCCTTCTAAAGTACAGGAGGAGACCCATATGTATAATGGGACAGGATGGTGGTATGCTATTTTGGACAACACGGATGACCGGCATTGGGGTTCTGAAAAATATGATTTTTCCGAAGGTACGTGGGGCATGAGATTCAAGGCGACGATCGCTTATGCCGAGTTGTGTCTCAGAGGCTATGGAGGCGGAGCTGTGACGGCTACGCTGTATGCGTGGGATACTGATTATAAGACGACCGTAGCCAAAAATCCGATTATGACCGTTCCTTATACGGGTGATGGATCGGAGGATTGGTGGTTCTACTTGACAGACAATGCGACTCATCTGCCTGCAGGAGATTATTTGGTTCTGTTTACGGGTGATGCCGGAACCGGAATTTGGGGTACGCCGGAAGAATCGGATGACATTGCGGAAGGATTTTTGAACGAAGAGTCGACGGAACGGTTCATTTCGTTGTCTTATAACGGAGTGTATGCTGAACAAGGCTCTGGCGGATTTGCCAGCTTCGTAGCCCAAGATTACTCGAATGTCGTTTGGTCCCGCTCTACGGACGGAGGAAAGAGTTGGAGTGCACCGACCGGATTCTATTCATTGAATATGGCGAAGTTCGATGCAACGTATGGGTTGCTCAGAGCAAAGAATCTCGTTATGACTCAGGCTTCGGATGGAACATATTATGCAGCATTGTCGGCCGATGGAGAAAATCAAAAAATCGTACTTGCTTCGTCGACGGCTTACGACGAAGGTTGGGCGATCGTGGCAGACAACGTCGTAACCGGTGTGACGGTTTCGTCATTGATTGAATTGGACGGGTCGCTGTATCTCTATTATATCAAGAATCATAACGTTTATGTGGCAACCTCTCCGGTATCTGAAATCAATTTTGTAGAGCAAGGTTTGGTTTATGAAGCGAGCGAATGGGTTAAGAATGTCTCTGTGGCTTATGACGCTACAGCAAAGCAGTTCGTGATGATTTATGCTTTGGACGACCAACTGTATAGTTGTGCGTCAGCCGACGGAATCGAGCCTTTCTCTGAGGGGAAAATTATTGTTGAAGAGATGGTACATACGGGTGTGACCTATGTGGATTATATAACCGATACATATCGGAATGTTCCGTCGTCCGGTATTTGGGTCGGCTATTCATGCGGATCGGGAGCCTATGCGATGCCTGTTTTTTAGTCGGCATAATGGCGTGGACGAAAGTCCGTAGTGTTTAATAAAAAAGTTGAAAAGGAGGGAACCTGCAGGTTCCCTCCTTTTAGTTTGTAAAGATTTTGTCTATCGATTCGAGTCGGATTGTAAACGGATTCAGATTATAGATTTATTCAGGATTGGTCGGGTGAAATTCTGGGGAAAACCGGTTCTATTTGTCTATGCTTTTTGTGTATTGGAAACCTTCGGTTATTTCACCAGCAGATGAACCCGGATAAAACGTGATCAATATTGCTCCTTTTCGTTCGGAAAATCTCCGCTTTTCACATCGTCGATGTATTGACTGACCCCTTGTGTGATGACCGTATACAAATCGGCATAGCGGCGCAGGAAGCGGGGTGAGAATTCATTGTTGATTCCCAACATGTCGTGGATGACCAGCACTTGCCCGTCGGTTCCGTTCCCGGCTCCTATCCCGATCGTGGGAATGGTGAGCTCGGAGCTTACTCGTCTGCCGAGTTCCGCCGGGATTTTTTCGAGGACGACTCCGAAACAGCCTACCTCTTCGAGCAGATGGGCGTCGCGCACCAGTTTGTCGGCCTCCTCTTTCTCTTTGGCCCGGACGCTGTATGTCCCGTATTTGTGAATCGATTGCGGTGTCAGACCTAAATGGCCCATGACGGGAATGCCGGCTGTCAGGATCCGCTGTACCGATTCGAGTATCTCTTCTCCTCCCTCCAGTTTGATGGCATCGGCTTCCGACTCCTTCATGATGCGTATGGCGGAGGCCAACGCCTCTTTTGAGTTGCCCTGATAGGTTCCGAACGGCATGTCGACAACCACTAAGGCGCGTTTTACGGCACGGGTGACGCTTCGGGCATGGTAGATCATGTGTTCGAGCGACATGGGAACGGTCGTTTCGTATCCGGCCATGACGTTGGCGGCTGAATCGCCGACAAGGATGACGTCGATTCCTGCAGCATCGATGATGCGGGCCATCGAATAGTCGTAAGCGGTCAGCATGGATATCTTTTCACCCCGTGCTTTCATCTCCTGGAGACGATAGGTGGTAACCACTCGGGTTTTGTTATCGGTTGACATGATAGAAAAACGTTTGGTCGGACAAATGTAGGATTATAATTTACAAAGGACAACGATTTTTTTGAATTTTTATGCAGGTCGGGTTACTGTTGGGTATCGGATCGATTGTCATGGACGGTAGCGCGTTTCGTAACCCACCGATGGAGCAGGATTAGATTGGTTCCTGCAACGACCGACCCTGCGGCTGTGTATAGGAGTATTGTTCCTGTCGAATAGACATCGGTCGTTCGGGTTATGACGATTGTGCAGAAGGGTATGGCGATGAGCGCCGACACGATTCCGGGTATGTACCGGCGGACGGTCAGACATTGGACGACATGTACGACCAGATGAAATGAAAAAGCCAGAAAAAGAGAGAGCCAGACCGCTGCAACATCCCATTGATTTGAGACCAGAGTGGCTCCGACCAGCAGGAAAAATTCTTCGGCAGCAATCAGGGCAAACCCGGTGGTAGATAGTTTTTTTGCATGGAGGACAAACCGCTGTGTAAAAGGGAATCGGCGGGAGAGGTCGGTTCCGTTTCGCCGTATCCACATCGTAGGAACGTGAAAATTTCTTCACACTCGTGGAGGATAAATATCAACAGGAATAGCAGCTGTACAGGTGTTTCGGAAGAGATCATCCGGTTATTTTTTTGATTGCCGCCATTGACGGAACGCTTCCCAAAGTACGGTACCTCCGGAGACGGATACATTTAGCGAATGTTTGGTTCCCATCTGGGGAATTTCGATCGCCCCGTCGCACAGGTCGACGACGGATTGCTGTACGCCCTCCACTTCGTTGCCGAATATCAGGGCGATGCGGAAATCGGAATCGAGCTTCCAGCAGTCGAGCGATACGGCACCTTCGACCTGTTCTACGGCCAGCAGCGTGTAATTTTCTGCCTTGAGCTGCCCGACGGCTTCGAGAGTCGACTTCTGGTACTCCCAGGGGACGGTGAGTTCGGCACCGAGCGCCGTTTTGTGGATCTCTCGGTCCGGAGGGGTTCCGGTGATGCCGCAGAGGATGATCCGTTCGATGGCGAATGCATCACCTGTCCGGAAAAACGATCCCACGTTGTTCATACTCCGTATGTTGTCCAATACGACCACCACCGGGCAGCGCTCCATTCGGATGAACTCTTCGGGTGAGATGCGACCCAATGCGTCATTTGGAATTTTTTTCATAATTTTTAAGAAATATTTATAATGCAAAGATAGGTTTATCGTACAATATTTTGTAACTTTACGATCTAAATTTTTGTTTTTGAGCGTGCGCCGTTTCGGTGTATGGAGAGGGGGTGGTTGAGAATTTGAATTTAATCTCTATTTAAAACTATAACTTAATCTTTTTTTACCGTTATGAGTAACATTCCGTCTATTTTTTGGCTGGTTCCGGTGGCCTCTTTGGTGGCGCTGGGATTTGCGTGGTATTTTTTCCGCGCCATGATGCGAGAGAGTGAAGGGACTCCTCGGATGCAAGAGATCGCTTCGCATGTGCGAAAAGGGGCAATGGCCTATCTGAAGCAACAGTATCGGGTCGTAGCGATCGTATTTGTAATATTGGTTCTGTTTTTCGCATTTCTGGCGTATGGCTTGGGGGTGCAGAATCCGTGGGTTCCTTTTGCATTCATGACGGGAGGTTTCTTTTCGGGATTAGCCGGTTTTATCGGGATGCGTACAGCGACCTATGCTTCGGCCAGGACGGCTCATGCCGCCAGTAAATCCCTCAACAAAGGGTTGAAAGTGGCTTTCCGAAGCGGTGCGGTAATGGGACTTGTTGTGGTCGGTCTCGGCCTGCTCGACATTTCGGTTTGGTATCTGATTCTCGATCACTTTATCGATGCTACAGGTGATCAGAAACTGATGGTCATTACCACTACGATGCTGACTTTCGGTATGGGTGCCTCGACACAGGCACTTTTCGCCCGTGTGGGTGGCGGTATCTATACGAAGGCTGCCGATGTGGGAGCCGACTTGGTCGGGAAAGTCGAAGCCGGTATTCCGGAAGACGACCCGCGTAACCCGGCAACGATTGCCGATAACGTGGGCGACAACGTCGGTGACGTAGCCGGTATGGGTGCCGACTTGTATGAAAGTTATTGCGGTTCGATCCTGGCAACGGCGGCACTCGGAGCAGCGGCTTTCGCCGGAGGGATGCAGATGGAGGCGGTGCTTGCTCCGATGTTGATCGCAGCAGTGGGTATCCTGCTCTCCGTACTCGGAATCTTCTTTGTGCGGACCAAAGAGGGTGCTTCGATGAAACAGCTGCTCGGTGCGCTCGGGGTAGGGGTCAACGGTAGTTCCATATTGATTGCGATCTTCACATTCGTTATTTTACATGCGCTTCAGATCGATAACTGGTTGGGCCTTTCGTTCTCGGTTATCGTCGGACTGGTTGCCGGTATCATCATCGGACAGTCGACCGAATACTATACCTCTCACTCCTATAAACCGACCCGGAAAATCGCACAGAGTGCCGAAACCGGACCTGCGACGGTGATCATTTCGGGAATCGGTATGGGTATGATCTCGACTGCCATTCCGGTGGTGACGATCGCCGTAGCGATCATTCTCTCTTATCTGTGTGCGACAGGATTCGATGTGGAGAATATGATCTCGGCCGGCAACATCAGCAAGGGACTCTATGGAATCGGTATAGCAGCGGTCGGTATGCTGTCGACGCTGGGTATTACGTTGGCAACGGATGCTTACGGGCCGATCGCCGACAATGCCGGAGGAAATGCCGAGATGAGCGGTCTCAATCCGGAAGTACGTAAACGTACCGATGCTCTCGATGCGCTGGGTAATACTACGGCTGCGACCGGTAAGGGATTTGCTATCGGTTCGGCGGCGTTGACGGCGTTGGCGCTGTTGGCTTCGTATATCGAGGAGGTGAAGATCGGAATGCAGCATATCGGGCAGACGACGATGGAGCTGGCCGATGGAACCGTAAAGGCGGTTGAGCAGGCCAATATTTTGGATGTGATGGATTACTTCCAAGTAACACTGATGAATCCGAACGTTTTGGTCGGGGCGTTTATCGGGGCCATGATGGCCTTCCTGTTCTGCGGATTGACGATGAATGCCGTGGGACGTGCTGCTCAGAGTATGGTGAACGAGGTGCGCCGTCAGTTCCGTGAAATCAAAGGAATCCTGCAGGGTGAGGCGACTCCCGATTATGCACGTTGCGTGGAGATATCGACGAAAGGGGCTCAACGGGAGATGCTGTTCCCGTCGCTGTTGGCGATTGTGGTTCCGATTGCAGTCGGTTTCATTTTCGGTGTTGCCGGTGTGATGGGACTGTTGATCGGTAGTTTGAGTGCAGGTTTCGTTTTGGCGGTCTTTATGGCCAACTCGGGAGGAGCTTGGGATAATGCCAAGAAGTATATCGAAGAGGGTAACTTCGGTGGAAAAGGGTCTGACAACCACAAGGCGACCGTCGTGGGCGACACGGTAGGTGATCCGTTCAAGGATACCTCTGGACCTTCACTGAATATTTTGATCAAACTGATGAGTATGGTTTCGATCGTCGTAGCCGGACTGACCGTTTGGGGAAGTCTGTTCTAACGAACGGTCGGATGAGGGCAGCGGGTCGAAAGGCTCGGTTTGCTTGAAACCAAAATAAGAAAGAGGCGGAACACTCGATTGGGAGTTTCCGCCTCTTCTTGTTTTTATTCTAAAAGATCGTGTTGCCGACGAATCTGCGGGTGGGCTTCTTTCTGGTAAATCAGCAGTTGGATCGGGAACAAATTGTCTCGTTTACGATCCAACACGGCGCTTTACTCAAAAAGTTCGAGACGATCGTTCGTTTCGAGCCATGCTGTGTCGGGATGGAAAGTTTTCAAGTACATTTTCAGGTATTCGCGAGTATCTTCGGTTATGGGGCCATCCTTTTCGGGGTAGAGGTTGTAGACAACGGCAGCGACCTCGATGTTCCGGGTGCGACAGGCCTCCAGACTGAGGATCGTGTGGTTGATGCTTCCCAATCGGGGAGTAGTAACTAAAATAACCGGCAGGTGGTGTTCGGCAATGTAGTCGATCGTGTTGTAGAGCCCGTCGATGGGAACGAACAATCCACCGGCACCTTCGAGCAGCACCGTATCGTAGTGTTGCAGCAGCTTTTCGGTACTTTTCCCGACGAGCGAGAGGTCGATTGTCCGATGGTCGATCCGTGCGGCTAAATGGGGCGATGCCGGATAGGTGAACAGGATCGGACAGGTTGTTCCGTCGAGGTCTTCGGGCAATAAACCGCATCCCATGATTCTGCGGTGTACTTCGATGTCTTCGGAGCGTTCGGTACAGCCGGTCTGGATGAATTTCTGGGTGATGGTCCGGTTTCCGCGTGCATTCCACTCGCGGGCCAGAATTCCGGTAACGACGCTTTTACCGGCATCGGTGTCGATTCCGGTGACGAAATATACTTTTTTCATAGTGGATCGGAAAAACAATTCGTGTCAAAAGTAGTACCTTTGTGGAGAACAAACAAAAGAAATTCGTATGGAATCCATTTCCGGTTTGGAAAAGAAAATAGAGGAGGGTTACCGTCCCGATTATGACGAGGCCCTGAGTCTGATGCGGTCGTTGTCGCTGGAGGATCTGTGTGCGTTGGCTCACGCTTTGCGGCTCCGGTATCAGGGAAAGCGCGTCGACATGTGTTCGATCATGAACGCCCGCAGCGGAAAATGCGGCGAGGATTGCAAGTGGTGCTCGCAGTCGCGTTTCCATCATACCGACATTGAGGTCTATCCGTTGGTCGGGGCTGATGAAGCGTTGCATGAAGCGATACATAATGCCTCGAAAGGGGTGTCCCGTTTTTCGCTGGTGACCAGCGGACGGACGTTGTCTCCGGCCGATACCGAACGGATCTGCGCCATCTATCGCCGTATCGGGTCGGAGTGTTCGATCAAACTGTGCGCATCGCTCGGGCTGTTGAACCGCGAACAGCTGTTTCAGCTTAAAGAGAGCGGGGTGACCCGTTACCATTGCAATTTGGAGACGGCTCCGTCCTATTTCCCGCAGTTGTGTACGACCCATACGATCGAAGAGAAGTTCCAGACGATCGAATGGGCCCGTGAAGCGGGTCTGGAGGTCTGCAGTGGCGGAATTATCGGTATGGGTGAGAGTGAGGAGCAGCGGGTCGAATTTGCCCTTGCCATACGGCGTACCGGTGCGGTCTCGATTCCGGTCAATATTTTGAATCCGATTCCCGGAACACGCCTTGCAGGAACTCCTCCGCTGAAAGACGATGAGGTGGTCCGCGCCGTTGCGATGATCCGTATCCTCAATCCAGAAGCATCCGTACGATTGGCCGGTGGTCGGAGTCGGATCAAAGCGATCGAACCGGAATTGTTCCGTTGCGGCATCAGCGGATCGATCGTGGGCGACCTGTTGACGACGACCGGGTCGGATATCGATACGGACAAGGCGATGTTTCTCCGTTTGGGATTCGAATTGTAGCGGTTGTCCGATACAGGAAATGGAAAGTTCTGATAAAATGATTAACTTTGCGGTCCAATAGACGGGAGATGAAAAGGTTTTGTGTTTTTATCATCGGATTGTTTTTGCTGTTCGATACGGTTGGGGCTGCTTCGCCGAAGAGCGTTTTGCAGTTCACACAAATGGTGTGGGATTTCGGAACGATTCAGGAGAAGGACGGATCGGTGTCGTGTCGGTTCGATTTTGTCAATACCGGTAAAACACCTGTCGTGATCGAAAAGGTAACGGTCGGATGCGGGTGTACGACTCCCAAATTCAGTAAAGAACCGGTGCGTCCGGGCGCGAAAGGCAGCATTACGGTAACGTACAATCCCAAAGACCGTCCGGGTGCTTTCCGAAAAGAGATTACGGTCCGGAGTACGGGGGGCGGTGAGGATATATTGAGCGTTACGGGAGATGTGGTGCCGAGTCCGAAAACAACGGCGGACCGTTATCCCGTATCCGTCGGGGCGTTGTCGTTGAGTACGACATCGGTCAACTTGGGATATGTTCCTCGGGGTAAATCGAAGTCTCGTGCGATCGAATATTTTAATGGAACAGACCGCCCGGTCGAGGTGCAGCTGGTGTGCAGAACTCCCCGTCCGAGTTTTACGGCTCTACCGGCCTCGGTGCGGGTTGCGGCGGGCGACCAGGGAGCCATAACCTTAAGGTATGATTTTTCGGCTTCCGATGTATGGGGAATGCAGAGCGATACGGTCGATTTGTGGATCGATGGTCAGTTGGTAGAGACCTGTTTGGTTGCGTCGGGTGTAGCGACCGAGGATTTTTCGACCATGACAGCCGCAGAAATAGCAGAGGCTCCAAGAGCGGTTTTTTCATCCCAATACTATAATTTCGGGAACCTGAAAGCGGGGAATGAATTGCGGCGGAGTTTTACGCTGAAAAACGACGGGAAACAGCCGTTGATCATCCGTGACATGAAGTTGGGTCCGAGAATGTCGACGACGCTCGATCCCGATCGGGAGATTGCGGCGGGTGAAACCCTCGCTTTCGATGTGATGTTGGATACAAAGAACCTCGGAACTGGCAAAATGATGGACCGGATTGTGTTGATCGTAAACGATCCGACCCGACCGTTGCGGGAACTTCGTTTGGCAGCGACCATAGTGAATTGATTTGGTTTAGACAAAAAGAGAGAACTAAGACCTAAACAATATAGATAAAACATGTACAAGATTCTGAGAAAGGAGCTTCTGGCCCCTAATATTTATCGGATGGATATCGAGGCTCCTCGTGTGGCTCATTCAGCCAAACCGGGACAGTTTATCATCTTGCGTCTCGACGAGGCGGGCGAACGCATCCCGTTGACGATTGCCGATTATGATGCAACGGAAGGTTGGGTGACAATCGTCACGCAGACGGTCGGTTTCTCGACGACGAAGCTGTGCTCGATGAACGTTGGCGAACAGCTGGCCGATTTTGCCGGTCCGTTGGGCCGTCCTTCGGATTTTGTGAAGGAAGATCCCGAAGTTTTGCACAACAAGAAGATCCTGTTTGTAGCGGGAGGTGTGGGTACCGCGCCGGTTTACCCACAGGTTAAATGGTTGTCGGAGCACGGAGTCAAGGCAGACGTGATTATCGGAGCTAAAAACAAGGATACGTTGATTTTTGTCGAAAAGATGAAGGCGGTGGCCGGAAACGTCTATATCGCTACCGACGACGGAAGCGAAGGGTTCCACGGAATGGTGACCGACCTGATGCGTCATCTGATCGACAAGGAGGGTAAAAAGTATGACGAAGTGATTGCGATCGGGCCGATGATCATGATGAAGTTTGTCTGCAAAACGACATTGGAGTATGGCCTGAAGACGATTGTCAGCCTGAATACGTTGATGGTCGACGGTACGGGGATGTGCGGTGCCTGCCGTGTTACGGTCGGCGGTAAGACGCGGTTCACCTGTGTCGACGGACCCGAATTCGACGGGCATCAGGTCGATTTCGACGAGGCGATGCGCCGCCAGGGCATGTACAAGACAATCGAAAGCCGCAAGGCGAAGATCGAACGGGAACGGGCCGAAGGACATGTCTGCAAGATCGGACTCGACCGATAACGAATGTATGGAAATTTCAACGGAAAAGATTACAGAATTTTAAGATGGCAAATAAGATACCGAGAGTTCCCGTTCGGGAACAGGACCCGAAGGTGCGGGTCACCAATTTCGAAGAGGTTTGTTACGGATATAATGTTCAGGAGGCCCAACTCGAGGCAACCCGTTGTTTGGGTTGCAAGAAACCGCGTTGTGTGGAGAGTTGTCCGGTGTCGCTCCAGATTCCGCAATTCATCGAGCAGGTCCGTCTGGGCAATTTTGCCGAAGCGGCACGGGTGATTGCAAAGGACAGTTCGCTGCCGTCGGTTTGCGGTCGGGTATGCCCGCAGGAGACACAATGCGAAGGTTCCTGTATATTGGGAATCAAGGGAGAACCGGTCTCGATCGGAAAATTGGAGCGGTTTGTGGGCGACTGGAGCATCGAGAACGGAGGCGAAGCAGTTACCCCGGCTCCGGCCAACGGATATAAAGTTGCGGTGATCGGTAGCGGTCCTGCGGGATTGGCCTGTGCGGCCGATTTGGCGAAAATGGGTTATGGGGTTAAAATTTTCGAGGCGCTGCATAAGGCCGGAGGCGTATTGCAGTACGGAATCCCCGAATTCCGTTTGCCGAAAGATAAGGTTGTGGCCAAAGAGATCGAAAATGTGCTGAAGCTCGGGGTCGAGATCGAAACGGATGTGATCGTCGGCCGCACGGTGACGGTAGACTCTTTGCTCGACGAAGAGGGTTACTCGGCTGTGTTTATCGGATCGGGTGCCGGTCTGCCCCGTTTTATGGGAATCCCGGGAGAGAACCTGAACGGTGTGGTTTCGGCGAATGAGTTTTTGACCCGGGCCAATCTGATGAAGGCCTATGATGATCGCTATGATACGCCGATCTATGTCGGACAGCGCGTGGTGGTTGTCGGTGGAGGTAACGTGGCGATGGATGCAGTCCGGACAGCGGCCCGTCTGGGTGCCGATGCACATATCGTTTACCGTCGGAGCGAAGCGGAACTTCCCGCCCGGGCTGAAGAGGTCCACCATGCAAAAGAGGAAGGAATTGAATTCCAGATGTTGACCAATCCGGTCGAAGTACTCGGCGATGAGAAGGGATGGGTGCGTGGAATCCGCTGTGTGCGGATGGAACTGGGCGAACCCGATGAATCGGGACGCCGTTCACCGATCGAAGTGAAAGGTTCGGAATTCGATATAGCTTGTGACGTGGTGATCATGGCTTTGGGAACATCCCCGAATCCGCTGATTGCATCGACGACCAAAGGATTGGATACTACCAAACGGGGATGTATTGTTGCCGACGAGGCGGCAGGACAGACTTCGCGCGAGGGCGTTTTTGCCGGAGGTGACGCCGTGACAGGTGCGGCGACGGTCATTCTGGCTATGGGAGCCGGACGTCGGGCTGCAAAGGCGATCGATGCCTACCTGCAGACCAAGGCATAGCGAATTGCCGTGCCGACGGGGTTTCGAGTGCCTGAAAGAGTGCAATCGAAAGCAAATCATTAAGGATATTTTATATTATGCGGATCGGGAAATTTCGGTCCGCATTTTTTTTGAAGGAGAATAAGTGTCGGTAGATCATTGTATATGAGGGGAGAAATAAAAAGGTGGAATACAAGAGGTATTTTAATGTGTTGTGCCAAAGGATAAAATGAAATTTTAGACGGGTAGTCAAATAGATATAGATTAAGAGAGCGCGTTACGATTCGGAATGTATGACTGGGAACGGAACAGAGAAATCGTCCTGTTTGTTGAGCGATAGAAAATAGTATCTTTGTAAACCGACCTGATAACGGGTCGAAAATCGAATATCGGATCCATATGAAGCAGTTGTTGGAAGATTTGAAGACGGTACGGCTCGATACTGCATCGAATCGGGTGGTGATTCTCGATCAGACGTACCTCCCCGGATCGATCGTTTACCGTTCGTTGGGAACACCGGAAGAGATCTATGAGGCGATTTACCGGTTGCGGGTTCGCGGGGCTCCGGCTATCGGAGTGACGGCGGCTTATGGTATTTATGTCTGTTGTCGGGTATTGAGGCATGAGGCATTTCCCGATTTTTATGAATCTTTCTCCCGAATCCGCGACTATTTGGCCTCTTCGCGTCCGACAGCGGTAAATCTGACGGCAGCATTGGAGCGTATAGAGTGCTGTGTAATGACGTACCGTCACGCTTCGATCGAAGACATATTGGACCGGATGAAGGAAGAAGCACACAATATACGCAACGAGGATGCGGCATCGTGCCGTCGCATCGGAGAGTACGCGTTGTCGTTGTTGCGTCCGGGAATGGGTCTGTTGACCCATTGCAATGCCGGTCATTTGGCGACTTCGGAGTACGGCACGGCATTGGCACCGGTCTATCTGGGACAGGAGCGGGGATATGCGTTTCGGGTTTTTGCCGACGAGACCCGACCGTTGTTGCAAGGTGCACGTTTAACGGCATTTGAACTGCAACATGCGGGTGTCGATGTGACGCTGATCTGTGACAATATGGCCTCGATGGTGATGCATAACGGATGGGTACAGGCGGTAGTCGTAGGTTGCGACCGGATTGCGGCCAACGGGGATGCGGCCAACAAAATCGGTACGTCGGGAGTGGCGATTTTGGCGCGTCATTACGGTATTCCGTTTTATGTGCTGGGTCCGACGTCGACAATCGATATGCGTTGCCCTTGCGGTGATGCGATCACGATCGAGGAGCGTCCGCCGGAAGAGGTAACCGAGATGTGGTATGCCGGGCGGATGGCTCCTGCCGGAGTAAAGGCCTTCAATCCGGCATTTGACGTGACACCGGCTGAATTGATTACGGCGATCATCACTGAAAATGGGATTGCCCGTGCCCCATACCAAAAGACATTTGAGAGTTGGGGCTTTTAAAAAATACAGAAAATAATTTGTATTGATATTGACAGTATGGATTGTTTTTTGTACCTTGAGCCATATCTTAAACCTCTAAATGTTTTGTATTATGGAGAATGTAAATACCCAAGAGCGTCCAGAAGCGCAGAATCAGGTTTATCAACCGGTGGAAGAGAAAGTTCCCGTGATGTCCGTAGGGGAGTGGATGGTGATATTGCTTATATTGATTATTCCTATTGTCAACATCATCATGTTGTTTATTTGGGGATTTGGCGGAGGTGTGAATAAAACCAAAGCGAACTATTGCAAAGCCTCTTTGATTTGGGTTGCTATAGGTCTGATACTTTGGTTTGCCGTATTTTCCAGTATTGTGGGAGGTATGTTGGCCGTTATGAGTTAATATTAAAAAGAAGAAGACAGGAGTACAGATAAACATCTAATCTGTGTATTATAGCTCTGGTCGTAAACAATAGATGGGGGCGGATCGAAATTTCGGTCCGCCCCCATCTGTGTTTTGTTAAAGAAGCAGGGCAAGTTTATATTTCGACCTGTTCCTCTTCTGATTTTTTCAAGGAAACGAGAACTTTGTCGATCCGGGCGGCATCCATATCGACGATCTCAAAATCGAAATTACGCCACGACAGTTTTTCTCCGGTGTGTGGAATATGTTCCAACTCTTCGAGAATCAAGCCACTGAGCGTATTGTAATTAAATTCATTATAAAGGTCTTCCATGTCGAAATGGGCGAGAAAATCGTAAAATGGAATCTGCCCGTCGATCAGGAAACTTCCGTCCTCACGGGCGACGATCTCCTGTTCTTCTCCGATTTCGGGCATTGATCCGATCAGGGCTCGGACGATATCTTTCAGTGTAACGATTCCCTCGATGCTGCCGAACTCATCGGTGACGATACCGTATCTTCCTCCTGTTGTCCGCATCAATTCCAACGCATTGTATACACTCAGGTTTTCGGGAATGTATTCCGGAGCTCGAAGTACTTTGGAGAGTTTGAAGCCCTCCTCGTCAAGCCGTCCGAACAAGTCTTTCAAGTGCACGACTCCGATGATCGAGTCGAGGTTCTGATCGGCTACCGGATAGGTGTTGAACAGATTGTTTTTAACAATTTCTTCGATCTGTTCTTTTGTGTAGTTTACGTTCAGCCAGACCATTTCGCTGCGGTGGGTCATGATTGATCCCACGTTACGGTCGCCCAAATTGAAAACACGTTCGACGATGTCCTGTTCTACCTCTCGGATTTCACCGCCGTCGGTTCCTTCCTGAATGATTGCCTTGATTTCGTCTTCGGTTACTTTGTTGTTCTCTTGTGTGTTGATGCCGAGAAGTTTAAGTGTTATTGCAGTGCTTTTCGAGAGCAACCATACGAAAGGCAGGGCGATTTTCGAGAGTAAATTCATCGGTCGGGCGACTATTTTCGCAACACGTTCCGAAGCACTCATTCCGATACGTTTCGGAACAAGTTCGCCGATGATCAGTGTGAGATAGGTCACGATAATGACGATCAGCGTTTGGGCGATAGCTACGGCATGCGGTTTGAGGGGTTCGATCAGAGCGATGACCTTTCCCAGGCTGTGGGCGAGCACCTCTCCCGAATAAAGACCGGTCAGGATACCGATTAATGTGATGCCGATTTGGATGGTGGAGAGGAAGGTATCCGGAGCGTTGGCTAATTTCAGTGCGGTTTTGGCGGATTTGCTTCCTTTTTTTACGTCTGCTTCGAGACGCGATTTCCGGGCTGATACCATTGCGATTTCTGACATGGACAAAACGCCATTGAGCAGGATCAACCCGATAATTATGACAATTTCCATTAAAGATTATAGGTTGTTGACCGGACTAAGATAGTTAAATTTCCGTATATCGCAAAATGTATAAGAAAATTAAGGTGTTGAGGAGGAGAGGTAAGACAGGAATTTCCATCTTCGTCTTATGTTGGGAGGAGAATGAGAGTTCAGGTATTTGTTTTTCTGATTTGGTGCATCTTTCAGGCATTTTTGGAACGATTGTCGATCAGGAAATGCGAGGGTTTTGTTGTTTCCATTGAAAGAAAACCCCGTACCTGCCAGATACGGGGATAATATACTCGATTTTGTCTGCTATGGTAAAAGTAGTCGGTTTTGATTTTTGACGAACGGATGATCGAAAAGGTGAAAGATCGGTACACCTGTGCTGGAGCGTTTCAGTTTGTATATCTTCGGTCTGCAGTAGGAAGTTGTCGGGATCGCACATAAAAGATGATCCAAAAGGGATTATTTTCGGGCGGTTCCTTCGAACGAGAGCGGGAAAGTCCCGCACTTCATCGAGAAACGGATGTTGCCTTCATTGGTGATTTCGCCGCTCATGTCGGTGATCGTATATGCAGGGAACTCGCCTCCCATGGCGGTGGGGATGATTTGGTCTCCGCTGATGAGGGTTTTCGTTTCAGAACTGCTGTAGTTGATTCCTGAGACGGTCATGTCGAGGGTCAGCGGCATCTCTTCGGCGAATTTTACCTTCATCATCTTCATTTCGATCGTGTGGTCGCTCGTTTTGGTGACGGTGAGCGATACATTTTCCTGGCTGAAGAATGTGCCGTCGGTTTGGTCGACCGTTACGGTTCCTACGTAGGTACCCTCTTTGACATCGGGTTCCGGTGCTTCAGATTCGCTCTTTTCGCATCCGAACAGCACGGAGCAGAACAACAGCGAGAGTAAGGCAAATTTTTTCATAATGTATTGATATTGATTTGTAATGACACACCGAGTTGACGGGGTTTTCCGTGCTGCACGAACGAGTTGCCGATCGACATGAAATAGAATACGTCGTATTCGGTTCCGGTCAGGTTGCTGCCCCAGAAGGTCAGGGTCCAGTTCCGTTTCTGGATGCCGACAGAAGCTCCGAGCAGGCTGTAAAACGGCTGACGCAGCGTGTTCTCTTCATTCCAATAGAAAGGACCGGCTCCGCGCAGGTCGCAGTGCAGTAGAATCCGGTCGATCCATTTGCCTACGTTGATGGAGTAGTCCCCACTCAGAGCGAAGGTATGAGTCGGGGCGTAGGGGATATAGTTTCCCGCATAGGAGGTTGTGCCGCTGTTGTAGCTCAGGAAACGGGCATTCGTGTATCCGTAACTTCCGTTGAGGGTGAGGTCTGCGATCGAATAGGAGATGGCTGTTTCGGCACCGAAGCTCCGTGTTCGTCCCGCGTTCGACATCATGCGCCCTGTACTTTTCCCCGGAGGGAATACGGTGAGCTGTTGGTTACGGCAGTCGATATAGAAAAGTGCGAGATCGGCTTTGAGTGATCCGTCGAACCACAGGAAATGGCTGCCGATTTCATAATTCCAGTTATGTTCGGGCTTGTAGGTGGTGGCGGATGCGTTGTCGTAAGAAACCGACGGCGATCCTTCGGGATAGACGCCCAAATCCTCCATCATGTCGTTCATCATCCGGCTTTGGAGGATGTCGGAGAAGATCTGGGTATTGAAACCGCCGGCTTTGTATCCTTTGGAAACGGAGGCATACAGGTTGCCGGACCGGAATCGGTAGGAGGCCGAAAGGCGCGGCAGGAATTCGTAGAACGAAAGGCGCTCCTTACCGCTCATGGTCGTGACCAAAGGACGGTATTCGGGCATGGTCATCGTAAAGCGGTAGTTCAGTTCGGCACTGTTGTCGTGTCGCATGGCCGCATGTTCGTAGTCGAACCGGATGCCGGCAGTTACGGTCCAGCGGTTCAGGTGCAGGGTCGACTGGTGGTAGAGGGCGGCACCCCATGTCGGCAGTTTGAAGTCGTCCGTGATGACGAATTGGTTTTCCCGGATCAAAATGTCTTCGTCGGGAAAGATATGGTGGATCCCCGCATTGATGTTTTCGAGGATCAGTTCGTCGATACCGGCACGTTTGAAGGTCACGGGGGCCCGCATGTCGTTATATTTGAAAAATCCGAAGAGCCCGCATAGGGTTTGCCAGCGTTTGGCGCGGTTGCGGGTCCGGAAGACGAAGTCTTGCGTTACGGCGTGTTCGTTCTGGCTCTGGATGAGGGTGAAGATCGGCCGGGGCTGGAAGTCCTGATCGAGGACCATCTCGTCGTTCGTATACTGATAACTCGTAATGCTCGAAAACTCTATCTTACTGCCGGTGTGGCGTATCGAGATGCCTTCGCTCAGTGTGAATCGGTCGTAGCTACACGGGTCGTCGTGGCACACCGGAAGCGTTCCTTTGCCGGTTGAATCGACTTGGGCATAGGGAAAGCCGCCTTGTCTCACGTTGTTGATGGATAGCGTGTTGTCGATGCTCCATGAGTTACGGAGCAGCCAGACGATCCGGTTGCGGAAGCCGAATTCGTGACTCCAGTCGCAGTTCCGGTTGTCGTAAGCGTTTTTGAAGAATCCGTCGCTGCGGTCATAGTAGGCGGCAACGGAGTATCCGAAGGAGCTGTTCGGCTTTTCGTAGACAGAGACCCGACCGTTGAACGTGTTGGCGCTGCCGTACTCGACACCGATCCGGACACCCTGGTAGTCGAGCGGCGAAAGGGTGTAGAGGTTTATGACACCGCCGATCGTATTCCGGCCGTAGAGCGAGCTTTGCGGACCGCGCAGCACCTCTACCTGCCGGATGTCATAGAATCCGAAATCGTAGTTGTTCTTGTTGAGGTAGGGGATGTTGTCCACATAGAGTCCGATGGCCGGTTGGTCGATGCGGGCACCGATTCCCCTGATGTAGATCGAGGAGGTCATCTTCGATCCGTAGTCGGGAATGTAGAGGTTAGGCGTGATGAGCGACAGGTCGCGGACGGCTTCGATCCGTTCGCTGCGTATCCGGGCCATACCGACTGAAGTCGTGGAGATGGCTTGTGAGGCATCCTGTTTCGGGGAGGTGTTAACGACGATTTCGGGAATTTTATAGGTAGATAGGGTGTCCTCCCGGTTTTCGGGGGCCTTAATTAATGTATGGATATCGCTATTTTCTGCACTTTTCGGAAGTCGGGCTTGCTCGGTCTCGGTCGTGTGCCGTGCTTCGGCTACGGCGGTCAGAGCGACCAGCATATAGAGGGTTAAGAGAATTCTTGCCACGACACGTTCATTTTGTCGCAAAGATATTCTCTTTGGGCCATACGATAGTAGGATGATCTTCGCCGGCTTTAGGATTTTTCTGACTTGTTGCGGAAGGCGGAGGGTGAAACGCCGACGTGTTTTTTGAACAGCCGGGCGAAGTACGACGGATCGAGAATACCGACGCGTGTGGCGACTTCGCCGATCGGGGTATCGGTCTGGCTGAGCAGGTTTTTTGCCTCCATAATGACGGCCTCTTCGATCCAGGCCAAAGGGGTGCGGCCTGTGTGTTTTTTGATGACGCGGTGGAGGTGTGCGGCGCTGACGTTGAGTTTTTCCGCGTAGGCACCGATCGAATCGCCCCGACTGAAGTGATCGAAAACCAGATCGATAAACCGGTTGCAGAGGGAGTTTTTCCGTCCCGTGCTCCATTTGGCCGCAAGGGGGTGCTGGTTGGCGGCATCCATTTCGGTCAGCAGGGCAACCATATAGGCACGGATGATCTCCCGATTCCGGTTTCCCGCATTCTCGGCAGCGAGCCGTTCGAAGAGGTGGGCGATGTGTACGGCGGTATCAGTGTCGAATGAGATTTTGGATGGATTGATCTTTTTTAGCAGGCTAAACTCTTTGGACTTATCTCCTGCGGGATTCTCCTCGATCAGACTGATGTGAAATCCCCCCATATATCCTGAACAGTTGTTGTAGTAGCGGACCGAGAAGGATTGTCCGGCCGGGACGATGCAACCGTCGCCTTTCCGGAAGAGCAGTGTCTGATCGCCGAGTGTAATGAGTGCCTCGCCGTCGGTCAGGAAGATGAAGCTGTGTAGAACAGCCCGGATGAGGGGTGTCGGGCTCTCCATCCGCGACGATGTTCCGTTCAGCCGCTTGATCGTAAATGGAGATGAAGCATGGACCAGCATGTGTTCCATGCGTTCGATCATGACCGAAGGGCTGTGCAGGTCGTGTGGCGGGAAAGGGTGGTCCATAGGTTTTTGCCGTTATGCAGACAAATGTAGCGAAATTTCGGATATTCTTATCTGTGTACTTCTGTTTTCCCCGAACAGGATGTGTGTAATCGACCGTCAGCTCTAAAAGGTGCACCTGTCGTTATACAATATTTGGTATATTTATAATAAGGTGACTAACCGTTTATTGCTCGTTTCGGGCAAAATCGACGCTTCGGTTGAGGAGTGCATTAAAAGGCTGTGCCGTTCGGAAGAGCTCCAGTGTACGAGCGAGCAGGCGCTCCTCTTTCATACACATGAACCGTTCGTTGACATAACGTTCCAGGAAGAAGTCCTTTAATTTAAAGTATTCGGCATAAGGTGAGTCGGCAGGAAATCCGCTCGGGATTTTCTTAAGTGTATTGTCGTGGCATATCGAAAATCCGGCGGCACATTCAAGTGCTTTTATAAAATCGCAGCCGTTGTCACGTATCTCCTCTCTTACGCTGTGGAGAATTTCCGGTGTAGGGCGGTAAAGCCCGGCCGAGAGCAGGTGTCCGCCGACAAAACCGCTTCCGGCAGGTTCGATGTGAAAATAGTATCCCGCATAGCCCGATCTTTTCCCGTGCGGACAGATGTAGGCTCCCATGTGGGTTTTGTATGGTGATTTGTCGGGCGAGAAGCGGGTATCCCGATAGATGCGGTAGGTGCAGTCGGTGACTGTCAGGTTTCGGATCGAAGGGTCGAATCCGGCGATCCCGATGATCAGCCGTTCGACGAAAGCCGCAAACCGTTCTGCCGCTTCGCGGTAACGTGTGCGGTTCGCTTCGAACCAGATGCGGTTGTTGTTGCGCTGCAGTTCTTTCAAAAATTCGATTACGGTTTTCATGTGGCAGTTTTTTTATCAGAATGAGAAGGTGTTGAGAGAAAACAAAATATAGAGTATGGTATGGAATGAAGTTGAAGGGCTGATTTGTCGGATGAATATGTGTTTCCGATGGGTTTCGAACAAAAAATGCCCTGTCTACGCAGACCAGAGCATTTTTGTTTCTTGTCGGGAATAGTAGCCTTCTGACGGAGTCCCAGTGGGAACGGCTACTATTTCTTGTCCGATTTGATGATTCCTTCGCGCATATGCGTATCGGCTTGGATATTCTGCAATTTGTAGTAGTCCATAATTCCGAGATTGCCTTTCCGGAAAGCTTCGGCGATAGCCATGGGGATTTCCGCCTCGGCCAGAATCACTTTTGCGCGGGCTTCTTGTGCTTTGGCTTTCTGCTCCTGCTCTTCGGCAATGGCCATGGCACGTTTCTCTTCAGCTTTGGCCTGGGCAATGTTCTTGTCGGCATTGGCCTGATCCATCTGCAATACGGCTCCGATGTTCTTTCCTACATCGATATCGGCGATGTCGATCGAAAGGATTTCGAACGCGGTACCGGCATCGAGTCCCTTCTCGAGCACGACCCGGGAGATGAAGTCCGGATTTTCGAGTACGGATTTGTGCGTGATCGAAGAGCCGATCGACGAAACGATGCCTTCACCTACACGGGCCAGAACGGTATCCTCTCCGGCACCTCCGACCAGTTGTTTGATGTTTGCACGCACTGTAACGCGGGCTTTGGCGATCAGCTGAATTCCGTCTTTGGCCACGGCGGCTACCGGCGGTGTATTGATGACTTTCGGGTTCACCGACATCTGGACCGCTTCGGCGACGTTTCGTCCGGCCAAATCGATTGCTGCTGCCATCCGGAAGTCGAGTGCGATGTTGGCTTTTTGGGCCGATATCAGAGCGGTTACGACATTGGGTACATTACCTCCTGCCAAGAAGTGGGCTTCGAGATCGTTGGCTGAAAGTTGCAGCCCGGCTTTTGTCCCGGCGATCATCTGGTTGACGATCATGGCGGGCGGCACTTTCCGGAAACGCATCAGTACCAGTTGCAGCAGGCTGATCCGTACGCCCGATACCAATGCCGAGAACCACAGTCCGATCGGAATGAAGTAGAGGATGAACCACAGTACGATCAGGGCGACGATCGCCACAATCCAGATACCTAAATTTTCGATCATAATTTTCAGTTTTTTAGTAGTTTATGTTATTTCGTCGTTTCTCGTTATAATGATTCGTGTCGTTCGTCCGATCGGACGGTTTTTGATTCGCCGGAAAGGAATTCGAGCGGTGAAGCGTTCGACTCGCGCCGCTTATCGGAATAATTCGGAGAAACAGGATTCGGACCTCCGACTTTCTTGACGATCGTCGCGGTGTTATCGTAACCGATCACTTCGACGATTTGATGTGGGTCGAGATAGGCGTCGATGGTTTTGGCTTCGACGGTTACCTCTCCGAAACGGACTTTACCCATCGGAGCGAGCCGAGTGATGGTTTCGCCCTGTTGTCCGATACGGATGTTCTGTTGTTGTGGAGTCGGTGTGGAGGTGCTTTCGATCGTAGTTTTCAGCGACAGTTTTTTCCATGTATTGGCTCGCAGCGATATGACAACCGCAAGGATCGACAGGATGACGATGCTTGCTACGACGATCGAACCGCCCAATACGCCGAAATGCAGGAATCCGTAAAAAGCCGCTCCTGCAAATGAGATGAACGCAGCGATCCCTGCGACGCTGATCCCCGGCAACAGGACGAGTTCGGCGACCAACAGAACGATTCCGACGAGAATCAGGATGATGATCAATCCCATAGCTATCGATTTGCCTTTATTGTCAGTTGTTTTCGATCGTCAGTACGGTAGCGCTTCCCTGGACGATTTCGTTGATGGCATTGCAGAGCGCATCAGCCTCCTCTTTGGAGGTGAAATTACCGACTGAATAGAGGTGTGTTCCGTCATCCGTTACCGTACGGGTCAACTCCTTACCGGGTGCGGATCTGTCGGTCAGCTCTTTGATCGAAGTGCTGAGGTTTTCACCTTGTCCTGCGATCTCTACCCGATAAAGCGTTTCAGCCGGTTCAGCAGAAGTGTCTTCGGATTCTGCGTTAGGTACACCGATCATCCGGTATGCGCCATCTTCCCATACGACAATTTCCGGCTTGCGGAATCCCATCTCTTTCAATTGCTCATAGGCACTTTCGGCCTCTGAAGCCTCTTTGAAGGCTCCGGCATAATAGACGAAACGGTCCTCCTCATTTTTTTCAAAACAAAGCGGTGATACTCCCTTGAACAACGAAACCGGTTGTTTCTGCAGGAAAGCCCCCAAACGAATACGATATACCGTTCCTTGTTTGTAGATCTCCATTTCCGGAATCGGATTCGATGCGTTGTATTTTGCCGGAGAACTCCGCTCAATGTTGCCGTATTCGATGAAGATCCGTTCTTGGGGCTCGATTTTTCTCAGGTTGTAATTTAACTTTTCGAAAGCGGCGGCCTGTTTGGTGATTGAATCTTGGGCAGAGGTATATCCGAGTATAGAGGACAGCGACTCTTCGTAATCGAGTAATAATCGTTTGTCGAGCGGATATCCGTAAACCGTCCCGGATGCGACGGAATCCTGAGCCGAAGCGATCAGTTGTCGGTTCTCCTGAAAACGGGTGTCGAAATTTTTCAGCATTTCGGTTTTGCCCATCTTGTCCAACAGGTAGTTGTATGCGTAAGTCTTGTTGTCGTAGATGTAACTCCAGGTTTGAGCCAATGAATCGTCTACGGCTTGGTTGCATCGTTTCAGGGAGTCGATCTGGATATAACAAGTCTCGGCTATCGATTTATTGGTCGTCGTGTCGTACAGGATGGCTAATGAATCGATCGTTCGGTAGGTGTCCATATATCGGCTAAGCAACAGGATCGGGACCTTTTCGAGTTCTTGAGAGCGGCAAAGAGCCTCGTAGTCCTCATCGGAAAGATTCTCTTTGAAATAGGTGTTGTAAACCAGATTGGCAACCTGTTTGGCTGCTGGCTCTACGGTTTGTTCCGCTACGTTCCCGCCCGTACCGTTGAGATTTTTCAGAATGAAGTCCTGCTCGATTACGCTGATTTCGTTTGTAGTGATACCTTGTTGGTTCCTAACTTCAAAAAGCTCTTTTTCCAGTTGGAGAATTTTTGTAGCGTACTGTTCCTTTTCGCTTTCGGGAATATCGGAAGTGAATAATTGGCGTGTCGTGTTGATTGTTTGAACGATCGAGTCTTCCGTATGGCGCAGGAGTTGTTCTTTTTTCAGTAACGACATGTAGGTCGAGTCGTTTTCGAGCCCGGCGACCCGAGCAGTGATCTCTTGTCCGATCCCGGCAAAAGGAAGTGTGATTACGAAAAGAGAAAATATAATTTTGATTCGATTAAGCATAAATCCTGTAATATGATTACAAAAATACATTTTTGAATCGAAAAAACGAATGGCGGAGAGATTAAAACGCAAAGAATTGTCGTTTTATGCGCTATTTCCATCTGTTTATAAGAAAGAGTTGGAAGAATCCGAAGATTTCCAGACGTCCCAATAGCATGAAGACCGTACAAAATCCTTTGGCTAATGCGGGTATGTTGTGGTAGTTGTCCATAGAGCCGACCTCACCGAAACCGGATCCTGAGTTGGCCATACTGGCTATGGTCATGCCGAAACCGGTCTCCAGATCGATATTGAATATACTGAAGATAACTGTCCCTATGCCTACCAACATGACATAAACGATTATGAAAAGGACGGCCATGCTCACCGTATGATTTTCCTGAATGACACCGTTCAGTTTTACACGGATGATCGCATTGGGATGTTGCCGTTGGATCATCATCGCTTTTATGGCTTTGAACGAGAGGAGCATTCTGTCGCATTTGATACCGCCGGCAGTCGATCCGGCACATCCGCACTGGAACGTGAAGAGCATCAACAGGATGATGGCTAAAGGCGTCCAGATCGAAGTGTCTGCGGTGGCAAATCCTGTCGTCGAGGAGACGGATATGGTTTCGAACATACCGTATCGCAGTGAGGTCCAGAAGTCGGGATAGTATCCGTTGATCCATAGGTCGGCGGCAATGACACATCCGCCGATCAGGAGCGATAGCGCATAATATCGGCTGATTTCGGACCGGAAAATATTGTTGTTTTTCCCGGTCAGGGTGCCGAAAATCAGTCCGAAATGCATCCCGGAAATCATCATGAAAAACATGATGATGATTTCTATGTATACGCTGTCATATCCGGCGATACTGTTGTTTTTTGTGCTGAAACCTCCTGTAGCGATCGTCGAGAATGAGTTGCACACGGCATCGAACCATCCCATGCCGGCAATCCGTAAGAGGATGGTTTCGGCAGCTGTAAGTCCGACATAGACAACGAGCAGTATCTGCAATATCTTTTTTGTCTGATATCTGAAATTGTCTTTGGCCATTGATGAGAGTTCCACATTGGATAGTTTCATCTTGGTCGAACCCATGGAGGGTAGAACGAGTAGTACGAACATGACGACTCCCACACCGCCCAACCAATGGGTGGAGGCTCTCCAGAACAGAAGTCCTTTTGGAAGAGCTTCGACGTCGTTCAGAATGGTCGATCCGGTTGTCGTAAAGCCGGACACGCTTTCGAACCAAGCGTTTATCAGGGTAAACTCACCGCCCCAAAGGACGTAAGGCAGCATGCCCACCAGACAGGCCATCAGCCATGATCCGACGACGATACCGTATCCCTCTGTGTTGGATATCTGTTGGCTTTTCGGAACGAATATCAAAGGAAACAGACCGAGGATGGCAGTGAGGACGAAACTCTGGAGCAGGGGATAGAATGCGGAATCCATGCCGTTGAGCAGCGAGACACCGGCCGAAAGCAGCATGAAGATCGCGTTCAGGGCGAGGATTAAACCAATATATCTTAGTACGATGTATAATCGCATGGGTAGAAGGTATTATTCGTTGCGTTTGCTTTTGATCTCTCCGGTCAATTTTTCGATCTGTTCTTTGAGTCGGAATACTTCGTCTTTACCTTCGATGTTGACTTTAAAGGGGACGCGTGAATCGAGAAAGGCTTGCAGTGCATCCGATATTTTCAGTACAGGAGTTATGTAATAGAGGTTGACGAAATAGAAAAAGATCATAACGATAATGATGGCGATCAGCAGTGCGATCAGTCCGGGCATTGTAGCCCGATAGGCGCTGTCTTCGAGCCGGACGGCTTTTGTGTCCATGATGCGCTGGGTCGAGATCATGACGTTTTTGATCGATGCAGTGAGGTTGGCATAGGAGTCCTGATAGACGGTGGCATACCAGTTTACTTTGTTTTGGGACAGACTGTCCTTCAGAAATTCGTTGATCGTGTAATTGTAGGCGAGGTTAGCCCTGTAAATCGAGTCGAAACCTTGCAGGTCACGGACCGTGATTTGTGCCTGGTTAAATGCCGAGTCGAATTTGGTACGTCCGTCCAGCAGCAGTGAGTCGTACTTCCGGTCTTGGGTGACTATCATCTGCAACAGAGCCGTATTTTGTTCTTGCACGGCATCGAGTAGTTTTTTTGCCAATTCGGTATTTTTGAAACTGGCTTCGAGCATGCTGTGCGACGAATAGCTCAACTTGTTGAGTTGGAAAAACGAGATGACGCCCGAGAAGAAGAGCAACATGCCTAATGCGATAAAGCCGGTCAGGATTTTTCCTTTGATACCCATATTGAATTTCATGGTCTTTATAGTTTAGCCGAATAACAAAGATAGTGAAAGGGGAGCGTAATGACAAATGAAAACTGCGTTTTCAAGTTTGTCTTTGCCGAGTGACTTGCTGCCCATTTAAAGTTTGTCGGATGATTTCAAAGATTTTATCGGATCCGGTCGATGATTTTTGCTTCCATCGTCAGGTCATCGGCCATACCGGTGAGTTCGACCTGCGTGATCGTATTGATCCGGGACCGGTCGAAAGGAATCCGGGTTTTGATGTAGTTGCCCGTGTATCCGTACATGTAGCCATTGTGGCGGGTGCTTTCCCAGAGAACTGAGGTTTTCGCTCCGATATGTCGGATGTAGAAGTCGCGATGCAGTTTGTCGGAGAGGGCTCCGAGTGCTTCGGCCCTGCGGTTTATTGTGCCGGGAGCGACGTGTCCGCTCATCGTTGCGGCCGGTGTGCCGGGGCGGATCGAGTAGGGGAAAACGTGCAGAAAGGCGGGAGCGAGCCGTTCGAGAAATGTATAAGTTTGCTCGAAGTCTGCGTCTGTTTCTCCCGGAAATCCGACGATGACGTCGATGCCGATAAAGACGTCGGGTACGGCCTTGCGGAGCGTGTCGATCCGGTCGGCGAATTGTCGGGTGTTGTAGCGGCGTCGCATCAGGGCCAAAATGCGGTCGCAGCCGCTCTGTATCGGAATGTGGAAATGGGGTTGGAAGCGTTCCGAACGGGAGGTGAATGCGATGATTTCGTCGGTCAGCAGGTTCGGTTCGATCGACGAGATCCGGTAGCGATCGATCCCTTTCATCCGGTCCAGGGCCTGCAACAGGTCGAGGAACGATTCGCCGGTCGATTTGCCGAAATCTCCGGTGTTGATTCCGGTGAGTACGATTTCCCGTTGTCCGGCGGCAGCGATCTTTTCGGCCTCGGCGACCAGGTCGGCGATCGGGATGTTCCGGCTGGCCCCCCGGGCGTCGGGAATGGTGCAGTAGCTGCATCGGTAGTTGCATCCGTCCTGTACTTTCAGGAACGAACGGGTCCGGTCGCCCGATGAGAAGGAGGCGAAGAAGTGGGTCAGCTCTTCGGTATCGCAGGTATATATGGCGGGTTTTCCTTTAGCGCTCAAAGCTGAAACGCGTTCGAAAACGGAACCTTTGTCGTTGTTGCCGATGACCAAGTCGACACCGTCGATGGCCGCCAGCTCTTGGGGACGTAACTGGGCATAGCAGCCCGTTACGGCGACGATAGCCTGTGGATTTTTGCGGATCAGCCGGCGGACGATGTTGCGGCACTTCTTTTCCGCGTGTTCGGTCACCGTACAGCTGTTGATTACATAGATGTCGGCCGTTTCGTTCGGAGCAACGCGGGTGAACCCTCCGGCCTCGAATTCGCGGGCGATGGTCGAGGTCTCGGAAAAATTGAGTTTGCAGCCCAAAGTGTAGAAACCGACTTTTTTGACGTGGTCAGCCATAACGAATGATTTGTTTCCGGAGTGCAAAGGTACAAAACCGTGCCTGAATTTCAGCCGTTCCGCTTTTTTTGTTGCGTAAATCCCGAAAAAACGGTTAGTTTTGTGGCTGAAATGCAACCGGCGTAATGGAATTTCTGCAAGAGGTACTTCAATATAAATTCTTGATCCATGCGGTATTGGCATCTGTCCTGTGTGGCGTTGCCTGCGGGATGGTCGGAACCTATGTCGTTTGTCGCCGGTTGGTGTTTCTGAGCGGCGGGATCACCCACTCGTCGTTCGGTGGGGTCGGCATTGCCTACTATCTGGGGTTGAATCCGCTGCTCGGGGCTTTCTGTTTTGCGGTTCTGTCGGCCATCGGGATCGAGGCATGTGCTGCGGACAAGCGCATCCGAGAAGACTCGGCGATCGGACTGATCTGGTCTTTGGGTATGGCTGTCGGTATCATCTTTGTCTACATGACGCCGGGTTATGCCCCGAACCTGATGAGTTTCCTGTTCGGTAATATATTGAGCGTTACGGTCTCCGATCTGATCGGGATGGCGGTTGTCGTAGCCGCAGTGGTCGTGGTGTTCGCCCTGTTTTATCGCCCCGTGATGTATGTGGCCTTTGACCGAGAATATGCGGCCAGCCAGAATGTCCCCACACGGTGGATCGGTTATCTGATGGCGGTTCTGATCGCCGTGACGATCGTTATTTCGATCCGTGTGGTGGGAATCGTACTGCTGATTTCGCTGCTGACGATGCCGGCCGTGATCGCCAATCAACTGACCCGTTCGTTCGGCCGGATGATGGCCGGAGCCTCTGTCGTGGCCGTAGCGGGTACACTGATCGGGCTCTATGCAAGTTATCTGCTCGACATTCCTTCGGGCGCCGCTACAATATTTGTACTCACCGTTGCGCTTATAATAGTAAAACTATTACCTTTGCGTAAATTTATCCGGAAGCGAAATGAAAACGGTACATAAGCTTATTCTGAAGTCGTACGTCGGGCCGATGGTTCTTTCGTTTTTTATCGTCCTGTTCGTTTTCGTTTTGCAGTTTATCTGGCGATATATCGATGAGCTGGTCGGTAAAGGGCTTGGTATGAGCGTTATCATGGAGCTGATGATGTATGCATCGTTGACACTGATTCCGACGGTTCTTCCGCTGGCCACGCTGTTTGCCGCGGTGATGACCATGGGAAACATGGGTGAGAACTACGAGCTGCTGGCCCTGAAGTCGGCCGGAATCTCCCTGCCGAAAATCATGCGGCCGTTGTTGATTCTGATATTTTTCGTTTCGATCGGTAGCTTTTTCCTTGCAAACGATATTACTCCGCTGGCATTCAAGAAGATGTCGGCCTTGATTTACGATATTCGACGGCAGCAGCAGGTGATCGAGTTCAAGGACGGACTGTTTTTCAATCTGGACAACGACATGAGTATCCGGGTCGAGCATCAGGATCCGAAAACCAAACTGTTGACCGGCGTGCTGATCTACGATGCACGGGAAGCGATGACGAGTGGGAAGATGCGTACGATTGTGGCCGATTCGGGGTATATTTCGCTGTCGGACGATAAAAAGTATCTGTTGGCTACGCTATACAACGGTGAAATGCACGAAGACTTGCGAAACTATCAGTGGATGAAGGACCAGACACTTGACCGACGTTATTTCGATGTCTACAACATGGCGATCTCGATGACCGGTTTCGACTTTGCGCGGACGGATGTTTCGTTGTTCAGCGGTAGCCAGACCAAAAATATACAGGATCTTTCGGTCGGGATCGATTCGCTGCGGAAGATCAGTATCGATGCCTCCAGTGCTTCGTACCGTCCGTTGATATCGAGCTTTTTGTTTACGAATGATCCCGGGCTCGGCGGAGATACCGTTGCGATTAAGGGAGGTCCTTTGGTCGATTTTAACGGAGCGATCGACAGTCTGGATCTGAAAACAAAACAAAAAGTGTATAAGGAGGCGGCCTCAAAAGCGCGTAGTTCATTGAGTTTTTACTCTTTTGATGAATCGACCTCGAAGGATGCACTTTCGCAACTCTATAAATATGAGGTGGAGTGGCACAAGAAGATTTCACTTCCGGTGTCGATCCTGATCTTCTTTTTGATCGGGGCCCCGTTGGGGGCGATCATTCGGAAAGGAGGGCTCGGTATGCCGGTCGTGGTGTCGGTCGGATTTTTCGTCGTCTATTATATTATTATGATCACCGGCGAGAAGATGGCCAAAGAGGGGACTTGGGATGCTTTTATCGGAACATGGATCGCTACGTTCATCCTTTTCCCCATTTCGTTCTACCTTACTTATAAAGCGACGAGCGATTCGAATCTGTTCAATGCCGAGTGGTATCAGATCCGCATACACCGGTTGCGCGGACGTGTTGTCCGGCTTTTCCATAAACAGAAAAAGTAAAAATAGAAACAAAATAAGAGATTATGTCAGAGGAACAAAATCGAGAAAGAGTACTCAGTACGGTCGATGAGGTATTGGAGGATATCCGAGCCGGAAAGATCGTAATTGTTGTAGATGATGAAGATCGCGAAAATGAGGGCGATTTTATTGTGGCGGGCGAGAAAATTACACCCGAGATCGTCAATTTCATGTTGCATAACGGACGGGGCGTATTGTGTGCACCGCTGACGGAGGATCGTTGCCGAGAGCTCGATCTGGATATGCAGGTGGCGACCAATACGTCGCTGCTGGGAACTCCGTTTACGGTGTCGGTCGACCTGCTGGGACACGGTTGTACGACGGGGGTTGCGGCGACCGATCGTGCGGCAACGATCCGTGCGTTGATCGATCCGGCAACACGGCCATCCGATCTGGGACGTCCGGGACATATTTTCCCGCTGCGTGCCCGGAATCGGGGCGTGTTGCGCCGTCCGGGGCACACCGAAGCCGTGATCGATCTGACACGTATGGCCGGCCTGCATCCCGGTGGGGCGTTGATCGAGATCATGAACGAGGATGGAACGATGGCCCGTATGCCGGACTTGGTGAAGATAGCCCAGAAGTACGGAATGAAGATCATCTCGATTGCGGATATCATCGCCTATCGTCTGCGTTCGGAGTCGATTGTCGAACGAGGCGAGATGGTGGATATGCCGACCGAGTGGGGACACTTCAAGTTGATTCCGTTCCGTCAGTCGAGCAACGGTTTGGATCATGTCGCTCTGATCAAAGGGGAGTGGAAGCCCGATGAGCCGGTGCTGGTTCGGGTTCATTCGTCGTGTATGACGGGCGATATTTTCGGGTCGTGCCGGTGCGATTGCGGGGCACAGCTTCACGAATCGATGAAGATGATCGAGAAGGAGGGAAAAGGTGCGGTCGTTTACCTCAATCAGGAGGGACGCGGAATCGGCCTTTTCAATAAGATGTGTGCCTATAAGTTGCAGGAAGAGGGTTACGATACGGCAGAGGCGAATATCAAGTTGGGCTTCAAGGTGGATGAGCGTGATTATGGCGTCGGGGCGAGCATCCTGCGCGAAATCGGCATCCGAAACATGCGCCTGTTGACCAATAATCCGCAGAAACGGGCCGGATTGGAGGGTTACGGTCTTCGGATCGTCGAGAATGTGCCGATCGTGATTCCACCCAATACCTACAACGAAAAGTACCTGAAGACGAAAGAGACCGTGATGGGCCACAAGCTCGGTCTGTTTAAATAGCAGGGCTGAACGCACGGAGCCGAACGGGGACAGGAACCGAAGTTGAGGCCGTGCGGTTGTTACGGCTGAATCATTGTGCGAAGTGTCCGAGGACTCGGAGGCTTCGATGGCGTAACTTGAACAACACGGTCGCGAAGAGGTGCTTGAATAGGTAAGGGGTAAAACTATGTAGAAATTAGGGCAAAGCGAAGAGAAAAGTTTATGGAGGCGAAGAGACTACGGATCGTATATATGGGTACACCGGATTTTGCGGTGGCTCCGCTTCGGCGATTGGTCGAGGAGGGGTACAACATCGTCGGGGTCGTTACGATGCCCGACAAGCCGGCGGGACGTGGATTGCACATGCAGGCTTCGGCCGTCAAACGCTATGCCGTAGAGGCAGGGCTGCCCGTCTATCAGCCCGAAAAGCTGAAGGATCCTCAGTTTGTCGAGACGTTGCGGTCGTTGGCACCCGATTTGGGAATCGTCATAGCTTTCCGGATGTTGCCCGAAATCGTGTGGGCCATGCCCCGTTTGGGAACATTCAATCTGCACGCCTCGCTGTTGCCGCAATATCGGGGAGCCGCTCCGATCAACTGGGCGATCATCAACGGGGAGAAGGAGAGCGGTGTTACGACCTTTCTGCTGAACCATGAAATTGACAAAGGGGCTATCTTGTGCCAACAGCGCGTGGCGATCGACGAGGAGGATGATGCAAGAACGCTTCACGATAAGTTGATGAATGCGGGAACCGATCTGGTGATTGAAACGATCGAACGGATTGCATCGGGGGCAATCGCTCCGGTGGATCAACAGGCGATCGAACCGCAGGTGGTTCGTGATGCACCGAAGATATTTAAAAGGACGTGTCGGATCGATTGGAGTGCGTCTTGCGATACGGTCCGTAATTTGGTGCGGGGATTGAGTCCCTATCCGGCGGCGTGGAGCGAACTGCACAAAGAGAATGCCTCTCCCATTGGGGTAAAGATTTTTCGGGTCCATACGGGAAATTGCCCGGTGGATCGGTTGCCCACTCCGGGAACGTTGGTTACGGATGGTCGTACCTTTATGAAGGTAGCCTGTGCGGATGGGTATCTCTTCCTGGATGAACTCCAACTGGCCGGTAAAAAAAGGATGTCCGTGGCCGATCTGTTGCGGGGATTCAAAGAAGCGGCTTCGTACTCTTTTAGGTAAGGGTTCAGGCTGTATGTATTCTGCATCGGTGACGGGATCGGACAACGAGAGGAGGCCAAATCTCGGGTTAATACCTTCTCGGAATTCAGCGAAGTCGGTCCGCTCAACGAAATGGTCGCTATGGACGTGCTGGCCGTTCGATTGCAAAGCCTTAACGCGAGCTGTTGCGGGATGGAGAAAACATGAAGTTCATCCATATCGGTTGCAGGCCTTTGAATATTACGAATAAGATACGGGGGCGCGAGACGAAATTACAGATTAAATTAAATCGGATTACGGTCGCTTGCCGCAGTAAGACGTATGTAGAGATAAACAAAAGACTCTATCTTTCTCTGTAAATCGAGTTAGGTAGAGTCTTTTAATTATGCAGAGTCTTTTTTATCCGTGCAGTCCTGAGCCCATTTCCGAATTATAGATGTTTCGCCAATGATTTCAATGTCGATCTATGCTTCGTGGTGCTAATGAGTCTGTCGGTCGAACGTATGGGTCGGAGTTGGGTTGATATTCCGACGTTCCGATGCCTTTACTCCGTTGCATCCGGATCATCGGCCCCGTCCGTTTTGATAAACTTCTCAGCCTCTTCGAGCGCATGGAAAAACTCTTCGCCGAAACGACGGACAATCGCGCTGCGTAACGACCGGTAGACAGGAATCCCCAGGTGTTTCCCGTTTTGACAGGCACTGGAGCAGATGCTCCACCGATGGTAGTTCAGCCCGGTGCTACCGTTGCTGAACCGGGTCAGCCGGATCGGGTAGAGGTGACACGAGATCGGTTTGATGAAGTCGGTCTTACCCAGCTGATAGGCCCGTTCGATGGCACAAAGCGTTATGCCGTTCTCTTCGAACGAGAAGGCGCATTCGGCCCGGCCGATCAAGGGGGTGGTGTAGTCGCCGTCGCTGTCGACAACGATAAATCCCTGCTTGTGGACAGCCTCGATACCTTCGGGTTTCATAAAGGGTTTGTAGGCCTCGAACTCCTGTTCGAGCCGTTCGGCCTCTTCGGGTTCGAGCGGAGCTCCCGCATCGCCCTCGACGCAGCACATTCCTTTGCAGCGCGCCGGGTCACAGCAAAACGGCTCGGTCAGCAGCTCCGTACTGACGATTTTATCCTCGATCTCGATCATTTTGCACTTTGATAGGTATCCTCGATGATGATGTCGTAGAGTTCCGAAACCGACATTCCGATTTGTCGGGCCTGTTGCGGAATGATGCTGTGTGCGCTCATGCCCGGAATGGAATTGATCTCGATCAGGTAGGGATCTTCGCCTTTTACGATGAAGTCGATCCGCACGACACCCCGGCAATTCAACGCTTTGTAGGCATCTAAAGTCATACGGTTGATCTTCTTGACCAGATCGGGTGCCAGCTGTGCCGGGGTAACCTCTTTGGCGAGCCCTTTGTATTTGGCGTCGTAGTCGAAGAATTCGTTTTCACTGATCAGCTCCGTGATTGGGAAGATGTACTCTTTGCCGCCGGCGATCATGACGCCGCAACTGATCTCACGCCCAGCAATGTACTCTTCAATCAATACGCGGTCGCTCTCTTTAAAAGCCTCTTCGATGGCGGGGAGCAGCTCTTCGGTCCGTTTGACCTTGGTGACCCCAAAGCTGCTGCCGCTGGCGTTCGGTTTGACAAAGAGCGGAAGGCCTAGTGTGGCGGCGATCTGTTCGGGATCCGGACGGTCGTGGCGGTTCAGCACGATCTCGCGGGCCAGGTTGATGCCGGTTTCGTGTAGGGCACGTTTACAGGCCGATTTGTCGAATGTCAGTACGGAAGAGACGAATCCGCACGAGGAGTAGGGGACGTGCATCATGTCCAGATAACCTTGCAGCCGTCCGTCCTCGCCCGGAGTGCCGTGAATCAGGATCAAAGCGTAATCCGGTCGGATTTTTACTCCTTTTACATTTAGTGTGAAGTCGTTGCGGTCCAGTTCCGAAACCTTTCCTTCGTCGTCCGTGTAACACCACCGTCCGTCGTGCAGGACGATTTTGTACACGTTGTATTTCGAGCGGTCGAGGCTTTTTTCGACCAGTTCGGCTCCTTCCAGTGCGATTTTCCATTCGGAGGACTCTCCGCCGGTAATCAGTGCGATGTTTTTCATAGCTCAATCAATCAAAATGTGCGGACGTATCTGCCGCAAAACGCTTTTTCGGTCGTCGGGTATTCCCGATCGTCCCGTTTCCGCTGCAAAGGTAAAATCAAATCGCAGAGATTGGTCACGGTCAGCCCGATTTGCCTCCGATTTTTTCAGAGTATGGGTTGCTCCCGATGTTTTCACTCTTTCGCAATGCGATTTTTGAACTGATTTCCGTGCAGACGGGTGGATGTGAAGATATTTTCCGTTTGACAACATTAAGGGTTGTACAGATCGAAATGCCGGAAAGCAAAAATCTCCTGCAGCAGGACGATATACTCTTCGGCTTCGGGATGGGAACCGGCAATCTGTTTTACGTGCAGGAAGTCGTTCATGGCCTTGTCGTACGCTCCGCTGCGGAAATAGAGGCGTCCCCGTTCCAGCAACAGTTCGGTGCGTTGCGGTTGCGTTTCGAGGTCGCGGGTCAGGGTTTCGATCTGTTCGGTCGTGTTAGTCATGGTATCCATACAGGTGGTGTTCGCGGATGAAGGCTCCAATGCCTTCGGGCAGTTCGTTTTCGGGGATTATGCCGTGTGCGATCGATGCGCGGAGGTCCGTGGCCGCTTGCGGCATCAGCGGAACGTTATTGAGCAATGTAAGCTTTTCGGTCCAGGTAAGTTGCGGAATGGGGTACCCTTCTCGCGGATAGACCCAGATAGGGTATTCGTTTACTATTCTCTCAAAACCGTACCATGCGGGGAGACCTGCAATGTTGTCGCTGCCGAGCAACAGTCCGAATCGGATCTGGGGAAACCGATGGTTCAGTGTCTCGAGCGTATGCAGGGTGAGCGACGGTTTTTCGAGTTGAAATTCGATGTCCGAAGCGAACATTTTGTCCGCGTGCCGGGCGTTGCGGATTGCCCTGCGGACCATCTCGATCCGTAACGTTTCGGGCGCCAGTTCGTCGTATCGTTTGAATGGATTCTGCGGCGAGACGACAAACCACAACGCATCGGCGCCGATCGCATCGAGTGCAGCATCCGCTACGGTCAAATGTCCCCGGTGGATCGGGTTGAACGAGCCGAAATAGAGCACGACGGTTTGTGGCATGGTGCTATCCGATGAAAGATTCGGTAATACGTATGGCGTCGGCGACTGCGGTCTCCAAAGAGTCGTTCACGACGATTTTGTCGAACAAAGGGGCATAGGTGATCTCCTCTTCGGCTTTGGCGACCCTTTTGGCGATGGTTTCCGGTGCGTCGGTTCCCCGTTTTTCGAGCCTCCGGCGCAACTCCTCCACCGACGGCGGCATGATGAAGATCGAAAGCGCATCGTCGCCGAATATCTTTTTCAGGTTGACACCTCCTTTGACATCGACATCGAAGACAATCACATGTCCTTTGTCCCAGATACGTTTCAGTTCGGAGCGGAGTGTGCCATAGCAGGTGCCGGCATAGACCTCTTCCCATTCGACGAACTCTCCGGCAGCCACTTTATTTTTAAACTCCTCGTTGCTGAGGAAATAGTACTCTTTTCCGTTGACCTCACTGCCTCTCGGAGCACGGCTGGTGGCCGAAATCGAAAATTCGAGCTGCGGGAAACGTTTCAGCAGGTGTCCGATCAGTGTCGACTTTCCGGATCCCGAGGGGGCGGAGAAAATGATGATTTTTCCGTTTTTCATGATGTTTCGGTAGTAACAGTTCTTCGATAAGCTGATGTTATAAAATGTTGAGTACTTGTTCTTTGATCTTTTCAAGCTCGTCTTTCATTTCGACAACCTTTTTCTGGATAGTCGCCTCGTTGGCCTTTGATCCCAGTGTGTTGATTTCGCGTCCGAGCTCCTGTGCGATGAAGCCGAGCTTGCGTCCGACTCCCTCTTCGGTGTGGGCGACTTCCCGGAAGTAGCGGCAGTGGTTCTGAAGCCTGATCTTCTCTTCGGTGATGTCGAGCTTCTCGATGTAGTAGATCATCTCCTGTTCCAGACGGTTCGTGTCGTAGGGGATGCCGAGCGATTCGATGTTCTCGCGGATGCGGGTTTTTATGGTCTCGGTTCGCGCCTTTTCGAAGGGTATGATCTCTTCCTTGAGCTGTTCGATCTTCGAAACGCGATGTAAGAGATCGGCGATCAGCGTGGCCCCCTCCTGAATCCGGAATGCATCGATCCGGTCGAGCGCCTGTTCGAGGCTGTTCATAATGGCGTCCGACTCTTCGTCCGAGAGGTCCTGCGAATCATTCTGGATCACATCGGGGAGCCGCAGTACGGCTGTAACGGCTGCTGCGTTCATCTCGGCGGAGTTCCACTCGATGTCGTTGTTTTCGGCGATCTTATGCAGCTGGGCGTAATATGCATCGAAAACGGTTGGGTCGATGTTGACGGGCGTTGTGGGACCGACATTTTCGTAGCTGATGTAGACGTCGATTTTTCCTCTGAGCAGACGTTTCCCGATACGGTTCCGGATTTCGTACTCAAGGGCTCTGTAAATGGCCGGTAGCTTTACGGACAGGTCGAGTTGTTTGCTGTTGAGCGAGCGGATCTCGACAGTTATTTTTTTGTGTTCGAGCAAGGTCTCTCCTTTGCCGAACCCTGTCATGGATTTAATCATGTAAAAGTTCGTTAGAAGTGTTTCACAAAAATAGGTTAAAAAGCTGTCCGAAAAAAATAAAAAGTGCATATCGGGGTACAAAACGGAACAAAAACTTTCATGTTTCGGAAATAATTTAATAACTTTGAAGCGCTCTTGACGTTGCGGTACTGTCCGGAAGGGAATCGGAGCGATGTACTTTTGATTTTAATTCGAATTTTAATATTGTTTATTACAGCTATGAAAAAACACAATTTTAACGCAGGTCCTTCCATCTTACCCCGAGTAGCCATTGAAAATGCAGCGAAAGCAATCCTCGATTTTGAAGGTAGTGGTTTGTCGCTGTTGGAAATTTCACACCGTACGAAAGATTTCGAAGCGGTGAACGATGAAGCGGAGTCCCTGTTTCGCGAGTTGCTGAATATTCCCGATAACTATAAGGTTTTGTTCCTGGGTGGCGGTGCCAGCACGCAGTTTTTTCACGTTCCCTACAATTTGCTCGAAAAGAAAGCGGGATATATCAATACCGGTGTGTGGGCGAAAAAAGCGATTAAAGAGGCTAAACTGTTCGGCGAGGTAGAGGTACTTGCTTCTTCAGAAGATAAGAATTTTACCTATATCCCGAAAAATTATACGATCCCTACGGATTTGGATTATCTCCACATCACGACCAACAATACTATTTACGGTACCGAGTACCAGACCGATATCGATTCTCCGGTGCCCGTGGTTGCCGATATGAGTTCCGATATCTTGAGCCGTCCGGTGGATGTTTCGAAGTATGGTCTGATCTATGGTGGCGCCCAGAAAAATATGGGACCTGCCGGTGTGACGTTCGTCATCGTTCGCGAAGATATTCTCGGCAAGGTGTCTCGTCCATTGCCTTCAATGGTCGACTACCGGAACCACATTGCCAGCAAATCGATGTTCAATACACCTCCCGTATTTGCGATCTATGTGGTGAAAGAGACGTTGAAGTGGTTGAAATCGATTGGCGGTGTAGCTGAAATCCAACGGCGTAACCAGGCAAAATCGGAGTTGCTTTACAGCGAAATCGACCGCAATGCGTTGTTCGTGGGGACGGCTGTCAAAGAGGATCGTTCGAAGATGAACGTATGTTTCGTGATGCAGGAACCGTATGCCGATTTGGCTCCTGAATTTTTGGAATTTGCCAAAGGCAAAGGCATGGTGGGCATCAAAGGGCACCGTTCGGTGGGCGGTTTCCGTGCTTCGATCTACAATGCTCTGCCGATCGAAAGCGTGCAGGCTTTGGTCGACTGCATGCAGGAGTTTGAAAAATTGCACGTTAAGTAGTCAGACATATTCCGATGGGATTGATTCGGACAATATGGCCGTCGCCGTTTGAAGTAGGCAAGGCGGTCTATTTTGAAACTTTAGAAAATGCATTGTTTATGAAAATATTGGTAGCAACCGAAAAACCGTTTGCCAAGGCAGCGGTGGACGGAATTCGAAAAATCGTCGAAGATGCAGGGTATGAATTGGCCCTGTTGGAAAAATATACGGACAAGGCCGATCTGTTGGCTGCGGTGAAAGATGTTGATGGATTGATTATCCGTAGCGACAAGGTGACCGCTGAAGTGGTCGATGCAGCTGAAAAACTGAAAATCGTTGTACGTGCCGGTGCCGGATACGACAATGTCGATTTGGCAGCATGTACGGCAAAGGGTATTGTCGTGATGAACACTCCGGGCCAGAACTCCAATGCAGTGGCTGAATTGGTGGTGTGCATGATGATTTATATGTCGCGGAATCAGTTGACTCCGGAGGCAGGGAAAGAGATCAGCGGCAAACGTCTCGGTATTCAGGCTTACGGAAACGTGGGACGTATCGTTGCCCGCTACGGGAAGGGTCTGGGCATGAAGGTTGCAGCATACGATCCGTTCGTGGCTCCGGCTGTTTTCGAGGCCGATGGCGTGGAGATGGTCGATTCGTTGGATAAGCTGTATGAAACTTCCGACTTCCTGTCGTTGCACATCCCTGCAACCGATCAGACGCGTAAATCGATCGGTTACGATCTGTTGACCAAGATGCCTAAAGGTGCGGTCCTGGTGAATACGGCCCGTAAGGAGGTGATCGACGAAGAGGGATTGATCAAAGCGATGGAAGAGCGTCCCGATCTGAAATACATTACCGATATTGCAGCCGATTCTCAGGCACTGATGAATGAGAAGTTCGGGAAACGCGTGTTCGCAACGTCGAAAAAAATGGGAGCACAGACGGCAGAGGCCAACATCAACGCAGGGTTGGCGGCAGCCAATCAGGTGGTGGATTTCTTGAAGACCGGAAACCGTAAATTCCAAGTCAATAAATAGGAATTTGATCCGAATATATGAAAATAAGCCTCCGTATACCGAGATGTCTACGGGGGCTTAATTTTAATAAGAAAAAGAGTAAGAGAGTTATGGTAAGGATAAAACCATTTAAGGGAATACGTCCTCCGAAAGCCTATGCTGCGGAGGTGGCGTCGCGTCCGTACGATGTGTTGAGCTCGGAGGAGGCCAAACGGGAAGCGACCGAAAAGTCTCTGTTGCATATCATCAAACCCGAGATCGATTTCGATCCGATTGCCGACGAGCACTCCGAAGAGGTCTATCGCAAGGCGGTGGAGAACTTCAAGCTCTGGAGAGAGAAGGGTTGGTTGGTGCAGGACGATACGGAGAAGTATTATGTCTATGCCCAGACGATGGAGGGCCGGACACAATATGGTCTGGTTGCTGCGTGCCATTTCGAAGATTATTTGACCGGCAAGATCAAAAAACATGAGCTGACCCGTCCGGACAAGGAGGAGGACCGTATGATCCATGTCCGGAACCAGCAGGCCAACATCGAGCCGGTCTTCTTTTCCTATCCGGCAGTCGAGGAGATGGACCGTATCGTGCGGGATATTGTGGCGAATCAGGAGGCTGAGTACGATTTTACGGCGGCAGACGGATTCCGTCATCAGTTTTGGGTGATCGACGACAAGGCGGTTATCGATCGGATTACGCAGATTTTTGCCGAGGTGCCGGCGTTGTACGTGGCCGACGGACACCACCGTACGGCTGCTGCGGCCCGGGTCGGACAGGAGATGATGCAGCGGAATCCGGCCCATACGGGCAACGAGGAGTACTGCTTCTTCCTGGCGGTTATTTTTCCGGACAGCCAGCTGAAGATCATCGACTACAACCGAGTGGTCCGCGATCTGAACGGATTGACGCCGGAGGCATTGCTCAAGGCTCTGGAGAAGAATTTTGTGGTAGAGGATAAGGGAACGGAGATTTACCGTCCGACGGCACTTCACAACTTTTCGATGTATCTCGGCGGTCGCTGGTACAGTCTGACGGCACGAAAGGGGACTTACAACGACGACGATCCGATCGGGGTGCTCGATGTGACGATCCTCTCGAACCTGGTGTTGGACGAACAGCTCGGCATCAAGGATCTTCGGACCGACAAACGGATCGATTTCGTGGGCGGAATACGCGGACTCGGCGAGTTGAAGAACCGGGTCGACAGCGGAGAGATGCAGGTGGCCTTCGCTCTGTATCCGGTCTCGATGAAGCAGCTGATCGATATTGCCGACACGGGCAACATCATGCCGCCGAAAACTACATGGTTCGAACCGAAGTTACGGTCCGGTCTGGTGATCCATTCGCTGAAATAGATTGAAAACATACCGATAAAACGGAGTGCCCAAAAGCACTCCGTTTTGTTTTTGTACAGGGTTGGAAATAAGTCGAGAAGCGGGAAAAAAGGAGGATTAGATGTCGTAATTCCGGTGGAAAAATCATATGGTTATTGGGATGTGTCGTTTTACATTTGACAGACAAAAAGAGTGATTTATGGCAAGAATCAGAGGAATCGTAACGATCGAGCAGGAGCGGTGCAAGGGTTGCGGCGTGTGTGTCGAGGCTTGTCCGGGCCGGGTGCTCGAGTTGGCTTTTGAAGTGAACGGCAAGGGGTATCATTACGCAAAAATGGCGAATCCCGATGCGTGTACGGGCTGTACGTCGTGTGCACTGGTCTGCCCGGACAGCTGCATTACGGTGTATCGCCAGAAGGATTCGGACGATTGATTGAAAAAGAGGAGAAAATTATGGAAGAGATCAGATTGATGAAGGGCAACGAAGTGATTGCCGAAGCGGCCGTTCGTTGCGGATGCGACGGATATTTCGGATATCCGATCACCCCTCAATCGGAGATATTGGAGACATTATCGGCAATGCGGCCCTGGGAGACGACGGGTATGGTCGTGGTACAGGCTGAAAGTGAGGTGGCGGCCATCAATATGGCATACGGGGGTGCTTCGTGCGGTAAGCGGGTTATGGTGTCGTCGTCGAGTCCGGGTATCAGCCTGATGTGTGAAGGGTTGAGCTATCTGGCCGGTGCCGAATTGCCCTGTCTGGTGGTGAATGTTTCGCGGGGAGGCCCGGGTTTGGGAACGATACAACCTTCGCAGGCCGACTACTTTCAGGCGGTCAAAGGGGGCGGACATGGGGATTACCACCTGATCGTTTTGGCCCCGAGTTCGGTGCAGGAGATGTACGATTTTGTCGCGTGGGGATTCGATCTGGCGTTCCGGTACCGGAATCCGGTGATGATCCTCTCCGACGGGGTGATCGGACAGATGATGGAGAAGGTTGTATTGACTGCTCCACAAGCCCGTTGGAGTGACGAACAGATTGCTGAGATGTGGGGCTCGTGGGCCGTAACGGGAAAACCTGCCTCGCGGTCCCGGAACATCATAACCTCCGTAGAGCTCGACCCGTTGCGTCAGGAGCGGTTCAACCACAAATTGACCGAGAAGTACCGGACGATTTGCGAACGGGAGGCGCGTTGTGAAATGGTAGGTTGTGAAGATGCCGACTATGTGATCGTTGCCTACGGATCGTCGGCCCGGATTTCGCAGAAGGTGGTCGAATTGGCTGCCGAGGAGGGGGTGAAAGTGGGGTTGTTGCGTCCCATTACACTCTATCCGTTTCCCGAACGGGAGATCGAACGGTTGTCCCATCGGGTGAAGGGTTTTCTGTCGGTCGAGATGAGTATGGGCCAGATGATCGAGGATGTAAAACTCGCGTCGCGGTGTCGGGTTTCGGTCCATCATTTCGGTCGGACGGGTGGTGTGATCCATACGCCCACTGAAGTATATGAAGCATTGAAGTCTAACTTTTTACAGAAATAGAGAGATATGGCAGCGAGAGAAGTGGCTCGGACGCCCGAAAACAAGGTCTATTCGAAACCCCGTTTGCTGACCGATGCGGTCATGCATTTCTGTCCGGGATGCAGCCACGGGACGATACATAAATTGATTGCCGAGGTGATCGACGAGATGGGTATGGAGCATGAGGCGATCGGTATTTCGCCCGTAGGGTGCGGGGTGCTGGCCTACGATTATATCGACATCGACTGGGTTGAGGCGGCTCACGGACGGGCCGCAGCGGTCGGAACGGCGATCAAGCGGTTGAATCCTTCCAAGCTGGTTTTTACCTATCAGGGGGATGGTGACTTGGCTGCGATCGGAACGGGTGAAACGATACACGCCTGCAATCGGGGCGAGAACATAACGATCATCTATATCAATAACGCTATCTACGGTATGACCGGAGGGCAGATGGCCCCGACGACACTGCTGGGGCAACGGACGGCGACAACACCTCAGGGACGCGATGCCGCACAGCACGGATATCCGTTCAAGGTAGGTGATATGTTGGCTCAACTGGATGGGGTTTGCTATGTGACCCGTCAGAGCGTACATACTCCGGCTTCGGTGCGCCGTGCCAAAAAGGCGCTTCGCAAGGCTTTCGAGAATTCGATGCAGCAGAAGGGGCTGTCGTTTGTCGAGTTCGTGTCGACGTGCAGCTCGGGTTGGAAGATGACACCGGTCGAGGCAAACCGTTGGTTGGCCGATCAGATGCTGCCGGTCTATCCGTTGGGCGACATAAAGGGTTAAGCATTAAAAACGAGAAGCAAAAAGATGAAAGAGGAGATAATCATAGCGGGCTTCGGCGGACAGGGTGTCCTGTCGATGGGAAAGATTCTGGCCTATTCGGGAGTGATGCAGGGGCAGGAGGTGAGTTGGATGCCCTCTTACGGTCCCGAGATGCGAGGAGGAACGGCCAACGTCACGGTGATTCTGAGCGATGAGCGGATCAGTTCTCCGATCGTGCAGGATTACGATACGGCAATCGTACTCAACCAACAGAGTATGGATAAGTTTGAGCCGCGGGTTAAACCCGGCGGGGTGCTGATCTACGATCCGAACGGAATCGTCCGGTTGCCCGAACGGAAGGATATTCGTATCTACGAGATTTCGGCCACCGAAGAGGCTGCGCGCAGCGGTAATATCCGTGTATTCAACACGATGATTCTTGGCGGCTATCTGAAAGTCTGTCCGGTGGTTTCGTTTGAAAACGCCTGCCTCGGCTTGAAAAAGTCGTTGCCCGAACGGATGGCGTCGCTGATCCCGGCCAATACGGCGGCTTTGCAGCGAGGTATGGAGATCATTCGGAAAATCAGTTGAAAAATTGAAAAAAAATCTTAAATTTGTCGGACAGTCATTAAACGGATAAGGATATGATTAGAATAAATGTATTCATGCAGGTCGGTGCAGAGCACCGTGCCGAGGTGTTGGAGGCAGCCAAAGAGTTGGTCGCACAGTCGTTGAACGATGCCGGATGTATAGCTTACGATATTTTCGAGAGTTCGACCCGGCCGGATGTGCTGATGATTTGCGAGACGTGGAAAGATGCCGCGTCGCTTGCCGCACACGAAAAAGCACCCCATTTTGTGGCGTTGGTGCCCAAAATCCAGGCTTTGGCTCCGATGAAGATCGAGAAGTTCGATTTTTAGATTTTTGTCCCGAGTCGGCGATTTTACGAAATAATCGTTAACTTTGTACGCTACCGGTTTTTTGAAGGATGAGTACAAGGAGGATTATTTCGTTTTTTATTTTCTGTGTTGTAATATCAACGACGGTGTGGGGACAGTCGCGTAGACGCGGAACATCCGTGCCTCCGCAGTTGAGTCTTGAGGCACTGCCGTGTCGACCCGTGGATACGCTGTCGACAGACGATCCCGAGACACAGATCATCCTTTTCAGCAATAATACGTGGAGCTATTATCGGCCTACATTGGTCGTTCGTGATTCATTGCCGGTCTATACGCAACATTGGGATACCTCGCAGGTATTTGCCTATAAGAGTATTGCCTACGAAGATCTGCCTCAGGTAACCGAATTGAATCTGGTGCAGGAGCTGGCTGATTTCCGAGCCCCGATCGTGGGGGATATTTTTTCGAAATACGGGCCTCGCGGACGGCGTAACCACAACGGAGTCGACATTCCGTTGAAAATCGGGGAGCCGATTTACGCGACTTTTGACGGGAAGGTACGTTATGCGAAGTACAATACGGGAGGTTTCGGTAACTTGGTGATCATCCGTCATGAGAACGGATTGGAGACGTGGCATGCCCACCTTTCACGGATTAACGTGGCGGTAAACGACTATGTTAAAAGTGGACAGGTGATCGGTTTCGGTGGATCGACCGGCCGGAGCCGCGGTCCGCATTTGCATTTTGAGATGCGCTATTGCGATCAGACGTTCGATCCCGAGTTTATTATCGATTTTCAGACTGGGCAGCTTCGTTATCAGACATTTGCTTTAGAGAAAAAGTTTTTCAATATCCATTCCCGCGCCTCTGAGATTCTTGAGGAGGACGACGATGATTTCATCATGCTTGCCGGTCTGGACTCGACCGTTACCTCGAGCGATATATTGGAACATATCTCCGAAGCGCAGCAAAAGGAGGAGCAGAAGAGCAAGCAGACGACCCTTTCACAAGGCACGGCCGTGTATCACACCATCCGTCAGGGTGACATGCTGAGTAAGTTGGCTGTAAAATATGGGGTGAGCGTGCGACAGATCTGCCGGTTGAACAACATCAATGAAAATACGATTCTGCGCCTCGGTCGGAAATTGCGGATCAAATAGAGAGGCTGTCGGAGGGAGAATAGCACAGCCCCAATAAACGAAGTAGACTGGTTTGGGGGCTGGGGCGGATAATGCTTGCACAAAAACAAGGAGCTTTCCGTATGCTTTATGACTTTTGCCACATAACTGGCTCCGACACAAACGCACAATATTATTATCGCCACACCACATAGTGTCGCTGAAAGGCTGTTAGCCGGTCAAAGGGCACTATTTTTCGGAATTTTAGATTTAGGATTCAGCCGTTTGGAGCTATTTGGCATAGTTCCGCGCGCCGAAGATGTAACTGCCGATGCGTACCGTTGTAGCACCGCATTCGACGGCGATCGGATAGTCCGATGTCATGCCCATCGATAGCGTGTCGAAATCGGCATCGAAGAACTCCTCCCGCAACGTCTTGAACAGATCGTGCAACCCCGAGAATTCCTTTCGAATCAGGTCGGTGTCTTCGGTGTTGGTCGCTACTCCCATCAAACCCCGAAACCGTATAGCGTTTAACTCTTTATAACGCCCCGTTTTCAGGTATTCGATCAGCTCCTGTGCCTTCCATCCGTGTTTGGCCTCCTCTCGTGCAATGTGTACTTCGAACAGTACATCGATCGTCCGTTTGTTTTTGAGAGCCTCCTTTTGGATGGTGAGTAGCAGTTTCTCGGACTCGACCGAATGGATCATCTTTACAAACGGAGCGATGTATTTGACCTTGTTGGTCTGCAGTCCCCCGATCATGTGCCATTCGATGTCGTGGGGCAGCTGTTCGTATTTGGCGAGCAACTCCTGCGGCCGATTCTCCCCGAACACGCGCTGTCCGGCCCGATAGGCTTCCATGATCGTTTCGGGCGGATAAGTCTTCGATACGGCGATCAGCTGGACCTCTGCCGGAAGACTCTTTTTCAGTTCGGTGATTTTATCGGCGATAGACATCTCTTAAAATAATTACCGCCACGGATTTTTGTCCGCAGCGAGGATTTTACTGTTTTTTGAGAAAATCGATTCGGGAGTTGTATCCGAGCTCTCGGTTCGAAATTATTTGATCAAACGGTTGGTCTGTGTATCGGGAAATACGACCCACGGTTTGAAGGTTTTAGCCTCTTCGAAGTCCATCATGGCGTACGAGATGATGATGATCACATCCCCCACGACGCACCGCCGCGCTGCGGGACCGTTCAGACAGACGGCGCCGCTGCCCCGTTCGCCTTTGATGATGTACGTTTCGATGCGTTCGCCGTTGTTGACGTTGACGATCTGTACCTTTTCTCCTGCGATCAGATTGGCTGCATCGAGCAGATCTTCATCGATCGTGATACTTCCTACGTAACTGAGGTTGGCCTGTGTGATGGTCACACGGTGTATCTTGGATTTGAGTACCTCTATCTGCATGTTGTTTTTCGTTGTTCCGACACGACCCGACAAGTCGTTGCCGCGATTGTCGACGGCAAAATTAGTAATTATATTTAAATCCCCAATTTTATTTTTGACCGATCGTCGTTTTCTGTTTTTTACACCTGCTTGCAAAGTAAATCACATGGCGATGTTGTCGATCAGCCGGACCGCTCCGGCATGGACAACGATGCAGCCGCGTACGTTTTCAGCCTCACTCCAGTCGTTAATATCTTGCAGGGTGTCGGCGTTTACGATCGAAAAATATTCGACATGCAGCAACGGATTGGCGTTGATCCGTTCGATGACCCGGCGTTTGGTCTCTTCGACCGGGAAGGCTCTGTGGAGGTTTACCTCTTCGCTGAGGGTTTGGTAGATCAGCGGTGCTGCTTTCCGGTGTTCGGGCGTGAGCAACAGGTTTCGTGAACTCAAGGCCAGACCATCTGGATTGCGGACGATGGGACAGGGTACGATCTGGATCGGATAGTTGAGCTGGCGGACCATTTCGCGGATGATGGCGATCTGCTGAAAATCTTTCTCTCCGAAATAGGCGATGTCGCAGCCGACGATGTCGAACAGGCGGCTGACGACCTGGGCTACTCCGTTGAAGTGTCCCGGACGGCTCGGACCCTCCATGACTTTGTCGAGCAGGCCGAAATCGAATACACGCGTGTCCTTTTCAGGATATATCTCTTCGACCGATGGCATGAAGGCGAAATCTGCGCCGGCCTTTTCAAGCAGGGCGATGTCGGCCTCGGCAGTACGCGGATAGTTCTTCAGGTCGTTCGGGTCATTGAATTGGGTCGGGTTGACAAAAACGCTGACTACGACCGTGTCGCACTCTTTCCGGCAGCGGTCGACTAAGGATAGATGTCCCTCATGCAGGGCTCCCATCGTGGGGACGAATCCGCATGTTCCTTTGCGTTGTTTCAAGGCTTCAGAAAGCTTTGAACTCTCGGTAAAAACTTTCATCGGGTTTATCTTTTTTCAATAGGCTCAAACCTTATTTTGTCATCACAAAGGTAGAAATTAGATCAGAATATGCTAAATTTTTTTCGAAAAAAGGGATAACTTTGTCGTTGAATAGAGAAGAAACATATGAAAAAAATAGTAAAATTATCGATACTTATGGCAGTATGTATAGCGGGGTTCGGCTCCTGTAAGAAGGGCCGGGAGGTAAAGGATGAGTTTCAATGGGTCGTGGACCGTTTCGACGACATCCGCGTGTTGAAGTATCAGGTTCCGGAGTTCGATTCGCTCTCTTTGAACGATAAGTTGTTGGTCTATTATTTGGGGCAGGCGGCGCTTTGCGGACGCGATATCCTGTTCGATCAGAACGGGAAGTACAACCTGCGGATCCGACGTACGCTTGAGGCTATTTATCAGGGATATACCGGAGATCGGGAGGACGAGCGTTTCAAACTGTTTGAGAAATACTTGAAGAAGGTGTGGTTTGCCAACGGAATCCATCACCACTATTCGACCGATAAGTTTCGTCCGGAGTTCCAGGAGGCCTATTTCGACCTGTTGGTGCGCGAGACGCCGAAAGAGTTTTTTCCTGCGGATTTCGGGGATGTCGATCAGGTGATCCGGACGATCAAACCGATCATGTTCGATTCCGATACGATGGCCAAACGGGTTAATCTTGCGGCGGGAGAGGATCTGATCGTTACTTCGGCCAACAACTATTATGAAGGGGTGACCCAACAGGAGGTCGAGGAGTATTACGCGGCACGCATCGATACGACCGATCCGAAGCCTGTCTCTTATGGCCTGAACAGCAAAATGGTGAAAGATGCCTCGGGACGGATTTCCGAACGGGTGTGGCGGGTCGGAGGTATGTACTCTGCGGCGATCGGGAAGATTGTCGAGTGGCTCGAAAAGGCATCCGGTGTGGCCGAAGGTCAACAGAAAGAGACAATCGATGAATTGATCGCGTATTATAAAAGCGGCCGATTACGTGACTTCGACCGGTATAACGTATTGTGGTTGGAGGATACGGTTTCGCGTGTCGATTTTGTGAATGGATTTATTGAGAGTTACGGCGATGCGTTGGGGTATCGCGGGGCTTGGGAAGGGTTGGTCAATTTCCGGGATGAGGCGGCGACGCACCGGACCGAGACGATCAGCAGTATGGCACAATGGTTCGAAGACCACTCGCCGATCGATCCTGAGTTCCGTAAAAAAGAGGTGAAGGGCGTATCGGCCAAAGTGATTACGGCGGCTATGCTGGGAGGGGACTGTTACCCTGCTACGCCGATCGGGATCAACCTGCCGAACTCCGACTGGATTCGCCGCGATCATGGTTCCAAGTCGGTGACAATCGGGAACATTACCTATGCTTATGAAGAGGCGGCGAAAGGGAGCGGTTTTGCGGAGGAGTTTATGTACGATGAGGAGACGATCGACCGGTATAAACGGTACGGATCATTGGCGGATAACCTGCACACCGACTTGCACGAGTGTTTGGGTCATGGATCGGGATGTCTGGCCGAGGGTGTGCGGGGAGATGAGCTGAAAAACTATTCGTCAACTTTGGAGGAGGCGCGGGCCGATCTCTTTGCACTCTACTATCTGGCGGATCCGAAGATGGTCGAATTGGGATTGATCCCGACGCTCGACGTGGCGAAAGCTGCCTATGCACAATATATGTTGAATGGCCTGATGACCCAGTTGGCCCGTATCGAGTTGGGGAAAAACGTAGAGGAGGCCCACATGCGTAACCGGAAGCTGATTGCCGAGTGGTGTTATGAAAAGGGTCGGGAGCAGAATGTGGTCGAGAAGGTTCGACGCGACGGGAAAACCTATGTGGTGGTTCATGATTACGATAAGCTCCGGGGACTTTTCGGTGAACTGCTGCGCGAGATCCAACGGATCAAGAGTACGGGCGATTTCGAGGCGGGACGCGATCTGGTCGAGACCTATGCGGTCCGGATCGATCCCGAGTTGCATCGGGAGGTGCGTGAGCGGTATGCGGAATTGGACCTGCCGTTGTTCAGCGGATTTGTGAATCCGATCTATCGTCCGGTAATGGAGAATGGACAGATTGTCGATGTGACTGTCGAATATACGGACGATTATGTGGGGCAGATGATGGAGTATTCCAGAGACTATTCTTATCTGCCGTCGGTGAACTGATAAGAACCCCTGAATAAGGTAGCCCATAGATATTGATAATCCGAGAGAAGGTGTGAGAAAGATGTGTTTCGTGTGTGTCGCTTTTTCTTGCAGCTTGCAGAAAAAGATTCAGGGAGGGGAAAAGTTTTTGATAAATTAAAAGCATAGACGAAATAAGATAATATGAAAAAAAAGAAGGGAGACCTGAAACTTCAGGTCTCCCTTCTTTGGGTTTAGAAAGATTATTATTCGTTCGTCTCGTTGAGTCGGACCACGATCGGATCGAATCCGAGTGAACGTACATTTTCGAGCTGGGAGGTTGCATCACCTACAATAACCACGGTCATGCGGTTGAAGTCCATATATTTTTCGATGACCTGTTTGGCCTCCTCCAGCGTAATCGACTTGAGGGTTTGTTCGCGTTGCTTGACGTAGTCGTCCGGCAGATCGAACAAGGCGATCGTACGCAACATGTTCAGTTGTGCGTTGGGGGTTTCAAAGGCACCGCACATGGTCCGCAACATCGATTGTTTCGATTTGTCGAGCCACTCTTGCGAGTACTCTTCGCCGTAGTTCTCCAAAATGTTGCGGAACAGGTCGAGCGACTCTTTGGTCACGGTAGCCTGAACACTCGACCACGCCTGGAACGTGTTGATCCGGTTGTTCTGGCTGAATCCGGAGTAGGCTCCGTAGGTGTAACCGTGTTGCAGCCGGAGGATTTCGAAGAGCAGGCTCCCGGATGATTCGCCCAGTCTGTCGTTGACGATCGTTGCAGGATAGGCGTCCGGATCGGCGGCAGGCATCGCTTTCGAACCGATGATGATGAAAGATTGCCGTGCCCCCGGGTAATCCGCGAAATAGATCTGCGGACCAAGATCTTCGGAAGCGGCAATTCCTTCGGTCGTGGCAGCGGATGGTGCGGTGTCGGCAATTTCGGTCGGCAGTTCCGATACTTCCCAATGTTTGGTCAGGTCTGCGAGTGCCTGCACCGTTTGTTTTTGATTCATGCCGCCGACGAAACTCATCCGAGCCTGTTGTGGCTTGATGTTTTCGGCATAGAACTGTTTCAGGTCGTCGAGTGTGATGGCTGAAATGCTCTCTTCGGTTCCGATGGCGTTGTTCGCCAACAGGGAATCGTTCCCGGTGTATATGGCTTTGTAGAAGAGGTCCGAAGCGATGGCCTGCGGTTCCGTAGCCCGTTGGCGGATGTTGTCCAAAGCTCGTTCCCGGACCACTTCGAACGATTTTTCATCCCAACGCGGCTCAAGTAACATCTCTTCTACGAGTGAAATGACTTGCGGAAAATTCCGCTTCAGGCAGTTGCCGCTCAGGGTCATCGACTCCCGGCCCGATCCGAAACGGATTTGGGCCCCCAGTTGTCCGATAGCCTCTTCGAGCTCTTCGGGGGTCCGGTTGGCGGTCCCTTCGTTGAGCATTTGGGCGGTCAGGTAGGCGGTTCCGATCTTGTCGGGTGAATCGTGAAGCATACCCTGGTTCAGCTCAATGGCGAACGAGACGAGCGGAAGTTCATCGTATTCGATGCCGCGCAACGTCATGCCGTTGCTCAACTGCTCGGTCCAGATTGCAGGTGTTTTTACCTCTGGCGTATTCGGCAACAGGTCCGGTTCGATGCTGCGGTCGAAAGCCGACGGCGTCTTTTCATAGGGGTCATCGACCACTACGCCCGATTCGGAATTCAGTTCCTGTTCCTCGATGCTCTCTTGATCTGAGAAAACCTGTGTGGCTCCGCTCAATGCGAGCTCCTGTCCGTTTTGTGGGAAGATACTGATCGAAAGCAGGTTTTTCCCCTTGATGTATTTTTCGTAGACGCGCATGATATCTTCGGGTGTCACGGCACGGTATCGTTCGAGATTTTTCAACGTTCTGTCGGGCGTTCCTCCGAAGACGTTGTCCCGCGCCATGGAGAGTGCTTTCCCGTTGGTTGAGGTAAGGCGGTTGTATACCCGTGTCTCCTCCTGTATTTTGTATCGTTCGAGATCTTTCGGATCGATGCCGTTCTTTTCGAAACGGGCGAGCGCTTCGTCGTAAGCGGCACGGACATCGTCCAGCTTGACGTTCGGGAAGGTCTTGGCATCGAAGAGGATCATACCGGCCCGTTCGAGTTGATAGTGGAACATCTCGACCTCGGGAGCTAATTTGCGTTCTTCGACGATCACTTTATACAGCGGAGATTTTTTGTCCCCGGCGAGTAGGTTGGTCAGAAAATCGAGGGCATATCCATCTTCATTATAGGTCTCTACGCTCGGGTAGGCGAGCAGCAGCATCGGAGCGTTGCAGAACACATCTTCGTAGGAGATGTTGCGGCTCGAGTCGAGCGTGACGTTTTCGACGACGGGTTGTTCGGGTTTCGGACGTGCGGCGATCTCTCCGAAATATTTTTCGATGAACGTTTTTGCCTGAGCTTTGTCGAAGTCGCCGGCCAGAACCAACGTAGCGTTCGACGGCGAGTAGAATTTGTTGTAGAATTCTTTCACATCGTCGACGGTTGCGCTTCTGAGGTCGGGAATCTCTCCGATTACGGTCCAGCTGTATGGATGTCCGGCCGGGAACAGGTTCTTAAAGACCAGGTCGAAAGCCAGTCCGTAGGGCGCATTTTCCATCTGTCGTTTCTCGTTCGACACGACATCGATCTCCCGTTTCAATCCCCCTTCGGTAACCGTATTGATGAAAAATCCCATACGGTCCGATTCCATCCACAGAACCTTTTCGAGAGCATCTCTTGGAACGGTCTCATAATAAACGGTTCCGTCGTTGCTGGTCCCTCCGTTAAAGCTTCCTCCCAGGGCGTCTATTTTCTGGAAAAAAGCGTTGCGCGGAAGATTTTCCGAACGTTGGAACAGCATGTGTTCGAAAAAGTGGGCGAATCCGGTTTTACCCGGTTTTTCGCGGCTGCTGCCGACGTGGTATTGTATGGCAACCGATACGATCGGAGCAGAGGTGTCCTGATGGAGTACCACTTCGAGACCGTTCGGGAGCGAATATTTTTCGAAATCGAGGGTTACCTCGTCTTTGGGTAAATGAGCACAACTGTTCATAATCAATAAAGAATAAGCGCCTAATAAGGTTATATAAGCCTTTTTCATAGCAGTATTTGTTACTTGTTTTTCTACCTAACGTACAAAAATAATATATAATTACCTGATTGGTGAAAAAAATGGGGATTTTCGATTCTGGGACCGTTTGGTGTATTAAAAACATTTGTATGTTTTGCGTGTGGTTTATCGTGTTTTTGAGGTGGTGAAAGATTTGTAGTTGGTTAAAATTTTTAATCTTTTGAATTGAAATAAATCGGATTAGTAACCAGAGATGGTTAATTGATAGGTTTTTAAGGCGATGTTTAAAAAAAAACTTCGAATAAGCGGATGTATCTTTTTTTTGATTATATTTGTAGAGTAGCTTACGCCAATTGTATAATAAAATATTCGAAGGATAGAATATGAGCAGTATCAAAGACATTGCGAATTCTTTTGCTGAGGAATATTGTAGTGACGCAATCTACCCCTCTCACCTGTTTAAAGCCGTACTTCATAAGAGTATGGGGTTGGTCCATTTTATCGAAACCGACCTCGATAAAGACTACTATTATTTACAGGAATGGGCCGATATTCAGATGCAGCTCTCTCCGCGCGCTCCGAGGCCGCAAAAGGATCTTGACTATTCGGAAGAGTCTAAAACCGTTATGGAAGAGGCCGACGCGTATCGGGAAAAATTCGGGCTGGCTGAATGTGAACCGATTTGTATCTTGGCGTCGCTGGTTACTCCCGGTGTCGGTTTTACGTTTGAGCAGTTGAAAACACTGCCTGTGACGGTGAGTGAAATCGAGGCAAAAATAGGAGTATCGGTTTCCAGATCGAAAGAAAACGGGGTGGAAGGTAAAACGAATTTCATTCCGGGCAGCGGCAAGGGATCTATTGATAAGTATTGCGTTGATCTTGTCGCAGAGACCCGGGCTGGGAAGTATACTCCGGTAATAGGCTTTGAGAATGAGATTTCAGTTATCTTCGAAATTTTAGGGCGTAAGACCAAATCCAACCTGTTGATAACGGGTGAGTCTGGTGTGGGGAAAACAGCTCTGATCCATGCTTTTGTAAAGCAGCTTGGCGAAGGACATGTGCCGTCGTTTCTGAGAGATGCGGTTGCATATGAACTCGATTTGGCGGGTATCGGTGCGGATGCGTCGTACAAAGGCGAACTGGAAGACCGCTTTAAGAATCTGTTGCGTGAGATCAAGGAGTGTCCCAATACGATTTTGATCATCGAGTCGATCGATAAACTTTTCGATAAACAGGGCAGTCTCTACGGGGCCTCTTCCATTCTTAAGCAGGAGTTGAATAAAGGAAACCTGCTGTTGCTCTGTACGGCATCGATCGACGGTTATACCAAAAACATCGAAACCGACAAGGAGTTCGTCAACAAACTCGAGAAAATTACGCTTGAGGAGCCGAATGCCGACCTTTGTCTGCGTATTTTAAAGGGTGCGGCAGGAACCTATTCCGAATATCATCGGCTCTCTGTTGGCGAACCGGTAATGGTTGATGCAATCCGTTTGGCCAAACGCTATTTGACGGAAAAGGCGCTGCCTGATTCAGCTTTTGATTTGATCGACCGTACGATGGCTCTGGTTAAGACAATGAATGACATGTCGGCTGCGGATGTCGCTGCATTTCAGACGGAGCTCGCCCAGTTGACCGAGCGGTTGGAAGAGAAGGAAAATGCTCGGATGATGATCGAGCTGGAGTGGCTGCACTACAAGATGGTCAATCAGATCAGTTGTATCTTGTTGGCCCAGCTGGATGCTGATGTCGATTTCAACAAGATAGCAACGGTACAAGAGCGGGCAGACTATCTGAAGCAGACGCTTGACCGGCTCGCTCAGTTGTGCGAACCGAAACGTACGGAACTTGACAGCGCTGATCTGTTTGCCGTTGTGGCCAAACAAACCGGTATTCCATTGGGTAAAGTGCAGTCGAAAGAACGCGACCGGCTGATCAATGCAGAGGCAACCCTGAAAAAACGGGTGGTGGGTCAGGACCATGCTGTTAAAATTGTACTCGATGCTGTGTTTGAATCCCGTTCGGGATTGAATAAGAAAGGTCAGCCGATGGGATCGTTTTTCTTCCTCGGTCCGACCGGAACCGGAAAAACAGAGCTCTCCAAAACTTTGGCTGCATTCCTGTTCGAAGATGAGTTGTCGCTTATCCGTTTCGATATGTCGGAGTTCAAGGAGGAACATTCGGTAGCGCTGCTCTATGGTGCGCCTCCGGGATATGTCGGTTACGAGGAAGGGGGGCTTTTGGTCAACAAGATACGCCAGAAACCCTATTCGGTCGTGCTGTTCGATGAGATCGAGAAAGCACATAAATCGGTATTCGATCTGTTCTTGCAGATTTTGGACGAAGGAAAGTTACACGACCGGTTGGGCCGTGTGGGTGATTTCTCGAATGCCTTGATTCTGTTTACTTCCAATATCGGCAGCCAATTCATCGTCGATTCGTTCAATAAGGGTGTAATTCCACAGAACAACGACTTGATGGATATTATGCAAAACTATTTCAGACCCGAATTTTTGGGACGATTGACGGAAATCGTACCCTTCTCACCGATTACCGAAGAGACGGTTACCCGCATTTTCGACATACATCTGAAAGGATTGCTCAAATTGTTGGAGGAACAGGATATAGAGCTTGTTATGGAACCTGAAGTCAAACGAGATATTGCGATGATGGGTTTCAATCCGCAATACGGTGCACGACCGGTTATCGGTATCATCCGCAAGGAGCTTCGTCATCCGTTGTCGAAACTGATAATTTCCGGAAAAGTCAAATCGGGCGACACGGTTGAAGTCCGTATGAAAAAGGGGCGTCCGGAATTCATTACGCGTTGAAAAGAGAAAACCGAGTTAAAAAAATAATAACATTAAAAGCAAGAAGATTATGGCAATGAAAGAGAATTTCATCTCGATGGCACCGGATGAAGAATCCAATGCGAAAGTCAGCCCGATAGACAACAATAAAACGTTGATGATCGATCAATATACGTCGAATGTTGAGCCGGGGAATCCTGAGTTTGTGGAAAATATTCAGACGATTCAGGAGGCATTTGCGCACTTCAAACCGTCGGTTGAGGTCGATTTTACGGATGAAGAGGGCGGTTCGGTAAATGAAGTGTTGCATTTCAGCGAACTGCGCGATTTCGAAGCTCAGGGAGGGAAAGGTCGGCTTGTGGAAAACAGCCAGTTCCTTTCGGGCGTGAAGAAAAAGATCGATACCAGCAGCAAAATCCGCAAAAGTATTGAGCAGAACAGGAAATTGCGGGATATTTTGAAAAACAGCACGGCAAAAGAGGAACTGAAAGAGATGTTACAGGCTATGTTGGATGAGTTGGAAAATAATAAATAAATGATAAATAGATAGAGTTATGGCAGAGACTGAATTACAAAAAAGCAACATAGCTTCCCAGGGAGCGGCTGATGCCAATGAAGCGAAACAGGCTCAACAACCGGAACAGGGGAGGGATATATCGCAACTGTTATCGGCATTTGGAGGATTCAATGCCATTCGAGGGTTTATGCCGGATGCGGATAATTTGAATCCGGCCCGTAAAGCGGCCAAAGCCGTATTTTTGTCGGACAAACGTTTCAAAGATAAACGGGAAAATTTGATTAACGACATCAAAGGGTGGCTCGAAATATTGAATGAAGGACATGAAAGTGCGACTGAGTTCGTCGATTCTTGTAAAGCTAAAGAGGCAAAATATACGAAGGTGCTCAGTCAGGGAGTAACCGATGCTCTGTTCGCAACCGCCAATATGGAACGATCCTATCGCGCGCTCGACAGCTTCTTTAAAACAGCGAATACAGATAAGGTGAAGAATCTGCGGGTGATCAATGTATATAAAGATGATATTGCAGACAGCGATTCTGGTTTTGCTCAAGAGGTCGATACCCTGTTGCGTAACGGTTTCGATCGGTTGAGTTTGAAAGATTGTTACAGCCTGATGGTGGTTCCGGGATGTGTGTTTCAAGATAAACCGACCTTGTTGCAATGGGCAAAGATAGCTTTCAAGTATAAAGTCATGTTGATTACGGACCATGCCGACGAATATTCATTCGACGACCTGTTCTCCAATACGGAAGGTTATCGCGATAGCGATATCGAGTTGCAAAACGTTATCGTGACCGCCAACTGGTTGGTCGGCCGAGATGCGGAGAAATTGTCCGAAGATGAGAAAGACAGCCCGGCTTTCTATATACCCGGTTCCGGAGCATTGGCAGGAAAACTTTATGATGAGAGCGCCAATATGGCTCAAGGTGCAGGCGGTAAGAAATATGGCACTTTGGATGGCGTGAAGGGTGTGAAACTGGATCTATTGAAGTCGGAAATTGCAGCTTTGATGGATAATCAGGTGATTCCGATGGTCTATTCCGAAGGACGGGTTATGGCCTTTAACAATACGACGCTTTACAACGGTGATAATACGGCGATGAAGGAGTATCCGATCGTTCGGGTGTTCGATTGGGTTAAGAAGGTCTTGATGAACTACGTGCATGAAGTCGCACTTGAAAACTGGGACCCTTACAATTCTCCCAAAAATTTGAAAGCGAAGATTCAGGCCTTTTTGAACGATTATAAGGGTTACGGCAATCTGTTCCAGAACTACGAGATCAAGGAGCCGACACAGGATCCGGTGACAAAACGTATCACCTGCGACATCAGTCTGACACCTTTCTATTCGGCCAAAAACTTTATTATCAAGGTTTCGGCAGACAAGAAGGACAAAGATGTTCAGATGGCGTAGTAACTTAGAATCGACAGTTAAAAACTCTAAAAACGTAAAATTATGGCAAAGACACCTGTAAAATTAGAAGTTGACGGCTATAAGGAACGTGAGGTCATGATGGTCAAATATGAGTTTGATCAGGCGACAGACGTAGAAGGACAGATGTCGGGTATTCCTCGCGGTGGCAAAATCAAAATTCGGGTTAAAGCTCTTAATGACGGTACACCGGATATGATGGCATGGATGGTTGAGCGGAATCTGCCGAAAAACGGCGTGATTACGTTCCTCGAAACGAAAACGGGCAAGAATATGAAGACCATTAAGTTTACTAACGGTTATTGTGTGAATTTCGAAGAGAAGTGGGAAGACAAAAAGGGCCATTTCGAAGAGATTGAGATTACTTGCCAGAAGATTGAATTCGAATCTGTAGTTTTTGAGAACGATTGGGCTTAATCGATGTATGTTTCATTTAAAATTGTAAAGACGATATGGCAGAAAATATAACGCCGGTACAGTTATCGGTAAAAGATTTTGAGACTCGAGAGGTCATGATGATCGATTATGCATTCTCACAGACGACTGATCGGGAAGGGCAGATTTCGGGTATTCCGCGAGGCGGTCGTATTAATATTCGCGTTAAAGCGATGAACGATGGCAACAATCAATTGTTGCAATGGATGTTGTCTCCTAATGATCCTCGCGATATGAAAATTACTTTCTTCAACACTATCGATGGTTCTACAATGAAAGAGTTGGAAGGGACGGCATGTTATTGCGTGCACTACATGGAGAAGTGGGAAGATGGAGAGGAACATTTTGAAGAGCTGCAAATTGTTTGTCAAGAGTTGAAGAACGGTCCGGTTGCATTCCAGAATCCATGGAAATAGGCTTTTAGGCAGTTAACTTATAGACTTGTGTAATTCCCCGACAAACGAATCATATCGTCTGTCGGGGAATCACGCTCTATTGGCATTTGAATTAAAACATCGTTATGTCTTTATCCGCACGTTTATATATCGGGGATAACGTCTCCGCCAACTATACGAAAGAGTATCAAGTGACCCAATGTAGCGTCAAGGTGTCGCGGCATCACAATTCGTACCTTCCCGATGCCGATCCTCGTTGCGATGAGGTCGTGTTGTCGGTTGTCGCTCCGGACAAGGATGATTTGAACCTGTTCGAATGGTATATTGATCAGACCGTATTGTCGGGCAAAATAGTGGTAGACCTTTCCAATCAGTCGGCGAAATACGATGTGACGGAAAGAACATTTCAGTTCGAAGATGCGAAGTGCTTCTCCATAACAGAGCTTTACGATATCGATGGTCACCATCGTCATCTGTTGAGACTGGGTGTCATGATGAAAGAGTTGGTAATCGATGAGGTTGTATTTCAATAAATCGGGATTTGCAATTTGGAGGTATAACAGATGAGTGTATGAGAAACGTTTCAAATTATAAGAGAGCTTCGCTTTTTTTCAACGATATAACCGATTCGACGGTCACGGCAAAAAAAGAACAGAGCTTTACGTTGCAGCATTTTGGCTATGAGTGTTCCAGACAGCGAAATACAATGGGAGAGCCTTATGGCCCTACTTTGGCAATGCCGTTGCATTTTACGATCAAGTCTTTGCCGGATGGCTATCTGAAAGAACTTTATCAGCGATTGAAAGAGAAGGACGCTTCGGTCTTTTCGGTTGTTTTCAACGCGACGTTCCGGACAGATGAGAACGGGGATGATATATTGGACGATTACGACAGTGCTTTAATTGTCTCGGGAACCGTAGTCGGTGTGAATGAAAATTACGATACTCTTGAGATTGGGGAACAGAGACTCCACAAACCCGAACGTGCCACAGCAGTCGATCTTATGATGACGACGGTCGAGCTTTTGTTACAATCGATTGTGTATGTCGGTAACAACGAATACCATAAAAAATTGTATATAAACTATTAAAGGGCAAACGAAATATGGCAACCTATAAGTTGACTTTAGGGAATCTCGATAACTCGGGGACGGAAAATAGCGTTACGTTGACTTATGACGCCCAAGGGACAAAGACCAAAATCAAGGTCGGTACGAATGAGGTTTCATGCTTTTTGAGTGAGTTCAACTATTCGAAGGAGATTTATCAGCCCGGGAAGATTTGGTTCAAGCTCCAGTTGGGATCGACCTTTGACCCATCGGTGATTTACAAATTGCTCAGTTCGTGTACCGTTCAGTTGAGTGTGGAGACATTTTATGTGGCAAAGAATTATTATGTCTTTAATATTCAACTGGAAAAGAAGCCGAATACCAGCGATATGTATGTTGTTGTGGAGGCGTTCAGTCCGGATAAGTTTTTGACACTGGATAAATATTGCAAGGCATACACGGGAAAGAAACTGGTTAAGGAGATCATCCAGAAAAAGGATTATTGGCCCGATAAGGTCGGTTTGGATCCATCTATACTGGTCGATGTCCATCCTCAGTTTTTAGAGTTTTCGGTGACCAAGACCGAGGAGACGGAGGACCCTAACACACACACAAAGCAGCAGCAGAATGTGACGGTCCAATATGAATTCATCCAACCTTATTTGGTTCAGTATAATGAGAGTTTTTTCGATTTTTTGGTCCGTGTCACCAATCGATGCGGAGAGTTTTTTTACTATGAGGACGGGAAAATTCATGTGGGTTGGCCCAGACCCAACAAGGATGGCTCGAAGTTGACGGATGATGATCTTGTAGAGATAGATACATATACATCGATCAGATACATGCAGTGTCAGACAACGGCATGGAATGCCGCATCGCTTGCCGATATGCATAACGATTATACGCAAGATAAGACTTGGATGACGTCGGCCTCACCGAAAATGATGCGGGATTCGGAGGTGGCTTATGATGAGTATTTGGCCGCTCTGCCTCCAAAGGATAAATACACCAGATGGGAAGATTACGCGGGGTGGCCGGAGGCCTTCTGGATCAGTACGGTATCCGATGTCTTCAATCAGGCCAGTTTGAGCGATATGATTGCATACATCATTAAGGAGCCTGCCACGACATTGGGAACCAGTAAGATGTCGGCAGATTCGAGTAACGATGGATATGAGCAAACTTATTTTACGGAAGCGGCTAAAGAGGAGAGAGGTTTTAAGAAAGATGATGAAGATTGGATGTGTCTGTACAGTACGGCTCCGCAGAGTGGAAATGACGTAATGTACAGTCTTGATTTTTATAAAAAGATCCGGGAAGGAATTGAGACGGCCGAACAGTCGCGGATCCACGTAACACTGGAGAACAATTTTTATAATATATCGCTGGGAAGTCTGATCCATTTCGGAGATAAAAACAATATATATATTGTCGTAAAGATAGATGGGGCTGTAGTAGCCTCGACACAGCAAAAGTCGGGGCAGTCGTTGGCGTTTGAAGCGATATCCTATGAAAAGGATAGTAAGAAAAAGGTCTTCCCCCCTGTGGCACCGGTTTCACCAATTCGGGTATCGAACCCTCAGCGCGCATTCATTACGCACAATAGCGATCCCCTGAAGATGGGACGGGTACGAATCCGCTACCCGTGGCAGAAAGCGGATGACGATCCTTCTCCGTGGATCCGCATGGCGGTACCCATGGCCTCCAAGGATAGCGGTTTTAAGTTTCTTCCTGAGGTGGGGGATGAGTCGATTGTCAACTATGAGAACGGAAATGTAGAAAAGCCCTACGTGGAAGGAATGCTCTATTCGAATGAACGGCAGCCGCCTTTTGCGTATCAAGGGAAGGGGCCACGTACGATCTCTTCGTTGAACGGGCATTCCATCATTTTTTCCGATTCGGGAGCCAGTACGAACTACTTGAAAACGTTTGCTCCGATATGGGGAACCGTCACGACCTTTTTCCCGAGCCTGAAAAAGGATTTTCCGGGAGAAGGAGTGAAAAAGGCGTTCGGCGGTATCGAACTGACCGACGAATACGGATTATACTCCATATCGATGTCGTCGGACAGGCGGTCGATATCGATTAAATCGCCTTTGGGTAGTGTCGGTATCAATGCCTTTACGGGTATTACGATCAGTGCACCGAATGGGAACGTGAAAATTCAGGGGAAGAATGTCGATATTGTGGCAGGAAATAATCTTACGCTTCGTTCGGGTACGAATAGGAGTTTTCTTCCCACGACGAAAGATGGTGCTGTAAATATGGTAAAGGGGATAGGTACGTCATTAGCCGGCAATCTGACGTTAGTCGATCTGTCGACGATCCGCATTATTTTCGAGACGGTATTGCGTCCGATCGCCGGCACTTTACGGCTTTCATCCAAACGTTATCTGTGCCTTGAGGCAGGAAAGGGAAATGCTGAGATCAAGGGTCGGAGAATTGTAAATAACTTCAAGACGAAAAAGAATGTGATCGGTTCGAACAGCGTCGGAAGTTTCTTTAAGGGAAAATATACATTCACACATGCTGCCGATAACAAGGTCTACACACCGAGAATACCTCAGGCATTACGCGATATAATAAGCGGATGCAATACCCTGTTCACTTCTTATAAAACAAAGAGCCAGACGGTGTTGCCCCATTTTACCAGTTATGAACAGCAACGTACTGCGTTGAAACAACGGCAAGATCTTGACAGCTTGCTGAAAAAGACGGATATTCCGGATCTCAAGACCGTGTTCGGCAATGCGCAGAAAGGTCGGCAGCCCGAACAGTTCGAGATGAAGGCCGATAACGATATTCCGGCCAATATAGATGCGAATACGCGTCAGGTTGTGGATGCGGCTGTCACGGCTCTCAATAATGCAGCGGCGTCGATTTATAATAATGCCTATAATGAGGATGATGAACTCGATGGTGCATTTGCAGGCAATGTGAAGTTCGTGGTAAAGGATACAAAAGTAAAGAAGGCGATACAAAAGTTATATACTCCGGTGACTCCTGCTACTGTTTTGGATAAGTCTTTGACTTCAAATGCACTGACAGCTCTGAGTATCGAGCCGAGTGTACGTAGAGAAACGGTGTATGAAGCTCTGTTGGTGTTAGTCAATAACCAGATTGAGGAGGAAGGGGATCGCTATTCTGACCGTATTACCGCGGGTGGGATCGGAAAACCGAAATCATATAATGCTTTTTCATGGATTGAGTTTGTGTCTGAAGTGAAAAAAGAGAGTTCCGCTAAAAAATACTTAAAGGATATCGGTTCGACCCTTTTGCCCGTAGACGATCTTGCCCATTTGGTCGATCAACATGTTTGGGACAATACGGATGACGGCAAGATATTGTTTGCTGATACAGCGGGTAAAACGCTGGATATAAATCAGGGAGCGCTTCATACCTATATGGAGTCTGAAGATTTGGATAGCGTTCTTCAGGAAATTCAACAAGTACTTATGGGAATATAAAATTAAAAGAGGGATATCGATGAGGGGGATAGCTGAACAATTTGCCAACTGGCAAGCCGCATTGGAGGACTTCCAGAAAAACATCGAAAAAGATCTGGAAGAGATCCGCCGTTGCAAACGGGAGGTTCGTCGGATGAAGATCGATCTGATCGATCAGATCGAACGCGGACGTTATGTCCGGGACGAAGAGCGGCTGATTATATCCGCACCGGAGATCATTATCGGAAATGTCGACAAGAGCGGCGTGTTGTGCGGAAACTATTCTCGGGTGATTATTCGGGGCAATGAGGTCGATCTGGAGGGTGTCGGACTCGATGCAACCACCCCTGGCTCCATCGTGAGCCGGGCCTCGAGCATCCGGCAGGTGGCAGTCGATCCCGGAATCGATGGCGCGGAGCAGGTGGTGAAAGGAACTTCCGAGATCATCTCGCAGGCGAGGAATGTGGTTTTGCGGGGAGAGAAGGCTGCGGATTTTTTTCCGAGCGGCAATTTGCCAGGAACGGATGGCGGGATCGTGTTGTCGACCGATGGGCAGGTCCGTGTGCAAGCAACGCTCCCCTGCGATACGCTGAAGGAGCAGTTGACCGCCGAAGAGAAAAGCCTGACCGCGCAGGTGAATGATTTGAAGAAGGAGGCTGCCCAGACCAAAGCGGAGGTCTCGACGTTGATTTCGTCCATGAACGATTTGGTTGCAAAGGATACGATGAATCTCGATGAAACCTCTACGCGTACGAATTTCGTAGATATAGAGGAGCTGCACGAGGAGTTTCGTCATGTCTCGACGGCCCTATATCATGCAATGACTGTCTATTTCGGTACGTTGTCGCGTCTCGCAGAGTCCAACCGGCAGTTGGAATCGGTAAAAACCCAAAAAGAGGCTGCAGCTAAACGGAAATCGACCTATAAGGAGAAAACGACCGGGACCTCCATTTCGCTCCGGTCGGAGAATATCGATCTGGTTTCGATGGATGGCGACGGGAATCTGCGGACCAATGCGGATTCTGGGATCGGTATTTCGGGGAAACAGGTGACAATCTCGTCGTATGGCGATGATCATGCTCTGATCAAGGAGAGCGGAATCATGATGGCCTCGCAGCAGGTCGAGATCAATACCGGTAATCCGAAAGTGTCAGGGAAAAACAGTGAGGTTACGGCAGAGGGTAGTGTACGGGTAGTATCGAAGGATATACGATTCGAGGCGGTCGATTACCAGACGAAGGAGAAAAAGATCGAGGAGAAGAGCCTGACCAAAGATGGAGTGTTCTCCGTGCGTGCCGAGAAGATCGATTTCAGTGCGACCGATACGGAGGGTAAAGCGACGGGGTCTTTTGCGGCCAATGCCAAACAGGTGGAAGTGAAGTCGATGGATGTCGACAAGGAGAAACGGACCGACAAGTCGCTGGCTCAAGGGAGTGCCCTGTTGCTGTTGGCGGAGCAGGTCTTTGCCGGGGTGAAGGACAAGAAGACGAAAAGCAAATCGGTCCAACTTGCTTCGGACAAGGTGGGTATGTTCGGCGATACGACCGTCGAGTTACAGCAAGACGGGAAGGCAATATTGCAGTTGAGCGGAGGGAACGCTTCGTTGTCGGGTAGCAAGACGACCCTCTACGGGGAGACCACATCGGAAGGAAAAACGACCTTCAAGTCCGACGTGACCGCCGGAACCGTCAACATGAAGAACCTTAAGGTGGATTCCTCGTTCAAGACGCCCTATACGACTGAAGGTATATCCGTTCCCGGTGCGCCTTCTACCGCGAAATTAAGCGCGAAGCTGAAAGAGGAAGAGATGAAGACAACGAAATAAAGCAAGAAGCGTATGGCTAAATATGTGTGTATGGGCGCGATGTTGAAGTGTACGTTCGGTCAGATCCCTTCGACGTTGATGGTGACCAATCCGATGCGCCCGATGATTCAGAACAAACCGAAGGCTACGATCATGGATTTCGTCCCGATGGCGAATATCATGCCGTTTGGCATGTGTACTTCATTGGCTAATCCGACCGTCGCTTCGGCTACGTCTGCCGCAATGGGGGTTTTGACTCCCATGCCATGTATTCCCGTTCCTGCCGGACCTTGGGCTCCAGGGGGCAAGCAGTTGATTACCAATATGCCGGCGTTGCTTGATAATTGTAAACTTATGTGTGCGTTTGGCGGCAGTATCTCCATCAACATGCCCGGACATACCTGTAACTCGGAGGGTAAATAGCGCGTGGATTGCGATTCGGGAACGACAGGCTGTACGGCTCCGATCGTTAGATGCCGCAGCAAGGTCTCCTTTCGGGGTAAAAGGCATAAAAAAGCGAGACGTCTATTCTTAATCTCCCGAAAAGGCGTCCATATTGAACCGTTTGCCGGCGGTTTCGCTGTGTGCGGCCTCTTTCTCTTGTTCAGCACTCACCTTCTCTTCTTGGCGTCTCAAGTAGTCTTGGTAGGCTTCCTCGATCTGATTCTCTTTTTCTTCTCGATATGATTTGCATATCTCGAGGTGTTCGTCGTGCATGCTTTTGAGCTTCTCTTTTGCTTCCTCGATTTCGTTGTCTTTAGGTTGGGTCAGCGCTTTGCCTATTTTCGCACCGTAAACCGTATTGACAGTGTCAAGTTTGGTCAGAGTTTCTCCATAGATCGTTTTCACGTAATCCATACCCGCATCGCGGCGCTCTTTGGTCACTTCGGGCATCGTACACAAAATGTACTTTTCATTATCCATCTCGTCCGTACTCTGATCATCTGTATTCGAACTGGGATACTCCTCTTCGTCCATCGATTTTTGTTCGATCTTGTACTCGGGATGGACCATGCCGATCGCCTTACAAATAGGGAACAGGTATGATTGGCTTTTGGGAATGATCCCAAACTGAGTGTCTTTCGGAAGCATGATGTCGGCCACATCTTCCAGATTCATCCGTCCGCTATTTAACTCGACCTCTACCGAAAGAAGGGCGGCCGGCTCAGCCTGCACACTGAAGTGAATGAATTGATAATTCATGTATACAGCGAAACCACTCATCTTTTTCTGGGCCTCGTTTAGTAAATCGAATACTGCTTTTCTCATATTTCGTTGTTTGAACGTTGTCGGGTAGTTTATCTCTTTTTCAGATTCATTGTTATGTAGACCATGTCGTTTCCTCTCAGATGAATCGTCTTTTCGGCGATTTTTTTTCCTTTGACCAGCCGGACCTTGTACGACCGGTCGATCGGGAGATTGCGCAAAACACAGGGTGCGAATCCTACGGCTACGTCATTCAGATAAATTTCAGCATTTACTTCATTGCAAGCGATGTTCAGCATCCCGTAGTCGGCCAGTGGAGAGGTCAGGTTTAGTTCAACAGCTTTTCCGGCTTCGACCCAAAAGAAGAGGGTTCGGGAGTCCAAACTATCCTTCTGTGAGCTGACGGCGTAAAAACCGGGGGCTAATTCTCCCTGCCATTCGCCTTTGCCAACCTGTTCCCGATTGAGCCAAATCTCCGTATCCTTATCGAATGCGGTAATGTGTACTTGGGATCGGGATTGGGGAAAGAGGGTATCGGTGATTACAGTAAACACTGTTTTTGATATAGGCTTGTCGGTTGATTGTATATCGTTTTTTGTGACCGTATTTGCAGAATCTGAGACATTCCCCGATTGTATCCCATTGGCGTAGAACGATGGTTGTGTCGTGTTGCGTAAGTCTATAACTTTCCGTTCGACATTGGCTATCTCGATGAGCCGGTCGTAGTAGGATTGTTTATCTTTTTTGACAGTCAGTCGGTAGCGTCCGGGCATCAGCCGTCCTGTTTCGATGCGTCCGGAACCGAGCGGTTGTCCGTCCAACAGGATCTGGGCATCAGGTCTGCCGGTTTCGACAGTCAGATAGGCATAAAACGGTTTCAGGATAAATTTTTTCTGGACTCGGGTGGCATCCGTAACCTCGATTGTATCGTTGAGTGCAGTATAGAACGGAGACTCGATCCGATAACTGTGTTTCCCGATAGGAAGATACAACAGCAGATGACCGTCCCGAACGGGATAGATCGTACTGTCGATATGGATGATGACGTGTTCGGGTTGTATGTTGAATATAACCCATTGTTTTTCTTGCCGAAATTCCTTTGTTTGGCTTTCCGTATGCAGGTAAGCGTGGTAATGTTTTTTCTTTTTCAGCCCTTTGCCCGGAATTTTCCATGCAATCTGTCCGTAGTCAGGATGCTTTATGGTCAGAAATGCAGTGTGGTTCGGAAGGGATAGGGTGACGAACCCTTCACCTTCGGTGGCAGATACAACTACGTCGCCTACGTAAAACTGAAATCCCTTTTCGTTAGTAAAGAGGTCGAGTAGGGCATTTTGTTTATTAGTCGTGAAAGTCGCTTTTTTCAGGAATGTTTTTTTGTAACGGGCAAAGTCCTCGATGCCCATCCGTTGTGCGTTCAAAGGGAGAAAAATCACACTTAATATGATTGTCCACAAATACTTCATCCGGTTGACTTGTGTAAACATGCCTAGATTACAAACATACGGAAAATTGCTGAGATTTTCGCGTTGGCCGGTAAATAAATCCTGTTCTTCCGTCCGTCGGATGGCAAAAGCGGGTGCCATGCGGTAGAGTCGGCCTTATGTCGTATTGTTGTCGAGAGTAGGGCTGTTTTCAAGGGGATTGGCTTCCGATTATGGGGTATTTATTAGGTACTTTTCCGAATAATTTGTATTTTTGAAAAGTAAACCGCAAAGCAACTAACAATGAGACAAGATGGCTCGGTTCCGACAATCGGTCAGGAGTGGGGGAAAAAAGTATTTTCGAAGCTCTCTTGGTTCAGGCAGGACCGACTGGAACGTGCAAATGTTATGGTAGTCGGCTGTGGTGCTTTGGGCAATGAGGTGGTGAAGAATCTGACCCTGTTCGGAGTCGGACATTTGGTGGTCGTGGATTTCGATACCGTCGAACCCTCCAATTTGACCCGCTCCGTCCTTTTCCGCCGAACGGACGCCGATGCAGGCAGAAAAAAGGTCGCTGTGGTCGCCGAAAGAGTTCGTGAGATCAATCCGACTGTCAGTATATTGCCGCTGTCAGGAGATATTTGTCACGATGTTGGATTAGGATTGTTGCGGCAAATGGATGTAGTGGTTGGGTGTGTCGATAACCGTTGGGCTCGGTATTGTTTGAATCGTTTGTGTATGCGGGCCGGAGTCCCTTGGGTGGATGGTGGAATCGATGGCTTGGAAGGTACTGCCCGAGTTTTTATTCCCGGAAAAAATTGTTATGCTTGCAATTTAGGACCGGAGGCTTTAAAAGATCTGTCGTACCGGCTTTCGTGTAGCTCGGTTATCCGACGGAACGAGACGGTTGGACGGGTACCGACCACACCGGTTATCGCTTCGATTATCGGAGCGGTCGAGGCTCAGGAGGCTATTAAACTGTTGCATTCGGACGAATTGGCTTGCGGGGAGCTGACATCGCTGTGCGGAAAGATGTTTTATTATGAAGGGCAGCACCTTGCGTCGCGAGTAGTGGATTTTGTGGGTTATGATGAGGATTGTCCTGTGCACGACCGTTGGACTCCGGTCGAGAAGACAGAGCTGACGACCGGTTGGCGGATTGACAAGGCTTTGACGTATTTGTCAGAACGGTATGAAACGGACCGGTTGGAGATCATACTCGGGGAACACAGTTTCGTGGATTATTTGGTCATGCGGAAGGACGGACGGAAGTTTAAGGTTATGTTGCCCGATTATGCGGTCGAATGCTTCGTAGAGGAAAATGCGGAGTTGCGACATCTGCCCACGCAGGCGATGTATCAGCACGAGATCAGGAGTATCGATGCCGGTTTTTCCTATAAGGAGCTGACTTTGCGAGAGGTAGGTGTTCCCGAGTGGGCGGTTCTGCGTGTCTGTACCGAGCAGGGAGACCGATACGTGGAGTTGGCCGATGAACGGAACTATTCGAAGTTTTTGTTTCAAAACGAAGAGGTATGAAGAATGTGAATGATCTATTCGATATCAGTGCGGAGTTTCTGCTGAATTACCTCTATCCGGAGAGTGCCGATTGTTGGCAGGTGGATTGTGCCGGAACCTTTTACCGGAATTACAGTCCGGATATTTTGTCTGTCGATGCGGAACATCGTGTCGTACGGCTTGCCCGCGACAGTTTTCTGAGGTTACTTCCGCAAGGGGTGATCGCCCAAGACAATGCTTTGAAGGGCAAAGATTTCGAACAGAAATACGAACGGCTAAAAAAAAGAGAGGAGCTCTTGCTCGATCTTTTCCGTCCGGTCGATATGTTGGCATTCAGGTCGCGGCTTCATGTTGAGCGGCAGGCAGCCCAATTGTTACATGAAAAGACCTCTTTTTTATTGAAACGTTATTTTCGTTACGACATAGAGAAGGAAGGAAATCCATATATCAGAAAAACCGCTCCGTTGTTGTTGCTTGTAAATCGATTGCGGGCAGATTTTGGTTTTATCCGCAATTTGTTGGAGCTGCTATTTGATTGTGAGGTGGAGATGAAGGCAGGGCGGTATTCGTGGGAAGAGGGCGTAGAATATACGCAACCGGCTGTCGAATATCAGCTTATTGTTCCCCGATTGACGGCAGAGGCCTATGATGAATTGATCCGGGCGATCGGTCCGTTTCGGGAGTTTATCTGTGAGTGGTTTATTCCTTTCGATACATATTGTACAATCGCTGTCAAGCATCACGATCAACCCTTTGTATTGGGTGGCAACTTGATATTGGATTACAATACGGAAATCGGAGTTCCTTCATCAAACCCAAATAAGGATAGTTAAGCAGAGACGCATTATGAATATCAATTCGAGAATCGACTGGAAGACCGGTATGGCAATCTCCGCCCGGACTTTTCTGGAGCAAGATAAAAACCTTGTTCGGAGGCAACAGGCGGCAAGTCGAGCCATAAACGGAGATCAATTCGGCCTTATTCCCTTTACCGAATTCGACAATCGGGGTGGATTTGTCCGCAACAAGTTGGAGATTGAGCGATTGGCATGTATGGCGCTTCTCCCTTCCGGAAAAATGTTGCACATTGACGAGAAGGTGGTGGTGTCCATCCCGTTGGTTTACGGTGATGAATACTATTTGGCTTGTGGATTCGGGGAGAAAGAAGAGGCGTTCGATGTCGATACGGTACCTTTCGTCCGACCCGAATACACATATGGTATCTACGCATTGGAAGAATTGAAAGGGACCGATCTCTTTCCTGTAATGAAGTTCAAGGTCGATAACGGAGTTTTCAGTATCGATGAGACCTATATTCCTCCGTGCCTTCAGCTTGTATCGGACGGTCGGTTTCAAACCTATCTGGAACGGCTTGCAGAGGGAGTCGGCGTGTTGGCCGACCATTCGAATTTGGAGTCAGGTGAAGGCAAACGTGCGTTTCAGCGCTATGCATATCTGCTGAAAAGGTTCGATACGAAGAACCGGACGAGCCATTTTATCCGGTTGGCGTACGAAATAGCACAGGCGGTTGATTATTATATCGTGATGCCTAATACCGAAATGCCGACTCCTATCGAGCCCTATTCCGAGTACGATATCGTAAAGTGGCTGAAGTGGTTGGACGAGTATGTGCATAGTGCGTCGACGATTCTCGACAAGGTTGTACTCGAGGATCATACCATCGATTTCGAAGAACTGAAGGCGCAGGTCAAAGCCGAGTTGTACGAACAGCTCTATCCCGAGTTGTACGAGCGGCTCTATGAAGCGCTCAGGGAGAAACTCTATGCGGAGATTACCGATGAGCTGACTGTCAAACTGACCGATTATATCAGCCATCAGTTTAAGGTTGAATTGTATGATCTGCTTTCGGATGAGTTGTCGGAAAAACTGTCTGAAAGCCTATATCAGAAGTTGTACGAAAGTTTGTACAATGCGTTGTATGTGCCCGAGGAGAAAGAGGAGCAGGAGGAATTCATGCCTTTAATTTAGATAGTTATGAGTATTTTGCTGCCGTTGCAAGTGAAAGATGGTAAGTTGGTGCAGGCTTCCGATGTGAAAGCAGCGGTCGATGCATTTATCGAATTGTTGTTGACCACGCCGTGTGGAAGTTGCGTGTCGGACCCTCAATTCGGATTCATCTTTAATAATTTAAAGTTCGAAATTTTTAATGAGAACGAAGGGGTGATCTACGATTCGGGGGTGAAAAACGGTGCGATTTCGGATTTGTACAGCAAGAAAGTTTCGGGAACATCGAAAAGTATCAACACCTTTGCAATTGAGTTGAAAAAAGCGATCGAACAGTATGAAAAAAGACTTTCCGAAATTTCGGTGTCGATGGCCTACGTGAAAAAGCTCAAAAAAATTCATGTCGATGTCGAGGGAACGTTTGTGGATACCAACGAGGCATATCATTATACGACCAGTATCGATATTTGGAATTAGGGATGTTGAAGTGTTATCTGTCGAGATTAACATGAAATAGGATGAAACAGACGATATTCACAACCCGCCAAAGGGCGGAAGAGATCATAAAAGAGGCTGTCGCGGTGTGGAAACAGAGCGTTAGCAGCGAACATTTGGAAGGTTTGGAGCAGGATCCCGTATTTTCTTTGTTCCTGAATGCACTTGCTTATCAGGCCAACGAGATCGATGATGAAATCGAACAGGTCAAAACCGAGATCGTCAATGAGATCGCTCAAATGCTCATACCCTATGAAAGGGTACATGCTCTTCCGGCTACGGCAGTTGTTGAAGTTGTTCCGGAGGAGGGAGTCCAATCGCAGATATTGGATCATCGGGTTCGTTTTGCATTGACGGGAACCCCATTCATGTTTATTCCTATACTCAGTACGAAAGTATTTCAGGCTGAGATCTCATCGGTAGTTCGACTGGATAACCGAAGATGGAAAGTGGTATTGTACTTTAAGGAACCGGTCGAAAATCTGGCAGGTCTGACTTTTCTTGTGGATCATTCCGATTTTCAGGATTTGAAAGTTTTTGCCAACGGGCACCCGCTTCCGCTCATTAAGCCATGGGACTATGCTGATTTGCCAATGGATGATTGTTTTTCGTACAAAAACATGTTGTATAACCGGTCGCCTCTTTTCCAGTCCTGCAATACGTGGTTCGATCTGTTTGCAAAACAAAATGTGAGGTTGTTCTGTATCGATAACTATAAAACGCCGTCTACACAGCTTTATGCAGCCGATAAGGTCGAATTGGTGTTCGAATTCTCCGGAATAACCGACAACTTCCTGTTTGATAAGGAACGTTTGCTGTTGAATTGCACTGTTTTGGCCAATGCCTCCGTTCGGACAGCGACGCTCTCTGCAACATCGCCTATCGTTCGTCTGTCGGGAGAAGAGGGTGATTCGGGAAAATGGCAATTTCTGCATTTGGTTCGCCCTCCTGCTACGCAGTTGTTCCGAGACGAACCGATAGAAATCCGGAGAGTCGCCGCCGATCGTTTCAATCCCGATCGCCTGGTCAAGCTGGCCGGTACGCTGATCAGCCGTTTTACTTCTGATTATTATGCATTTCAGCATGTCGATACCCTCCGTGAGGGTGCCTTTATGGATCAGTTTTACGGATTGCTGAAAAAGATGTCGGAGGGAGTGGCCAAAGCTTCTGAAAAAAGCGGGTCGGGATTGTATCTTATGCTCAGAAATAACGATGGATTCCATCCGAAAGGGGTGAGTCTCAATATCGATTATATAGTTACAAACGGGAGTACGGTCAATGCGGATCTGAACAGTAAAAGTCAGTTTGCCGTGACGGCCGCTTCTCATTTGAAGTCTGTCCGGTTGGTTGCAGATCCGATGCCCGGCTATGATGAATTGCAGAGCATCGACGCGCAAGAGAGTCTTGCCCGTTATTATATGGTTACCAATGATCGGGTAGTAACTCCTGCTGACATGAAGATATTGTGCTATAATGAGCTGGTCGCACGTTTTGGTATAACGGACGACATGATCGAGAGGATAAGAGTCAGGAACGTACAGCACACTGAACGGTCCCATTGCGGATTTGAAACGCAAATTTATATCACGCTGAAAGATAATCCCTATATCAGGCGCAGTTTTCAGGAGAAGATCCCAATGACCGAGCTGGTTCTTCAGAAAATGATCGAAGTGAGGAGTACGAATGTTTTTCCGGTTCAGGTCAACATCGAAGTTGTTTGATCGGGAAAGAAGATCGAGTGAAATAGGGTCAAAAGGTAGAATTCGTTATTTTTGTAACCGATAAAAATGCAGATGATGGAAGACTTTTTTTTGGATATTGTATATAAAGACAAAAAAGTGAGGTTCCGTGTGATGTTTCCGCAAGCTCCGTTGAGTTCGCTGATGAGTAATCTGCGCCATGCTGTCGGAAAAGATGGTCGGTTGATTTTCGATTTTCCGTCGATCGATCAGACCGGTGCCCCGTTGGATTATTTTTTCGGGAAGGAGGATCCCGTCACCAATGAAATTCGGGTACTTCGGCCGCGGATAGGGAAAACGGACCAGACGCTGGCAGACTATAACGTTAAAAATGGGGATACGGTCTTTTTGATTCCGGATCCGTTCCCGGGATAGCTGAACGGATGATGATGCAGACCTCTCGAATGAATTGGCAGGATTTCGATTTCCGGCAGCTGACAGGAAGGAGTCGAAGGTTGCTCCATGAGTGGAGAGAGTTGGATCGGGCTCTCGAACATAGGGACAGAATCGAATACAGCATTACCAAACGCAATGCGCAGGGTTTGCCTACGGAGTATTTGATTACTTACCGAATTCGGTCGATCTGTGGAGTAGAACGTGTCGAACGGCTCAATGAGCCCGGAGTATCGAATCCACCGATTTTTGCTTCGGAATTTTTTATGCGTATCGTTTTGCCGCCCAACTATCCGTGTGTGGATGCTCCTGTTGAATTTTGGTTTTTGACGCAGGGACCGGAGGAAGAGCCGATTGCTCATCCTTGGCATCCGAATATTCGATATTTCGGTGAATTTGCCGGCCGGGTTTGTCTGAATACTCCCGATACGTATACCGGATTGGACTGGTGTGTGGACCGTGTCGCACACTATTTGAGTTATGAGCGTTACCATGCGATCCAAGAGCCGCCATATCCGGAGGATTTTAAGGTAGCTGAGTGGGTGGTCAGACAAGGAGAGCCTAACGATTGGGTATGTTTCAACCCACAAGCGACTAACGAATAGAGATATAGAACGTTTTAGTTTCTGATTAATTTCGTATTTTTGTTGATATATTGAATGAGCGAAGCATGAATATCTTCAGGAAAATTATATTTGCTCTCATTATTCTTAGTTTTAACGGCGCGTTACAAGCGCGGACGATCAAGAAAGTGGAGGTTTCGGGGGACACTCCGTATGTCGACCATGTCGCTTTGGCCGATGGGTCGACCGATATGGACCTGTTGGTGAAAATCGCATTTGATGAACCGAACAATAGCTTGATCGTCAGTTTGATATCCTATCGGAAACTGTTTGTTTTTCAGAATGATGTTTCTTATTCGCAGGCGGTAAGATGTTCAGAATTGCGACCAGATAAACTACCTTACGTTGTCGAGTCTGACGAGCAGTCAGTCTACTGTCTGACCAAACCGTTGAAGAAGTTGATTGCACCCAAACGGAAACATATTTTTCATCGGTGGATCGAATATGAAGGGCTTCAGTTGCAACCTGCCGATTATAAGATGGTGAACGATTACATCGAACAGCGATTCGATATTCTGCATAAGGAGGCGGATGTGTCGGTTACGTTGCGGGATGTGTTGGTAATGGATGAACAGACTGCGCGGAAAAAGGTTCGTTATGAGCTTTTTTTCGAGATGGATCTGGACCGTAAATATGAAATATCAATCAAGAGAGATCCTTGTTTTGGGAAAGAAGAGGCGATAGCGGCAGCTGTTGCGCAAACAGAAGGAATCAAAACAGCCTTTGAAGCATTCGATCAGAAATTCGGCAAGGCATCGAGTTTCAGTACGCCTGAAAGCGACAAGTTATTTAATGAGATGAAGGCACTGTTGTTGAAACAATTCCCGCAGAGGGAAGAGACAAGTATGTGCCCCGATATTCAGGCGAATATCGATCTTTACAACAGTTATTTGGATTCCATCCGCAACCTGCAGTCCAAATATGCGATTAAGGTTCAGGAACGGGCACGGGAAGTTGCGATTCTCGATTTGAGTGCCGATTATATTTTAAATGTGGCTCGGAAAATCGACAACAACGTCAACCGGTGGTTGCTGTCATCCGACAAGATGGAGCGGCGGGATTTGGAAACGGTGTGCCGTCAGGCGATTGACCAGATTCAGTCGCGTGTGAATCAGGCGACCGAGATCAGTGAAAGCCAACATGCAGCCCTCAATATTTTTTATGAGGCGGAAAATTATTTTCATAGGACTTGCGTCGTAAAAGAGTAGAGTATATGGAGAGAGCGAAACATAACGGACGATGGACATTCGGGTTATGTTTGTGGATGATCTTGTTCGGTCCGGTCGTTTGGGGCCAACCGGACCAGAATGCCTTTATCAATGATATGCAATTGTTTGAGATAGAGAGCCGTATGCTCGATTTTTATGATCAGCTTAACGAGCTTTCCTCTATAGTGACGCACGCCAAAACAGAGGAAGAATTGACGGAGGTTGATCGCCAAGCGACAGCCGTAGATACCAAATGGAATGCTTACTATCAATCGAATCAGGCGGAGATAGCAGCGGATGATTCGTTGTTGCAGATCGTTGCCGACTACCAACTTATCAAGCAAGGTTTATTGGACTCGGTTGCAGGTAAAAGGCATCTCTATGAAGTTCAGAAGGGTTTTTCAGAAGCAGAGGCATTTGTTTTTTCACAGGACAGCGCCTATACCCGACTTTATGAGACGGCATTGGAGTACTCTTTGGTAAAGTCGCTGGCTCCCCAACTCGAAAAGTTACAGGGACGCGAACAGCTGTTGTTCGCAGAGATACAGAGTCGGTACGAAAACACGAAAAATTGGGCACAAGAGTTCCCCGAATTGCAAAACCGATTCCCCAAGATCGAGGAGAAATACCTTGAGTTGAAAAATACTTCCGAGAAGATTCAGGATATGAAATTCAAACCCTGGATTCAGCGGGTCAAAGATTATCTGTACAGTATAGCTGCCGTTGCGATGATCCTTATGTTTGTCAATGTACTGCAGGCAAAGCTTAAAACACTCAAGCAGGCTCGAGAGAATGCAAAAAAACTGCGTCAGATGATGAATAAGGAAGAGGACGATTATCCGACCATCTAATCGATAGAAACCTGATAACGATTTGTTACTATGAACAGCCGCAATATATTGTTTTTTTTGATCGTAGCCTTTTTCTGGTCAGGCTGTACGACATTTGTGCCTAATGGCAAACCCTATAAGGAGGATGTCAACATCAATATTCTGAGTGTCGATTTCGATTCCGGTTACAAACGTTTCTATGCGAATGTCCAGATGAACGATAGCATTACGTCGCTGTTGTTGGGAAACGATACAGCCATTAAGTTCAAGGTTGAAGAGTTTACGAAAAACAATTTATATGATCAGCGTACTCAGCCGGTACTCGAAGGGTACGAGAATCTTAAGATAAAGGAGATTGCGGATCTGGACCTGGATATATTGGTACTGGTCGATCTGACGCTGGATTCGACGAAGGTTGCAGTACAAAATAATGCGGTCCGGAGTCTGAAAAAGCTTTTTGCACATAAACCGTTTAGCATTGCTTTTGTGACCGGAGAGAGGGTCACGGAGTCAATGGAGGCGACGGATTATGTGTTGGGTAATTATTTCAAGGCAAAACCCGATAGCAAGTATCTCTATCGTTCGATTTTATCCAAAATTGAGGAGTTGGACAAAGGAGCCTCTTTATTATATGATCCGAAGAGTGACGGAGAGGTTTCTGTTGTTACGTCTGCACCTGAACAGAAGGTTCTGATTGTCTTCTCGGACGGGAAGGTGTATGACCATAATCGTCCGATCGATCCGAGACATTTCAATATACAGCATGACATAACCCGGTACAGCGACTCTTTCCCTGGACTTACCGTGTTCTACGTTAATCTGATGGGGCAGCCTGACAACAAGAGGGGTTCGGTAGCGGAAACGGTGGACAATCCGAGTGAAGCGTCCAGAAATTTCCTGATGGCTCTTTGCCAAAAAACCAATGGAGCCTATCTCGATACGTTCAATCCGAATCTGATTTTAAATGATATTTTGAAGCAGTTCGACAAGAGTTATGCCGATTATCGGTTTACGCTGATCAATCCCGATCTCAAAATATATCGGGGGATGGAACGGAAGCTCCAGTTCAGTTGTTATAAGAGTGACAGTTTGATCGCCTCCGATTACATCGACTATAATGTTGGTAGTATATATAACCCAATTATTATCAATGGATTTACTACGTTTCGGGTTATTGTACAAGGTGGAATATTGGGGCTGTTGACCATATTTTTGCTTTATCTCTTTTTCCAATTGATTCTTCCGGGAATCCGGTATCTGATATTTAGGAAAAAGTATATCACGACGTATACGGGTAGGAATATGGTTTACAATGAAGTAGTGGTTAATCCGACCTGTTATTTCTGTAAGGCCCCGTTTGAGGAGGGCGATGAGATCGTCGTTAAGTGTCAGCATGTACTTCATAAATCGTGCTGGGATGAGAATGAGTATAAATGTCCGGAGTATGGGAAAAATTGCAAACGGGGTAGCCATTATTTCAATATGAAAAACATGTTTGATCCTCGCAATGCCTCGTTTTATCTCGCATGGATTTTGGCGGGAGCGTTTGCCGGATTGGTTGCGTGGATAAGTTTCACGGCGAATGCCCATAATAGCGAGAATCTGTTGTTAGTAAAGCTTATTAATGCCATTTTTGATTTGAAACCGGATTCCCCGCAAACAGCAGTGTTTTTGGAGGAGTATGGTAGCCCGTTTTTCTATTTGCCATTTTATGGGATGAATATCGGATTTTTCCTCACCCTGACGTTGAGTTTTTTAACCGGACACGGTCGTTGGTGGTGGAAACGGTCGTTGCTTGTTTTCGTCAAATCGGTTGTCGGAGGTATCTTGGGATATTTGTCGTTTTTTATTGGGTGTATCATATCAATCGCTTTGAATTTCAATGACAATTCATTCTTGATCGATTGGATTCCTTGGATGCTCAGTGGTTTTGCCATCGCGTTTGTTGTCGCATACGGAACCGATATCAAACTTAAGAAGGCATTGGTCGGAGCTGCCATTTCCATTGTCTTTGGTTTGGGATCGATGTACTTGTGGTCGTTTGCATACAGTTCGCAGATCGACACCCGGGAGTTCTTGCTTTTGAGCTATATGATTTATTGTGTCGGGTTTGCCGTAAGTGTCGCTGCGACCAGCCCGAAATCCGAACGTTATTTCTTGCGTGTTGAGGGGCCGATCAAGGAGATGGATATCGCTATCTACAAATGGATGAATGCATCGGTTCTCTCGAAACGTGTGGTTATCGGAAAGTCGGTCAATTGTGATCTGCAAATGTCATGGGATATTACCAGTCCGATTGCACCGGAACAGGCAGAGGTGAAGATGATCAACGGTTACCCTTATCTGATTGCTTTGGAAGAGGGTGTCGTTTTCGATAAAAAGGAGCTAAAACCAAATGTCAAAAAACGATTGTATCATGGTTCGAAATTCTTGATCGGTAAGACGACGTTTACCTATATTGAAAAAGATATATAGTCCTGGTGGGATAAGGCATTTGATCATTCAGACTGTCAGCTATTTTTGCGCGGACAGTCTTTTTTGTCCTGAAAAGAGAGCGGTTGGGGGGACTGTAATCTGGTAATTTTATAGGGACGGTTCTCGCGTTTTTTTATTAATTTTACCCGGTTATGACACGTCGGGAACTGTGGGATAAAGTGTATGAGGCAGCCCGTTCCGTATATGGGGAGCGGGAGGCCCGGTCGTATACGGCATTCGTGTGTGAAGGTCGTTTGGGGATGCGTTTTACCGATGTGATCGTAGAACCGGCGGCTCCGTGTCCCGAACATGAGGAGTTGCCCCAGATCCTGTCGGCGATTCGAGACCACTGTCCGGCGCAGTACATCACCGGATTCGCATGGTTTTTTGATCGGAAGTTTACGGTACGGGAAGGTGTGCTGATTCCGCGCCCCGAGACGGAAGAGCTGGTACGGATGATTACCGACCGTTGTAAGGGCCGTAGGGGGCTTCGGGTATTGGATGTAGGGACAGGAAGCGGGTGCATTGCCGTTACGCTGGCTGCTGAGCTCCCGGAGGCAGAGGTTGTTGCGGTCGACATCTCGGAATCGGCTCTTGAAATTGCACGGGAGAATGCCCGTACGCATCGGGTTCCGGTCGAATTTGTTCGGTGCGATATTTTGCAGGAGTGCCCATCGGGGTATTTCGACCTGATCGTAAGCAATCCTCCATATGTGACTTTGCAGGAACGGGATGAAATGCGTCCCAATGTGTTGCGCTACGAGCCCCATCGGGCCCTGTTCGTTCCGGATGACGATTCGCTCATCTTCTATCGTACGATTGCCGAGTATGGACGTTGCTCTTTGAATCCCGGGGGTATGCTCTGGTTTGAGTTGAACGAACGTTACGGAGGTGAAGTCGCCTCGCTGCTGGAGCAGACGGGCTATTCGGAAGTCGTGGTGCATGACGATATGTTCGGGAAACAGAGGATGGCGGAGGCGGTATGGCGATGAACAAAAGAGAAAAAACGCCGGAACAGGCGCTCCGGTCCCTGATGAACCTCTGTGTCAAGGCGGAACGGTCGGAGTTCGATGTGCGTCGTCTGCTCGGACGGTGGGGAATCGCGGCGGAGGAGCGTCAGCGGATTGTGGATGCACTCGTGCGAGAGCGTTTCGTAGACAATCGGCGGTATGCGGAGGCATACGTACGGGAGAAGGTGCGCTTCAGCGGTTGGGGTAGGTTTAAGATTCGGGCGGCGCTTCGGGCCAAGCGGATCGACGAATCGATCATCGAGGAGGCGCTCGGACAGGTGGACGGCGCTTCGATGCGCGAAAAACTGGAACACCGGCTACGGATCAAAATGGACCGGACGAAAGCCCGTGATGAGTATGATTTACGGGGAAAATTGTTGCGATATGGGGCAGGTCTGGGTTTTGATACCGATATGGTGCTCGAGGTAGTGGAGCATCTGTTGGCCGAGAGAAAAGAGATATTGGAAAATTGAGGAATAGAAAAAAGATAGGAGACGTGTGATGATGAATCGAAAATTGACATTATGTTGGGTAGTCGCGATGTCGTGTTGTTGCGTTGGAGCGGCTGCTGCGCAATATTCACAACAGGCCGAGCCGCTTGGACCGGAGGTTACGGTCTCTTCGCCGGTACGGTTCCCGTTGTTGTTGTCGGCCAATTACGGCGAGTTGCGGGGAAACCATTTCCACTCCGGAATCGATATCAAGACACAGGGGGTGATCGGAAAGCCGATCTATGCCATTGCGGACGGGACCGTTGCACGGATTGCCGTATCGCCTTCCGGGTTCGGTAAGGCGCTTTATATGAATCACCCGGACGGTACGACGAGCGTGTACGGCCACCTGGAACGTTTTTCCGACGAAATAGAGGATTATATTCATGAGATACAGTATTCCCGCCGTTCGTTTGCAGTAGACGTGACTCCTCCGGCGGGTATGTTTCATTATCAACAGGGCGAGCAGATCGCCATATCCGGTAATAGGGGATCGTCCGGAGGCCCGCACCTGCACCTCGAGGTTCGTGAAACCGCTTCGCAACGGCCGTTGAACATATTGGCCCGGGGTATTTTGGAGGTGACCGATTCGATCCCTCCACGTCCGGTCGTGTTGTACTATATAGAGATCGATACGGTGCAGGGCATCCCGGTGCATACGATGCGTCAGAAGCGGACGGTACGTCGCGATGCGGCGACCGGAGTCTATATGATTCAGGATACATCGGCCTTACGGATTTCTCGTAACGGATACTTTGCCGTCGAGGCCGAGGAGAAGAAGAACGGGACCGCAAATCCGATGGGGGTCTATTCGTTCGAGGTGCTTTATGATGGGGAATTGGCCTTTTCCATGGAGGTAGATCGGGTGCCTTTCGATGTGGGACGTTATTGTTATGCGGCTGCACTCTATCCCCAGTCCCGGAAAACGAGGAATGGAGTATATAAGCTTTATCGGGGCCCGCACAATCGGCTGCCGCTGTACGGACGCGGTATGAACGGTCTGTTGACACTCGATGATCGGGAAACGCACCGGGTTGAGGTGGTGATGTACGACGATTGCGGAAACTCTTCGACACTGGTCGTGCCGGTTGTTTTCGGATTACAGCCGCGTAAGGAGCGGCCGCAAGGCATTCCGGTAAAGTGGTCGGAAGATTTTAGGTATAGTGAAAACGGTCTCTCGCTGACCATTCCGCAAAAAACGCTGTTCGAATCGATTCTGCTCGATCTTTCGACCAAAACGCGACCCTCTTATGCCTATTCTCCGTTGTATGTGGTTCATACGGCTGATGTTCCTGTGTATGGGTCGATGACCGTGCAGATCGATGCGTCGGAGCTGCCTGAACATCTGCGCGACAAGGCTCTGGTCGGAAGTGTCTCGGCAAACGGGCACCGCAGCTCGGCTGGAGGTACATGGAAAGAGGGAAAGGTGACAACTAAGACCCGGAGTTTTGGAACGTTTTATATTGCGGTCGACACGGTAGCACCCCGCATTACCCCGAAGTTTAAGGATAACGACGACTTTTCGGGCCGACGCAGTCTGTCGGTTACGATCTCGGATGATTTTTCAGGCGTAGCCTCCTATACGGCGACGATCGACGGAGAGTGGGCTCTGTTCGAGTACGATCCGAAGAGTGCAACGTTGACGCACTATTTCGACGATACACGTTGGGACAAGGGGGTAGTGCATACATTGAAACTGACCGTCGTCGATGGAAAGGGTAACCGGACGACCGAGACGATCCGATATAAACGATAATTGAGATGGAACGGTACGACGGAATAATTTTCGATTTTAACGGGACCCTGTTTTTCGATTCGGATAAACAGGAGGAGGCATGGCGTGTGATCTCGTTGCGGACGCGAGGACGCGAATTTACGAAGCAGGAGATGCTTGAGCGGATGCACGGGTGCAGCGGAAAGTCGATTTTCGAATACCTGTTGGGACGGAGTATTTCGTACGAAGAGGAGGTACGGCTGATGGCCGAAAAGGAGGAGATCTATCGGGAACTGTGTCTGAAGGATCGGGAACGTTTCCATTTGGCCCCGGGGGCTGAGACGTTGTTGGATTGGCTTTGTACGCAAGAAATTCCACATACGATTGCAACGGCTTCGGAGATTGTCAATGTCCGGTTCTTTCGGGAACACTTCGGTTTGGACCGATGGTTTGACCCCGCTGCGATCGTTTATGACGACGGCACCCATCCAGGTAAACCGCATCCGGATATCTACCTGAAGGCGGCTGCGCAGATTGGGTTACCACCGGAGCGGTGTGTTGTGGTAGAGGACGCCCGTTCGGGTATCGAGTCGGCACGAAGGGCCGGTATCGGATGTATTATTGCGATGGATTCCGGAGCGGTCGACAGCGAAACGCTCCACTCGTTGCCTTGTGTTTCGACGGTGATTCAAAACTTTGACCAGCTGGATCGAGGCTTGTTTTCGGATCAACGAGAAGATTGAAACGAAAATTATCCATCAGAGGTTAGTCGGAATTGATGCAAGAGGCTTTAAATCAGATCATGTGGCCGAATTTCCGGCGGCCGAAAGCATGACACAATACGATACTTCCCCGAAATATCCCGTGCGGCCGGGCCATGCGTTGTTGTTGGATGATTCGTCTCTTTCGATGGAGCGATTTCCGTTGCTTGTGAAAATCGAGATGGGCCCGGAATACCTTTTTGAAAAATGCGGGTTTGCCTTGTAGCAGGAAGACGATAGCTGCAGCTCCGTCCAGAACCATACGGGTGAACAAAACCGGCCAAAAGGTATGCGGCGATAGGTTCTTGAATAACATGCAAAGGTTGTTGCGGAAGTTGAGGTAGATTTTCTGGGGATTGTCGTTCGGAAGTGTTCCTCCGCCGACGTGAAACACCATGCTGCGGGGTTCGACCCGGATTTTATATCCGGCCAGCTGGGCTCTCCAGCAGAAATCTATTTCCTCCATATGGGCAAAAAAGTCAGCATCGAATCCGCCCAGTTTTCTGAATACTTCGCTACGGACCAACATGCAGGCCCCCGATGCCCAGAAAACTTCTCGGGCATCGTCGTATTGACCTTCATCGGTTTCGATCGAATCCAAAATTCTTCCCCGACAGAACGGATAACCCAGACAATCGATAAATCCGCCGGCGGCTCCAGCGTATTCGAATCGTTCGGGTTCGGCGAAAGACCGGATTTTCGGGGAGACCGCAGCCACTTCGGGATGGGTGTCTAAAGTTTCTATCAATGGAGCGATCCATCCGGCCGGAACATCAACATCGGAATTGAGCAGCAGAAAATAGTCGGCTTCCACCTGTTTCAGCGCGCGGTTGTACCCTTCGGCAAATCCGAAATTCCGCTCCATCGTGATGATTTCGACCTGAGGGAAACGATTCTTGATGAAGATCAAGGAGTCGTCGGTCGATCCGTTGTCCGCAATGACGATTCCCGCCTCCGGAGTATTTTCGACTAACGTCGGTAGAAAACGCTCAAGGTGCTTGCGTCCGTTCCAGTTCAGTATGACGATTTTTGTCCGTTTCATCGGGTCGGGCTTGGTATTATCGGGCATGGGTGATGTCGTAATCGGCAGGTTTTTTGTGTTTCCATCGACGATGCGACCACATCCACAGTTCCGGACTCTCCCGGATCATAGCTTCCAACCGGGCGATGTATCGCTCGGTGATTTCATGCTCTGCAACCGGTTCAACACCATCGTAGATCGGTAAAAATTCGGCCTCGTAGTGTCGGGGGGCTACCTTGCGGATGTGCATGAAATGAATCGGCATTTTCAACCGCAGGGCCATCTTTTCCATTCCCGAGAAGAAAGGTGTGTCCTGTCCGAGAAAACGATACCAATGCTTGATCTCGTGCCAGGGCGGAGTCTGGTCGGCAATCAGTGCGATGATTACGGGTTGGGCCCCGGAACGTTTAGATTTCAGAGTCTCTTGCAGAATATTGTTCATAGGGACTGGATGTGTTCCGAAACGGGATCTGACCCGTTGGTAAAAGAGATCAAAAGCCGGGCTGTGTAAAGGTCTGTATACAGCCAGAATCCGATGGTCGGTATGGCAAACATAGTTGGTAGTCAGTTCCCATGACCCGTAATGTGACATGGCCGAAATCCAACTCTGTCCTTGCATGGCCTCTTCCATTTTGTCGACATCCCGATAGACCATCCGCTCGAGAATCTCTTTTCTCGAAATTGTGGCTAACTTGATCGTGTCGACGAACACTTCGGCCAGATGACGATAAAACCGACGTTCGATATGGCGCAATTCTTCGGTCGTTTTTTCAGGAAACGAGTGACTCAGATTGGTCCGGACTACCGAAAGACGGTATCGTACGATCCGATACAAAACGAAGTAGATCAGCGGGGAGAGTGTATGGTACAATATGCAATCGGGTAGTAGGCCGATGACCTTGCACGACCCCATTAACAGATGATATTGTATTTTGGTGATTACGTTCATTTCATCGGATTTTTTTTCGAAATTCGTCATAAACCGCCGGAGTGCAAGCGATAATTTGGCGTCCGAAAAGGTAGTTGTTGCCGCCTGCGTAGTCGGTGACACGGGCTCCTGCCTGTTGGGCAATCAAAGCTCCTGCCGCAACATCCCAAGGGGAGAGTTTGGCGTGGAAAAATGCATCGCACCGTCCGCAAGCGATATAGGCCAGATCTGCCGCAGCCGACCCTACGCGACGGATTCCGTTCGTCGTGTTTTGCAATTCGATCAGGCTGTCGACAAATCCGCTCTCTTTTGAGAGCAGCTCGTATGAGAAACCGAAAGCGATCAGTGAGTTTTCGAGTTTTGTAGTCTTTGACACCTCTATTCTGTATCCATTGAGGTAGGCATACGATCCGCGCCATGCGTAAAACAGTTCATCCTGTGTTACTTCGTAGATTACCCCGAGTACCAGTTGTCCTTCGGCTTGTAATGCAATGCTGACGCAATAGGGTGAAAATCCATGCACGAAATTGGTTGTGCCGTCCAGCGGATCGATAATCCATTTGAGCGATTGTTTTTCATCAGCTGGAGCTACGGTTCCCTCTTCGGTAATAAAACCGGCTCCGGGAGTCAACTCTTTCAGCTGATCGACAATCATCTTTTCGGTTTGCTTATCGACATACGAGACCAGATTTTGGGCTCCTTTGTATTCGACCCGATCGTAAGTGAACGTTTTGCGTTGTTCCGTAATGTAGGCACCTGCCCGGCGGGCAAGGTCACACACGTTCAAACATATTTCTCTGTAATCTAACATCTCTTTGCAATAACTAATTACTCCTTTTCGCTGTTGCCGGCCGAAGTGTCCTCCGGCGAATATCCGGCAACGACCAGTACGATTTCCCCTTTGGGTTCATTACCCGTAAAATATTCGATAAGCTTGTCGAGAGTTCCCCGCCGGGTCTCTTCGAATTTTTTGGTTAGCTCGCGGGATACGGAGGCATATCGATTGCTTCCGAAAATTTCGGCGAGCTGGGTGAGGGTTTTGACCAGGCGGTAGGGAGATTCATAAAAAATCAACGTCCGTTCTTCTTTGGCCAATTTTTGTAATTTTTTCGTCCGTCCTTTTTTGTGCGGAAGAAATCCTTCGAAACAGAAACGATCGCACGGAAGTCCGCTATTGATTAAAGCAGGGACGAAAGCCGTAGCGCCGGGAAGCGTTTCCACCTCTATCCCGTGTTCGATGCAGGTCCTGACCAACAGGAAACCGGGATCGGAGATTCCGGGGGTTCCTGCGTCGGAGACCAAAGCGATGTTCTCTCCGTTTTCGATCGACCGGGCAATGGCTTCGACGGCAGCATGCTCGTTGAATTTATGGTGGCTCCACAACTTTTTCTCAAGGCCCAAATGTTTGAGTAGTACCTGGGTGGTCCGGGTATCCTCGGCCAGAACGACATCGGCTGCACTGAGCGTTTTTATGGCTCTCAGTGTAATGTCATCTAAATTGCCGATTGGCGTCGGTACGATAAACAGTTTGGCCATGATCAAAGAATTAGCCTAATTTACGTTCGAGCAAATCGACGATCAGCTTGACACTTTCATCGTCGGGGTTCCAGTTGTAATGGTCTTGTATATAGAGTAAAGCACCATCCAGGTCGGTGAACGTATTGAGTTGGGCCATTGTCGCATTGAAGGCTTCGCTGCTGCCGCCGAAAAGATTGCGGATGATCATGAACCGATCGTTGATTCCGATGTGTTGGCGCAAATCACCGTTTATGCTCTTGGCTTGCAACTTGGAGGCTACGTCCGTGTGGCTGTTCTGTTTGCCGAGCGCTTCATTCATCGGAATGCTGCCGTTATCGGATAAAACTTCACCAAACACTTTTTTATGGGGTGTGGCGTTAATCTCTGAAGATACCGGAGAAACGGGATTTGGCTCTGGTGTATAGGGGTTGCGTTTCGGCTGTCCGGCAGGTGCAACCGGTTGCGGCATATATGATTGCGGAGCCTCGATCGGCTGATGAGACTGAGGCGTCGGTGTCGTTTTAGGAGGTGTAGGGGTATCGCCATAAAGCGATAGGATCACCTGTTTATCCACTTTCGGTCGAGGTATTTGGTCTTCTCCGAACAGTTTTTGTTCTATGTCTCTGCTTTCCTCTGTCGGTTCGGTATGAGAAACTGAGCCTAAAATCGTTTCGGAAACGGTTCCCGACATTGTCGAGAATGAGTTGTCGCTCTCTTCATGTTTTTCAGCGGCGGATACAACAGAATCAGATGTAGCGGACTGTCCGGTTGAATTGTTGTCCGTGTCGTTGTCGCTTGCCTGAGAGGAGTCTGCCTCTTGTTCCGAGCCCATATCGGAAAAGTCGATGACGGTTTCCGTGAGCAATATTTCGTACAGGTGTTTTAATTTATCGAGTACGATATCCCGTTCTATTGCTGGAATATTTTGACTTTCATTCCATTGTTCAACGATTTGCCGAATCCGATCTATATCGGTAATTAAGTGCTGGATATTTTTCATGAAAAATGTTTTTTCGTTTGTTACTGATCCGTAATGCGTAGTATGTTATCCTAATGAAACATTATCGGTTAAGGATGTCATATCTACGCACAAATTTTTTTCAAAGATAAGTTTTCTGTATGGGATTACAAAGAGTCGCAACCTCCATTTTTTGAAAAAAATAAATAAATCCATAATGGGCAAGGGCAAGAGTAGATGATTCGGATCGGCGATTGTTTTTCCGATAAATTATTCGTACCTTTGAAAGTTTTCTGTTTGTTTTGTACAAAACGATCAAAAGGACGGTACATATTTTATTACATAAATCTATAACTGTTAAATAAATGAGATCTCATCGAATAGGAGTATTTTACGACGGAAATTTTTTGTTGCACGCCTCGAATTATTACAATTATATTCATCCCATTAAAAGAAGACTTTCATTATCAGGACTTCATCGGTTTATTCTCCAGCGCGTGGCGGAAGAAGAGCAGATTGATCCGATGTGGTGTCAAATTACCGAAGCGCACTATTTCCGCGGACGGTTAAATGCGGCAGAGGCGGCACAACGGGGGAATCAACTCTATAATGACCGCGTGTTCGACGATATTTTGATGGCGGAAGGTATTCATGCCCATTATTTGCCATTACGGAATTTACAAGGGAAACGGGAAGAGCGCGGCATCGACGTGTGGTTGTCTCTCGAAGTTTTCGAACTGGTGATGATGCAACGTTTCGATGTCGTGGTGTTGATAGTGGCGGATACCGATTACGTGCCGCTGCTACGCAAACTACAGGCATTCGGTGTCCGTGTAATGTTGTTGAGTTGGGAGTTTGAATATACGAATGACGAAGGGGTGCACATGACGACCAAAACGTCACACGAACTGTTGACCATGGCTACCTATCCGGTAGGAATGCATGATGTGATCGAACAGGGCCTCAAACAGCATAATCCATTGGTGTGTGATTTATTTGTCCCGTGCGATAGCAATCGGCCCGTACAAAACGAACCGAATCGTCAGGTCAGTGAAATTTTATCGTTGAAAAATGGATTTGGTTTTATTCGTTATCCGAACAACAATCTGTTTTTTCACAGTCAGGATGTCGTCGGCGATTTTTATGATTTGTCGGTAGGCGATTCGGTTGAGTTTACGATCGAACAGAATGCACAGAAACAGGATGTGGCCAAGTGTGTGAGAAAACTTTTGGATGTCGGCTCGGATGAGGGGAGTGGAGAATTTGAATAACTCTTTAATTGATGGAGGATATGCTTAGACCTAATAACCCAAAAATAAATCAGAGACGAAAAGTTATGAAGACCGTATTGAGATTGACTTGTTTGATGTTGTTGTTTGCAGTCGGTGGTACGACAGCTTCATGTAAAGATACCGATAAAGAGGTAGCGTGGAAAGCATCGTGGATCAGTTCAGGGACGACGAAAGAAAAACCCAATACATGGCTGAACTATCGTAAGACCGTGAATTTGCCGAATGTTCCGACAACGGTAACCGCACGGATTGCCGCCGACAGCAAGTATTGGTTGTGGATCAACGGCGAACTGGTGGTATTCGAGGGAGGGGTAAAACGTGGCCCCAATCCGCTGGATACCTATTATGATGAGGTGGAAATAGCTCCCTATCTGAAACGGGGTGAGAATACGATTGCCGTATTGGTGTGGTATTTCGGACGTCCGTCGTTCGCACACAACGATAGCGGAAAAGCAGGATTGTTATTCGATTGTCAGACCACGACTTTCGATATTTTGAGTGACGATACGTGGAAATGTGAGGCGAATCCAGCTTTCGGGACTTGTAGCCCTCCCGATCCCAACATGCGTTTGGCCGAGTCGAATATCCGTTATGATGCCCGCAAAGAGTACCTGACGTGGTATAAACCTGGATTCAACGATGCCTATATGCCTCAAGCCGTCGAAAACGGCGAGGCAGGAAGTCGTCCCTGGAATAAGCTGGTTAAGCGTCCGATCCCGTTGTGGAAAGTGAGTGAATTACAACCCTATCCGGCACAGACGGTGAGTGGCGATACGGTAATTTGTGCGCTGCCTTATAATGCACAGATCACACCTTATATCAAGTTGAAGGCAGAGGCCGGTGGCAAAGTGCAGATTTTTACGGATAATTACCTTAAATACAACGGCGGCGATAACTATATCCGTTGTGAATACATTACGCGAGACGGCTTGCAGGAGTATGAGAATTTGGGTTGGACCAATGGTCATCGAGTCTACTATGTGATTCCGGAAGGGGCAGAAGTGGTCGAACTGAAGTTCCGCGAGACGGGGTACGATACGGAATTTACCGGAACGTTCGAGTGTTCCGATCCGCTGTTCAACCGGTTCATCAAAAAGGCCGAAAGGACGCTTTATCTGACCATGCGCGACACCTATATGGATTGTCCCGATCGCGAGCGTTCGCAGTGGACCGGTGATGTGGTGAACGAGTCGGGCGAGGCGTTGTACGTGCTTTCACGCAGTTCCGATCAGTTGACACGCAAGTGGCTCTATAATCTGGCGGATTGGCAGAAGCCCGACAGCGTGATCTATGCACCGGTTCCTTCATCGAACTGGGATAAGGAGCTGCCCGGTCAGGTTATGGCTTCCCTGGGTTTTTTCGGTTTGTGGAATTATTATTGGTATACGGGCGACAAGGAGACGTTAGCGCATGTGTACCCTGCCGTACAGCGTTATATCGGTCTGTGGAAAAAAGGACCCCAAGGGACGGTCCTGTTGCGTGAAGGTGGCTGGAACTGGGGCGACTGGGGCGATAACATCGACATCGTTCCGTTACAGAACTGTTGGTACTATTTGATGATCAAGGGGATGCATAATGCGGCTCGTGTATTGGGATATAAGGCGGATGCCCGTGCTTATGCAGAAGAGATGGCGGCATTGAAACAGGCGTTTAACAACCATTTCTGGAACGGCAAGGAGTACCGTGATCCGGAGTACAAGAAGTTGACCGATGACCGGATCCATGCTTTGGCCGTTGTGTCGGGTTTGGCCGATAAGGATAAATATCCTGCCATCCTCGAAGTTTTCCGGACTCAGGAGCATGCGAGCCCTTATATGGAAAAATATGTATTCCAGGCGATGATGGAAATGGGGTACGGTGAAGAGGGCTTCCAACGCCACAACCGTCGTTTCTCGAATATGGTGATGAATGACTATTTCACTACGCTGTTCGAGGGATGGGGTATCGGTTCGGAAGGTTTCGGCGGAGGTAGTGTCAACCACGCGTGGAGCGGCGGCGGTATGACTGTCGCTTATCAAAGCATATGCGGAATCCGGCCGATGGAGGTAGCATATAACGTGGTCGGTGTGTTGCCCGATCCGGCTGGGTTGAAATCGGCGAGTGCGTCGGTACTGACACCTGCAGGACGAGTGAGCTCGTCGTTCGAAAATACGAACAACATTTTCGTTTTGAACGCTGACATTCCTTCGGCATACGAAGGGGTGATCGGGACTCCGAAAGAGGGTGTCCGTGAAGTCAAGATCAACGGTGTGACCGTTTGGAAAGAGGGTAAACCGGTCAAGAACAAGATAGCACGTTGGAGCAAACGTCAGACGAGCGATTTGCACCTGAGTTTCGATGTGCGTGGCGGAGTCTATAAATTGATCGCGGTGAAATAGACGATTTCGATCGGGAAGATTGTACGGCAGAGGTGTGCGGACGATCTTCCCGATTACCTTTTATTAATTTTTGTATTTACGGGGCAGATCGGAGAGGACGAATCGGAGAGAAGGATTTTCCTGAATAAATAGAATTAATATAGTAAGTCTGAAAGTGAAAAATAAATAGAGAGGGCTGGCCTTATGCCAGCCCTTGTTTTATTGGTTCTATTAAAAAAGAATCGGTTTGACTTGACTATCCGAATAGTAGTATTGTGTTACTCTTTGATGAGGAAGTGGCGTTCCGATTTTTTCGGATAGATGTCGTTGATCGTTATGAGGATTCCTGTCTCTTCCACATCCCCGAAGTCGGGATTGATGACTGTGCCGAATACCTTCATCGAAGGGGACAGGCTCATGTAAGAGTTGATCAGCGGGGGAATGTTCTCTCTGTATTTCCGGATTTCCCGGGTCAGGATCCGGTAATCTTCGGTATATGAACTTCCTGTAAAGAGGGATTCCATTTTTTCCGTATCGAAAACGATGTTGATCGGGTGAATCGGTTCTACGAGACGCTCCTTGTCGGGGAAGTATTTATGCAGGAAGTAGAGCAGAATGTTCCGGGCCTCTTTGTCGTATGAACCGTACATGGTAACCTTTCCGAAGAAGTATCGCATGTCGGGATTGTTGATGACCAGCGCACCCAGTCCGTCCCAAAGATTGTCCAACGAGTAGAGTCCTTTAGGGTTGCTTCTTGACCCCTGATAATGGGGTTGGATGAATGAACGGCCCAATTCGATCGTGTAGGGCAGATATTCGTTGCGGAATCGCTCCGTGAATCGGAAATAGTGTTCGGTCGACATACATTTGGGATGGGTGGTCCGGGAGATGATGAACCGGTATCCCCCGACGATCTCCCGCTCTTTCGGATCCCAGACGATCAACTGGTTGTATCCTTCCGGATCGAGGTCCTGTTCGTCGATGTCGACATCAGCCCCTGTTCCTCCGCCTCCGTCGCGGAAAGAGAGCTCGCGTAACCGTCCGATCTCTTTCATGACATGGGGACACTGTGCCGCTGTCACGACATAAATGGTATTTCCTCCGTTATTGGTATGTCTTAAAAAATGGTCTTCTGTAAGTTCGGTTTCGATCAGATCGGTCGGAACCGGATCAATCAATGGTTTCATCAGATGATTTGGTTTGCTCATCGTATGCTTTGTGTAAACTCCACGCAAAAATATGGATATTTGGCTAAAATACAAAAGCGAAGATGGTTTTCTTTGTCGAAGGAGAGGGGCGTTCGTGTTTTATTTTTTCGATTCCAGTCGGTATACGGTGTCCCGGACAAAATCGGATGCCTCTTTCGTAGAATGGAACTCCGCCAGCCGATCGCAGGGGATCGGGGTGCCGAACCGGATGTTGAAGTGTTTCCCTTTTTGTTTGAACATCTCGTCCGCCAGATACAGCATCTCGATGTTTGCCTTGATTCCCAGAAAAGTACGCAGATTGGCCAGGTTGTAGAAGAACGGGGATAGTTTGCCTTCGAAAAATACGGGAACGATGTCTCGCCCGCTGGAAATGGCATTTTTGATAAAGCTCGGTTTCCATGCCAGGTCTTGTACGGTGCCTTTTATCCTTCTCGAGCAAAGCCCGGCAGGGAATGTGGCGATCGGACCGTTGTCCTCGAGTTGGGTTTTGAGCATTTGGACGTATTCGGCCTTTTGTCGCCCGTGTTTGTTGATCGGGATGAAAAGCGACTTAAGTGGGGTAAGGTACATCAGCAGGTCGTTGACGATGATGTGTACCTTGCCGAAGCGTTTGTAGATTTCATCGCAGAGCATCAGTCCGTCCATCCCGCCGAACGGATGGTTGGATACGAACAGGTAGCGGCCGTCGTCGGCCAAATGTTCGATTCCCACTGCCTGATAGCTGATTCCCATGTCGACGAAAGCGGCACGGATGAAGGGTATGGTGTCGAGATGGGCGTATGCGGTCAGGATTCGGTTGATTTCGTCTTGATGAATGATCCTTTTCAGATAAGCGATGACGAATCGGGGGAGGGTTTTTGCCAAACGGGGGTTTTTGTCCCGGATGACTTTTTCCAGATCGATTCGCAGGGAGTCGTTTTTTTCATCCATTGTTGAGAAAGTGTTTTTACAAAAGTAGGAGAATATTTAAGAAAAATGATCTTTCGCGGTAAATTTTGTACTTTTACCCCCAAAAGCGGATTTTAATGGAGAATGCGGTTTACCATGTTCCGGCATTGCTGGAAGAGACTATCGAATTGTTGGAGATCAATCCCGATGGGGTATATGTCGATTTGACCTTCGGCGGAGGGGGACATTCGCGTGCCATTCTCGATCGGTTGTCGAGCAAAGGGCGGTTGTATGCGTTCGATCAGGACAGCGATGCCCGGGCAAATGTCCCCGATGATAAGCGGATAATCTTTGTCGAATCGAATTTCCGGTTTATGCGCGGGGCGTTGCGTTGGCGCGGGGTCGAGCGGGTCGATGGCGTATTGGCCGATCTGGGGGTGTCGTCACACCATTTCGATACGCAGGAGCGTGGATTTTCGTTCCGCTTCGATGCCCCGCTCGATATGCGGATGAACCGCAGGGCCAAACTGTCGGCTCGGGAGGTGTTGAACGATTATGATCTTGAAACGTTGGCCTCTCTTTTTAAGCGGTACGGTGAGTTGGATTCGTCGCGGCGGATCGCCCGATGTGTGGTGGATTACCGGACGAAACAGCCGATCGAGCGGATTCAGGATCTGACGGATGCCCTTGTTCCGGTTCTGCCGCGAAACGGCGAGAGCAAGTTTTTGGCCAAACTGTTCCAGGCGATCCGTATCGAAGTCAACGGGGAGATGAATGCGCTGGAGATGATGTTGGAGCAGTCGCTGCGGGTATTGCGGCCCGGAGGACGGTTGGCCGTGATTACGTATCATTCACTTGAAGACCGTATGGTGAAAAACTTCATGCGGAACGGTAATTTCGAAGGGAAGACCGTTCAGGATTTTTACGGTAAGGTTCTCTCTCCGTGGGGTGTCGTTACCCGAAAGGCAGTGGTTCCTTCTCCCGATGAGGTGGTCCGTAATCCGCGGTCGCGGAGTGCCAAATTGCGTGTGGCGAGCAAACTTTAAAATGGAGGGTTTGTGGTAAGATAATTTTGTTAACTTTGCTGATTCGATAAAGCGTTTTTTGATATGAGAAAAAGAATGTTGAGCATCGGGGTGTTGCTGTTTGTGCTGACCGTATCGTCGGTCCGTGTATCGGCACTCTCGCCCGAGGCGCAATCCCGTTATGATAAAGGTATGGCCCTTTATGAGAAGCAGAAGTATGCTGCGGCTCAGACCGAATTTGAAAAGGCGATCGCTTCGGCCGGTACGGACGATGCCGGTTTTGTCGAACGGGCAGCCTATTATGTGGCCGTTTGTGGGGCCCAGATGCGCGGTACGGATGCCCAAGAGGGGTTGAACCATTTTTTGGAAGAGTATCCCCAGTCGATATATGCCAACGATGTGCGGTTTGCTATGGGAACATTGCTGCACGATGAGGCGGATTATGCGGGAGCCTATGAACAGTATACACAGGTCGATCCGTACGAGCTCGATTTTTCGAAATACGACGAATACAATTTCCGGCGCGGATATGCGGCCTACATGAACGGAGATACCGACGAGGCGTACAGCTGTTTTAAAAATTGCAACTCCGACGAGAACTATTTGCCCCACACGACCTATTATATCGCTTATATCGACTATACACGGGGCGATTTGTCGTCAGCCAAGCGGGGATTTGCCTCGTTGGCCGACAATCCGGCCTACGCACCGGTCGTGCCGTTCTATCTGTTGCAGATCGAGTTCCAGGAGGGGAATTATGCTTATGTGATCGAAAACGGGGTTCCGTTGCTGGCGAAAGCTACGGAGTCGCGTCGGCAGGAGATTTGCCGGATCGTCAGCGAAGCCTATTTCCATACGGGCGATTATGCGAAGGCGCTCGGATATATGGAGAACTATGCCGAGCTGGGCGGAGAGATGGGGCGTGAAGAGCTCTATCTGACCGGCTACTGCAACTATGCGGCCGGGAACTACGACCGGGCGATCGAGTTGCTGACCCAAGTGGCCTCCGGTGGGGATGAGTTGGCTCAAAATGCCAGCTATCATTTGGGCGATTGTTACTTGCAGACGGGTGACAAACCGCGTGCGATGAGTGCTTTTGCCTTGGCGGCTTCGGCCGACTTCGATCCGGCGATCCGCGAGGAGGCGATGTTCAACTACGGCAAGTTGCAGTATGAATTGGATCGAGGCGGTTTCAATGCGGCCATCACCACGCTCGACAATTACATCAAGACCTATCCCGATTCACCCCGGGTGGACGAGGCCCGTGAAATATTGCTGGCCGCCTATTTCAATTCTCGGAATTACGATGCGGCTTATGAAGCGATTCGGCAGCTCGATGATCCGGACAACAACGTGAAGATGGCGTTGCAGAAGATTGTTTATTTCCGGGCGTTGGAGTGTTTCGAGGCGGAGGACTACGATCAGGCGTTAGCCCTGTTCGATGTGGCCGACCAGAACCGTTATACGGCAAAGTATACGGCGCTGACGAAGTTCTGGAGGGCCGAGACCTATGTGAAGATGGGTGATTATGCGAAGGCGGCACCGCTTTATGAAACCTACATGTCGCTCGCACCGAGCGGAGAGCGCGAGAAGCTGCTGGCCCTTTATAATTTGGGATATTGCTACTTCAACGACAAACAGTGGGAGAAGGCTCAGGATCGTTTCAATCGTTTTGTGGCTTCCTATACGTTGAAAGATAATTTGCGTTCCGATGCATTCAATCGTATGGGTGATATCGCATTCGCTCAGCGGGAATATTATAAGGCGATCGAAAATTACGACAAGGCGATCGCTCTGGGAAACAACGGTGCAGACTATGCCCGTTTCCAACGGGCCATCATGTTGGGTCTGGTTGACAAGTACGATCGGAAAGTCGAGTCGCTGGTGGCTATTATTGGAGATGGCAAGAGTGAGTATGTCGACGATGCGATGTTCGAATTGGGGCGGACCTACGTGCGCCATGAACGGTTCACCGATGCTGCTGCTGCGCTCAAACGGCTGGTGAACGGTTATCCGCAATCGCCTTATGTGGTTAGTGCATTGTCGGAGCTGGGACTGATCTATCAGAATTTGGGTAAAGACGATGAGGCATTGCGTTACTACAAACAGGTGGTCGAGCAGTATCCGTCGTCGCCGCAGGTTAAGGATGCGATGCTCGGAATCAAGAATATCTATGTGGACCACAACGAGGTGGACTCCTATCTGGCGTTTGCACAGAAGAGCGGGTTCGAAACCGACGTGTCGGCCGTAGAGCGTGATTCGTTGTCGTTCGCAGCGGCAGACCGCGTCTATCAGAACCGCGATTATGCTCGGGCCCTGAATCTGATGGACAGCTATCTGCAAAAGTATCCGCAGGGAGTCTATCGGGCCGATGCATTGTATGCACTGGGTGATTGCTCGCTGCATGAGGGAAACCGTGCCGGAGCTTTGGCTGCTTTTGAAGAGGTCGGTGCGATGCCGAGCAACCGCTATCAGGTGATGGCTTTGCAGAAGGCAGCCTCCATGCGTATGGAAGATAAAGAGTATGCGGCTGCAGCCGATCTGTACAAGCGGTTGAGTACGACGGCGCTGCAAAAGAGTACGGTAGTTGAGGCGCTGACCGGTTATCTCGATGCGATCGTGGCGACGAACGATTTGGTGGCTGCCGGAGTTGCGGCCGACGAGGTGCTGGAGTCGCCCTATGCAGCGGATGATCTGGCCCGTAAGGCTCATTTTGTGAAAGGACGTTCATTACAGGCGGCCGGTGATGAGGCAGGGGCATTGACCCACTACCGCGAGGTGACCGATGCGAGAACACGGGATGCGGCAGAGGCATACTACCATATTATTTCGATCCTGTATAAACAGGGGAAACTCAAGGAGGCTGAACAGGAGGTGTTTACCTTCTCCGAACAGAATTTGCCGTATCAGTATTGGATGGGTAAGGCGTTCCTTGTGTTGGGAGATATATACGTGAAACAGGGCGACGCCTTCCAGGCGAAAGCGACCTATCAGAGTATCGTGGACGGGTATACGGACAAGACGGACGGTGTTGTGGACGAGGCTCTGAAAAAAATCGAGTCGTTGAAATAGGTTTTTACAAACAAGGAGATTAAAGCAGGAAGAAGCTATGAAAAAAACGATAATGGCCGTTTCGGCGCTGTTGATTTTTACGCAAGGTTGGGCGCAGCAGAGTGATGGGGATCTGAATCGGGAGTTGGATGTGACACGTGAGTATGAACCCACCGTAAGGAGTGCGGTCAAATTGGGGATCAAGCCCAATATGGTGGATACCGCTTCGTTGCGGGTGGATGTGGATTATGAGATTACACCCGATCCGATTCAGTATCGGTCGGAGGTTACGCCGATCAAACCGGTGTCGGTCAGCGTGGATGATCTGCGAGAGGAGCTTCCGTTCTATATTAAGGCCGGTCTGGGTGTGCCGTTCCAGAGCGTTTTGGATGCGAATATCTCGTCGATCCGGAATCTGAACGGGAAATGGGGCCTGTATGTAAACCATTACGGCAGTTGGAGCAAGCTGAAGAATTACGATGGTGTCAGGACGCCCGGCAGCCAGACCTTCAATACGGTCGGCGTGTTTGGCGAGCACCGTTTCGGCCGTTTCGGTATAGGTGGAGAGATCGGGTTCGATTACGACAAGATCAGCCGCTATGGATACAGCTCTTCATGGGCCGAATCCGTTTACGGTGAGCCGACGACCGATTCGTTCGATGTTTCAGCCAACGCTTTGCGCCAGAATTATTCGACGGTGAGGGGAAAGGTTGTTTTTGGTCACTCGTTCGAAGACCTTTCGAGGTTCAATATTCGCTTTGGGGTCGATGGGTACTATTTCAGCGATCGTTATGATGCCAAAGAGGCGCATGTGGATGCTTTTATTGATCTGGGCAAACGGTTCGGAATCCACGAGATTACGTTGCATGCGGACTATGATCTGTATCAGGGAAGCGGCCTGCTCGACGAGTATAGGAACAGCATGTTTTCGATCCGGCCCATGTACCGGGTTCGAGGGGGAACATTCGATATAGCTTTAGGGGTTACCTATGTTGCGGTTATGGATGATTTTACCTACACCGATAACGGTGACGGACAGTCGGCCTCGGCCTTGTTCCCCTTGTTTGATTTGAAGTGGAAGATATCCAAAGGTTTTACCCCCTATTTGAAACTCGACGGCCGTCAGGATAACTACGGGTATCGCAATACGACGCTTTGGAATCCGTATGTACTGCAAGGTTTCGTAGGTCGTAATACAAGTGTAAACGACGCCCGGATCGGTATCCGGGGAAGCAGTGCCTCTTCGTTCTCGTATAATGTTTACGGGGGTTTTTCCCGGTATCTGAACATGAATTATGCGCAGAATTATTATTATCAGACGCTTGAAGGTGCATCGGTTTATCAGGGGAATGTCTTTGTCCTGGCACAACGGGATGTAACGATGTGGACCGTAGGTGGAGAGGTCGAAGGCCGTGTTTCGGGTAAGTTCGGTATTGAACTCGGGGTCCAATATAAAGGCTATCGGGTGAAGGAGGTCGATGGAGTGAAGGCTCGTCTCGGCCTGCCCGCTTTGACCGCCCGTTTGGGCCTGAAGTACAATTATCGGGACAAATTGTTGTTGAAAGCGGGGGCGGATGTATATGGTCCGCGTGATTTCGAGATGTTGTTTGCATCCAACGGAGTCCCGAGCGAGATTGTATACGGTCATGACGATATGCAGGTCGATGTACACCTCGGGGCCGAATATAACTTGTCGAAAAATTTTGGGGTTTTTATCGAAGGGCGGAATCTGGCCAATCAGTCGCTTTACTATTACAATCAATACAAGGCGTTGGGTATTAATTTCCTCGCTGGTGTCAAAGTGCAATTTTAGTGATCGGGCCTGGATGTGACATGATGTAATAAATCAGAAAGCGGGTTGCCGTGAAAGATAAAGGAAGAGGAGCGAAATTTTTCGCTCCTCTTCCTTTTGATAGGGATAATTCGTTTTGAAATTATTCGATCCGGTGTGCTCCTTGCGAAATGTTTACCTCGATGATCCGAGGAGCTTTGCCGAACTTGTGTTGGAATTTGTCGCTGATTTCTGCCACGTAGTTGTCGTAGGCCTCGGCTTTCACCAGATTGATGGTACAACCGCCGAATCCGCCACCCATCATACGTGCTCCTAAAACGCCGTCTGTACGATGCCCGATTTCAGCCAAAAAGTCGAGCTCTTCGCAGCTTACTTCGTACCATTTGCTCAATCCTTCATGCGAACCGTTCATCTTTTGGCCGAAAGTGACGTAATCGCCCTTTTCGAGGGCGGCACAAGCTTCCAGCAGCCGGTTGTTTTCGTTGATGACGTAGCTGCAGCGGCGGTATACGGTCGGATCCATTTCGTCCTTATAGGTGTCGAGCATATCCATCGTGACGTCGCGCAGCGATTCGATACCTCCCACATGTTTCAGGATGACGGCAACACCGGCTTCGCATTGAGCCCGCCGTACGTTGTATTCCGACGAGGCAAGCGTATGTTTCACCTGCGTATCGAACAGCACGACCCGGCATCCTTTCGGATCGAACGGTTCGAGCTTGTAATCCAACGACCGGCAGTCGAGACGGATGACCTTACCCGTATCGCCGAACAGCGATGCGAATTGGTCCATGATCCCGCAGCGGACACCCACGTAGTTGTGCTCGGTCATCTGTCCGATTTTAGCCAGTTGTGCCCGGTCAAAATTCAAATTGAAAATGGAGTTGATAGCGAATCCGACAGCACTTTCCAATGCAGCGGAAGAGGAGAGTCCGGCTCCGAGCGGGACATCGCCGCCAAAGACCATGTCGAACGGATGGACCAATCCGCCGCGTTTCTCCATCTCCTGGATGACTCCGTAGATGTAGCAGGCCCATTGTTGTGCGGGTTTTTCACCGTGTATGTCCATTTCGATCGATTCGTTGTAATCGAGTGAGTGGATGCGGCAAGTTTTTCCGTCGTTTGGTTTGATGGCTACGTAGATGGCTTTGTCGATTGCCCCTGGAAGGACAAACCCCAGATTGTAGTCGGTATGTTCACCGATCAGGTTGACACGGCCAGGAGAGGCGAATAATGAGGCCCCTTCGCCGTAAAGTTTTTTAAACTGTTCTTGAATTTTAGTTTTCATAGCTGTAATGAGGTTATTATAGTTTATTGTGATCGATTGAGTCAAGATAGATGGAATCGGGATAGGTTACGCCGCACAGGAAAAGTCCTTGTGGCGGAGCGGAACTTCCGGCGCTGCATCGGTCCTTCTCTTCGATAATTTGAGAAAAGTCCTTAACCGTTATTTTTCCACGTCCTACATCGACGAGTGTGCCTACAATGGCGCGTACCATGTTGCGTAAAAAACGGTCCGCCGTAATCGAGAAGAGCAGCAGATCTTCGTGCTCGCGTTTCCATGCGGCATGCGATACCTGACAGAGATTGGTCTTGTTGTCGGAATGCAGCTTGCAGAAACTCGTAAAATCGCTATGGGGAAGCAATAATGCTGCGGCTTCATTCATTTTGTCTACGTCGAGCGGCCAGTTCACCTGATAAGCGGTGTCGATTCGGAACGGATCTTTCCGGAGTGAGACGCGGTATTCGTAGGATCTGGACAAAGCGTCGAAACGGGCGTGTGCCGTCGGTTGTACAGGCCGGATGCGCCGAATGGCGATGTCGTGGGGCAACAAGGCATTCAGATGGTAGCAGAAGTCGACCGGTCGGTCTATTTCTGTCTCCGAGTCGAAGTGGGCAACATAATACGATGCGTGTACTCCAGTGTCGGTCCGTCCGGCTCCGACTGTTTCGGTCGTGCGACGCAACAGTGTGGAGAGCCCCTTTTGGAGCGTCTGCTGGACGGAGGGGGCGTTCGGCTGGATTTGCCATCCGTTGTAGGCTTTCCCGGAGTAAGAGAGTTCGATGAAGTAGCGCACTGTCGTCGGTTTTAATGTAGGCAAAGATAACATTTTTAACGGGATGTAAAAATAAAAAGCGATCTGTTTCTATGTTGTCCGGTCGGATGTGATGGCTCGTAAAGTCACGATCTTGGTTCTGATTAAGGGGCTTCCGTGTGCGTAGGGGTTGCCGTCAGGAGTGGGTGTTTTTTTGTATTCGGGTGGGATTTTATCTAAAAAAGCGTAAATTTGCGAAAATATTGATTAGCTTATGAAAGTTGCATTGATTGGGTATGGCAAGATGGGAAAGGAGATTGAGAATATCTTGACCGGACGAGGACATACCATTCCTTTGATTATTGATATAGATAACGCATCTGATTTGGATGCAGCACATTTGGCAGGAATCGATGTCGCCATCGAGTTTACAACTCCGCAGACGGCTTTCGGAAATATCATGACCTGTCTCGAGGCGGGTATCCCCGTTGTTTGCGGAACGACCGGGTGGCTCGATCGGTTCGAAGAGGTGAAGGAAGCGTGTCGTTTGCGTAACGGGGCGTTTTTTTATGCATCGAATTACAGCGTCGGAGTCAATGTCTTTTTTGAGGTCAACCGTCGCCTGGCGGAGTTGATGGAGCGTTTCCCGGAGTATGACGTAACGGTTGAGGAGACGCACCATACGCAGAAAAAGGATGCCCCGAGCGGTACGGCGATTACGATAGCTGAAGGAATTCTCGAAAACTTGAGCCGGAAGCAGAAATGGGTGTGTGGGGTGACCACCGTTCCGGAAGAGCTGGAGGTGACGGCCGTGCGGCGCAGCATCGTGCCGGGAACCCATACGGTCACTTATGAGTCGGCTGCCGATCAGATCACCTTTACGCATCGGGCGAACGGACGTCGCGGGTTTGCCATGGGGGCCGTACTCGCTGCCGAGTTTCTTTGCGGCAAGCAGGGTGTCTATACGATGAAAGATTTGTTGGGACTCGACTAATAATATAATCTAAAGGGGTGAATACAGCGATGAATCGATTGAAAAAAATATGGGCGAATCGTTGGGTCCGTTTCGGAGTCGTTACGTTTTTGTATCTGTTGTGGTTCGTCGTCTGGACAGGGAACCTGTGGCTTCTGTTGGGTGTCGTGGTGATTTACGATATCTATATCTCGAAGTGGATGTACCGCCTGTTCTGGAAAAAGCACAAGGAACGCAAACGTTTGAACAAAACCTACCGTAAGACCTCCGAGTGGATCGAGGCAATCGTCTTTGCAACGGTTGTGGCAACGCTTATCCGGATTTTTTTCTTCGAGATGTATGTCATTCCGACCCCCTCGATGGAGAAGAGCATGTTGGTGGGCGACTATCTGTGCGTGAGCAAGGTGGCATACGGTCCCAAGATGCCCAATACGCCGCTCTCGTTCCCGTTCGTGCACAATACGATGCCGTTGTCGCAGACCAAAAAGTCGTTTGTCGAGTGGATCAAATGGCCCTATCATCGTCTGGCCGGTTGCGGTGAGGTGAAGCGCAACGATCCGGTCGTGTTCAACTTTCCCGAAGGCGATACGGTGAGCCTTTCCTATCCGGCCGACAGTTACTATAACGCGTTGCGTCAGTATCAACGGATTTATGGAGCGCAGCGGGGGCGGCAGATGTTGCTGGACGAAGGAATTGTCGTGCGCCCGGTGGATAAACGCGAGAATTATGTCAAACGGGCGGTTGCCTTGCCCGGAGATACGATACTGATCCGTCACTCCGAGATGTGGATCAACGGTGAACCGCAGGTCGATATTCCCGGGAAGCAGTACAATTATACGGTTTATACGAACGGTACGGCCATCAATCCCGACCATTTTGAGGATATGGGAATCGCCCAGGCCGACATCCATTTCGATGCAGGTCAGGGTGTGTACTTCATGTTGCCGTTGACCGCGGCTAATGCCGAACGGATCCGGGCGATGGGTAACGTGACGGCTGTGGAGAAGAGCGAAGCGGAGGGGGCCGATCCCGATATTTTCCCGCACGACACGGCGTATGCATGGAATGTCGATAATTTCGGTCCGCTGTGGATTCCTAGCAAAGGAGCGACCGTAGAGCTGACCGTAGAGAACCTGCCGCTTTACCGCCGGATCATTGAGACCTATGAGGGACATCGGCTGGAGGTGAAAGGAGATCGGATATACATCGATGGAAAGGAGACAAACCGTTATACGTTTGCGATGGATTACTACTTCATGATGGGGGACAATCGGCATAACTCGGCGGACTCGCGTTATTGGGGTTTTGTACCGGAGGACCATATTGTCGGTAAGCCCTCTTTCGTGTGGTTGTCGCTGGATAAGGAGAAGGGATTTCCTGCAAATATCCGGTGGAGCCGAATGTTCTCGAAGATAAGATAACCGTCATCTGATGATGGAGCGGACGGAAGAGGATAGCTATTTGACCCTTGCGGAGCCGGCAGAGGCGTTGTACAAGGAGAAGGGGAGCAAGTTCCTGGCTTATGCCTATCCGGTGCGTGATGAGGAGCAGATCCGTGAATGTCTGGACGCCCTGCGGAAACGTTACTACGATGCGACGCATCACTGTTATGCGTGGAGGTTGGGAGTAGACGGACAGAATTATCGGGTCAATGACGACGGAGAGCCCTCGTCGACAGCGGGACGTCCGATTCTGGGACAGCTGCTTTCGTACAGTTTGACAGATGCTTTGGTGGTTGTGGTCCGCTACTTCGGCGGGACAAAACTAGGGGTGTCGGGACTGATCGCGGCTTACAAGGAGTCGGCATCGGCGGTACTGTCAGTGGCACGGATTGTCGAACGGACGGTTGATGTACGGTTTGAGGTGGAGTTCGGTTATCTTGTGATGAACGATGTGATGCGGGTGGTCAAGGAGATGCGTCCCGAAGTGCTCGGACAGCGGTTCGATAACTTGTGTACGATGCGGCTGTCGATACGTGCGGGTCGTGCGGATGCGCTTCGCGAACGGTTGCAGAAGATAGAAGGAATACAAATAGAAACCAAATAGTCGATTGGATCATGGGAAAGAAAAATCTAGTTTCGGTTACCGATTTTTCGTGTGACGAGATACTTCGTATTATGGAGCTGGCCGCGCAGTTCGAGGCCGATCCGCACCAGCAGGTTTTGGCGGGCAAGGTGATCGCTTCGCTTTTTTTCGAACCGTCGACCCGCACGAGGCTCAGCTTCGAGAGCGCGATCAATCATCTGGGTGGCCGGGTAATCGGCTTTTCGGAGACGGCGAATACGAGTGTGTCGAAGGGGGAGACCTTCCATGATACGATTATGGTGATATCCAACTATTGCGATATGATCGTCATGCGCCATTCGATCGAGGGCGCGGCGCGGTATGCGAGTGAAATCTCGAAGGTTCCGGTGGTCAATGCCGGCGACGGAGCGAATCAGCACCCGAGCCAGACGCTGCTGGACCTCTACTCGATCAAGAAGACGCAGGGGACGCTCGATAACATCCATATCGTGATGGTGGGTGATTTGAAGTACGGCCGTACGGTCCACTCTCTGTTGCAGGCGCTGTCGTTCTTCAATCCGACCTTTACCTTCGTGGCGCCCGATGAGCTCAAGATGCCCGATGAGTACAAGCTGTTTTTGGATGAAAAGGGGATCCGTTACACCGAGACGCGGTACATTGAGGATGCGATCCGCGATGCGGACATCGTCTACATGACCCGGGTGCAGCGCGAGCGGTTTTCCGATCCGATGGAGTACGAGCGGGTGAAGAATGTGTATGTGTTGAAGAACAGTATGTTGGAGGGTACGAAACCGAATATGCGTATTCTGCATCCGCTGCCGCGTGTGGGAGAGATCGATATGGATGTGGACAGCAATCCGAAGGCCTACTATTTCCAGCAGACTGAGAACGGGATGTATACCCGTATGGCGATTATCAGCTACCTGTTGGGCGTGGTGAAATAAGCGATTGAATTATGAGAAAATAAAAATAGAGGATCATGGCGCAAACAGAGGGAAGATTGGAAGTGCGGGCGATCGAAAACGGGACGGTGATCGATCATATTCCCGCGAGCAGCCTGTTCAAGATTATCCGGATATTGGGACTGGAGCAGGAGACGCACTGCATTACGTTCGGGACGAACCTCGAGAGCAAACGGATGGGGACCAAGGCGATCATCAAGATCAACGATCGTTTCTGCGAGCAGGAGGAGATCAACCGCATCGCCATAGTGGCCCCGCAGGCTTCGGTGAATATCATTCGTAACTTCAAGGTGGTCGAAAAGCATACGGTTACGATCCCCGAAACGATACAGGGTTTCGTACGTTGTGCCAATCCGCGTTGCATAACCAATCATGAGCCGGTCGAAACGTCGTTCCGGGTTATCCATGCTGGGGAGGAGATCGCGTTGCGGTGTAAGTATTGCGAGAAGATCACCCATCAGGAACAGATCGAAATCCGGAAATAGATCGGTTGTTTTTTGTGAGTCGTTGAATGGGCCCGTGTCGCGAAGTCCGACACGGGACTCTATTTTGTGGCTCTTGTCTTGAAATGGATCAGCGAATGCGCTTTGTTGGACCCAAGGTGATCTTTATTTCGGCGGCATAGGTCGGTTATCTTCAGAGCGATACTCTTTGTAGCCGGTCGGCCGGGCTACTATGCTGGTTAGCTCGATGCGTTCGTCTATACGGGCCGATAAGGCTTCTGAGGCAGGGCGCGTAGGGTGACAGAAAACGAACGGCAGGGTTCCGACAAAAACGATCAGGGGAATGAAGGTCGGATGCCGTTTCATGCTATTGGATTGGAGTTGAAAGTCTGAACGGAAAAATCGGTATCGAATTTCAGATGAAATAGCGGGTTTGTTGAGGCGAAGAACTACGGCGCGAAGGGTCGTCCTGTAAAAAAAGAGTTTCCGGTCGGGAGACATATCGTTTTTCCTTCGAAAAGCGTTATCTTTACCGGTTGTTTTGATTAAGAGATGGACGCATCGAACGAAAATAAATTCATTCATGTCAAGGGTGCCCGGGTCCACAACCTCAAGAACATCGAGGTGAAGATTCCGCACAATCAGCTGGTTGTCATCACAGGGCTTTCCGGATCGGGAAAGTCGACATTGGCCTTCGATACCATATTTGCCGAAGGGCAGCGCCGCTATGTCGAAAGCCTTTCGGCCTATGCGCGTCAGTTTCTCGGAAAGATCAATAAACCGGATGTCGATTTCATTACGGGAATTGCGCCGGCCATTGCGATCGAACAGAAGGTCAATACGCGGAATCCGCGTTCGACGGTGGGAACCTCGACCGAGATCTACGACTATTTGAAACTGCTGTTTGCCCGCATCGGACGTACCTATTCGCCGGTTTCGGGCCGGGAGGTGCATGAAGACCGGGCGGACGATGTGGTCCGGTTCATTGCGTCGCAGCCTGCCGGTACTCGGATTTTGGTGACTATGCCGCTCCGATTGGGCGAAGGGCAGGGGCTGATCGAGAAGTTGACGCTGTTGGTCGGAGAGGGTTTTCAGCGAATCTATGTCGACGGACAGACGCTTTTTATCGAGGATGTGATCGGACAGGCCGATGCGTATGCCGGGCGGAACGACCTGCGGATCGTGATCGACCGGGCCAGGGTGACCGACGATGAGGAGACGCTCCACCGGCTCGGCGATTCGGTCGAAACGGCTTTCCGACATGGCGAGGGATGTTGCGATGTGGTAGTGCAGGCGGCTGATGGCGATCGGATCGAGGAGTTTTCCGACCGTTTCGAGCTGGATGGAATCAGTTTCGAACACCCTTCGGAACATATGTTCAGTTTTAATAATCCGTTGGGGGCTTGTCCCCGTTGCGAAGGGTACGGGAAGGTGATCGGCATCGACGAGGATCTGGTCGTACCCGACAAGAATAAAAGTATTTATCAGGATGCGATTGCCTGCTGGCGCGGAGCAACGATGAAGTGGTGGCGCGACCAGCTGATCGAACACGCCTCGAAATTCGATTTTCCGATACATCGTCCCTATCATGACCTAACGAAAGAGGAGAAGATCCTGCTGTGGAAAGGAAACAAATATTTTTATGGTTTGGATCGTTTCTTTAAATTTTTGGAGGGTGAACGGTATAAGATTCAGTATCGCGTGATGTTGTCCCGTTACACGGGAAAGACGATCTGTCCCGATTGCGGAGGCAGACGGTTGCGCAAGGAGGCATTCTATGTGCGTGTGGGTGGAAAGGACATCGGAGAGCTGGTGGCTATGCCGGTGACTGAGTTGCAACGTTTCTTTGCCGGATTGCAGCTCACCGAGCATGAGGAGCAGACGGCATCGCGGGTGCTGACCGAAATCCGAAACCGGATCGAATATCTGGTGGAGGTCGGTTTGGGCTACCTGACGCTCGATCGTCTGTCGTCGACGCTGTCGGGCGGGGAGAGCCAGCGGATCAATCTGGCGATCTCGTTGGGAAGCAGTCTGGTCGGGTCGCTCTACATTCTTGATGAGCCGAGCATCGGGTTGCATCCGAGGGATACGCACCGGTTGATCGGGGTGTTGAAGAAGTTGCGGGATTTGGGTAATACGGTCATTGTCGTCGAGCACGAAGAGGAGATCATCCGTGCGGCCGATACGGTGATCGATATTGGACCGGGAGCCGGCTATCAGGGCGGAGAGGTGATGTTTCAAGGTGGAGTAGAGGAGTTGTTATGTGATCAACGCAGTCTGACGGCCAGGTATCTGCGTCGGGAGGAGCGGATCGAGGCTCCGGCGAGTGTGCGCCGTTCGAACAGCTATATAGAGATCATCGGAGCCCGGGAAAACAACCTGAAAGGGATCGATGTCTGCTTCCCGTTGGGGGTAATGACCTGCGTGACGGGGGTCAGTGGAAGTGGCAAGTCGTCGCTCGTACGCGATATTCTCTATCCGGCCTTGCGGCGAGAGCTCTACGAGACGGGTATGAAACCCGGCGATTTCGAACGGATCGGTGGCGATCTGAAACGGCTGAAAGGGGTCGAGATCATCGACCAAAATCCGATCGGTAAATCGTTGCGTTCCAATCCGGTAACCTATCTGAAAGCCTATGACGATATCCGAAAGCTCTTTTCCGAGCAGCCTTATGCAAAACATAACGGCTTCACGCCTTCGAGTTTTTCGTTCAACATGGCCGGAGGCCGGTGCGAGGAGTGTCAGGGCGAGGGGGTAATCCGTGTCGGTATGCAGTTTATGGCCGATGTGGAGCTGGTGTGCGAGAGTTGCGGCGGGAAACGGTTCAAGGATGAGATTCTCGAGGTGAAGTATTATGGCTATTCGATATACGATATTTTGGAGATGACGGTGGATGCGGCCGTAGAGCTCTTTTCGTCCCATATAAAAGAGAGTCCGATCAACAAGAAGATCGTGGAGAAGCTCAGTGCCCTCCAGCGAGTGGGGCTTGGATATGTGCGGTTGGGACAATCGTCGTCGACGCTGTCGGGCGGGGAGAGCCAGCGGGTCAAGTTAGCCTCATTTCTGACGAAAGAGAGTGCCAGCGGGCCGATTCTCTTCATTTTCGACGAACCGACGACCGGACTCCATTTTCACGACATCCGGAAACTGTTGCACGCATTCGATGCGCTGATCGAACGCGGGCATACGGTGGTGATCGTCGAACACAACATGGAGGTGATCCGGTGTGCCGATTGGGTCATCGATCTGGGCCCGGAGGCGGGCGACGAGGGGGGATGTGTGGTCTTTGCCGGAACGCCGGCCGATCTGATGCGGTGTCCGGAGAGTTATACCGGAAAATTCCTATCTTTGGCCGAAAATTTACAGACGTCGTCGCAGAACCGATAAATCGTACGAAATGGAATTTACCTGTTATACCTTGCCGAACGGTATCCGGTGTATCCACCGGCAGGTACGGTCGGCTGTAGTGAATTGTGCGTTGACCGTAAATACCGGAAGCCGCGACGAAACGGCTTCGGAACAGGGTTTGGCTCACCTGTTGGAGCATGCCTTTTTCAAGGGAACGACCCATAGGCGCGCCTACCACATCAATTGCCGGCTCGAAAATCTGGGCGGTGAGTTGAATGCCTATACTACGAAGGAGGAGACCGTGGTCCATGCGACGACCCTACGGGCTGATTTTGCCAAGGCTGCCGAGCTGATTTCGGATATTGTGTTCTGTTCCGTTTTTCCCGAGCACGAGTTGGAAAAGGAGAAGGAGGTGATTGTCGACGAGATCAACTCCTATAAGGACTCGCCGGTGGACCGCATCTTCGACGATTTCGAGGATTTGTTGTTTGCCGGATCATCGCTGGGACACAATATCTTGGGTCGGAAGGCCGACCTGATGAAGTACCGGCGCGAGGATCTTCTCGCTTTTGTAAAGCGGACCTACAACACGGATCAGATGGTCTTTTCGGTGATCGGAAATCTTTCGTTCCGGCGGTTTACGGAGGTGTGTGACCGTTTCTTCGGGGGTATTCCGACCTCCGTGCGCAATTTCGGGCGGGATGCGGTTGCCGAATACAAACCGTTCGAGAAGACGATCAACCGCAAATGCTATCAGACACACTGCATTATCGGCGGACGGGCCTACAACCTGAATGACGACCGGCGGCTCGGACTCTCGCTGTTGACCAATCTGTTGGGAGGCCCCTCGGCCAATTCGCTGCTTAATCTGGCTGTACGCGAACGCAGCGGACTCTCTTATAATATCGAGGCGGGGTACACACCGTTCAGCAATACGGGGTTGGCGACGATCTATTTCGGGACGGAAAAAGAGAAGACGGAGGAGTGTATCGAGCTGGTCGATCGGGTACTGAACGACATTCGTTCCGGCCGGTTGAGCGACCGGCGGTTGAGTATTGCCAAAAAGCAGTATGTCGGGCAGATTGCCATTGCCATGGAGCACAACGAGAACTATATGTTGAGTGCGGCACGCAGCTATCTGGTCTACAATCAGATGGATCCGGCCGATGTGATTTGTCGCAAGATTCAGGAGCTGACCCGCGACGAGCTGGTGGCGATTGCCAACGAGGTATACGGCAAGGAAAACCTTTCGACGTTGATATACAGATAGAGAAAATATGGATGCACTGGAACGATATATCGAAGAGCATGTTACAGCGGAAGATCCGTTGCTGACCGGGCTGGATCGCGAGACCCATTTGCGGGTCGTACAGTCGCGGATGATCTCGGGACACGTGCAGGGCCGTTTGCTCGAGATGCTTGTTCGGATGCTCCGCCCGCAACGTATTCTGGAGATCGGAACCTTTACCGGATATTCGGCTATCTGTATGGCCCGTGGTTTGGGTGACGGCGGAGAGTTGCACACGGTTGAGGTCAACGACGAACTGGAGGAGTTTGCCGCAGGGTATTTTGTCCGCAGCGGTTTGTCGGACCGGATTACGCAGCACATCGGTTCGGCATTAGACATCGTGCCTTCATTGGGGCGTTTCGATCTGATCTTTATCGACGGCGACAAACGGGAGTATCCGCAATATTACGATATGGTGATGACCCATTCGGTGCACAGCGGGACATTCCTGCTGGCCGATAATATCCTGTGGTACGGCAAAGTGGCGGAAAACGTGCCGCAAAGCGACCGCCATACCCGGGCCATTTGCGAGTTCAATGACCGGGTTGTACGCGACGATCGGGTCGAGAATGTCATTCTGCCGATTCGGGACGGCCTGAACCTGATTCGTGTGAAATAATTTTCTGGGAATCGGATTTCTCTATCTCATCATTTATCGCTATTTTTGTTTCGGTATCAAGATATTTGAATCGGAATGGGAATAGTCTGTTTTTTGCCTTTTGGCGATCAAAATTTGGCACATAAGAATGCCGAAAACCTGAGAAGCGATCCGCATGTGGAGCGGGTCTATTTCATTTTCGACGAGAGTCAGCGAGACAAAAAAGTGCCCGAAGGGTGCGGTACGATATATGGTGGAGCGATCGCCTCGACACGGGTGATCCGTGAAATCGCCCGACATGCAACGGGCGATTTCGCTTTGTTGTACACCTCTTGTTCGGAGTTGCGTCTCGGAGCCTATGCTCTCGAACGGCTGCTCTCCATTGCACAGGATTCATCGGCCGGAATGCTCTATGCCGACCGCTATGAGATAAAGGGCGAGACAACTCATAATGTGCCTGCAATCGACTGTCAGTTCGGCAGTTTGCGGGATGATTTCGATTTTGGTCCGCTGCTGTTGTATCGCAGCGATCTGTTGCGCGAGGCAGCGGAGCGGATAGACCGCGAATTCTCGTATGCCGGACTCTATGACCTGCGTCTGAAAGTGTCGCAGCGGGCTCCGCTCGTGCGGATCAACGAGTATCTGTATACGGCTGTTTTGCCTCAAAACGAAAGCGGGGAACGCTCGCTGTTCAGTTATGTGGATCCGAAAAACCGGAACGTGCAGATCGAGATGGAACAGGCATGTACCGATCACCTGAAATGTATCGGCGGCTATCTCGAACCCGATTTCAAGGAGCCCGATTTCGATAGCGAAAAATTCGAGTATGAGGCTTCGGTGATCATTCCGGTCCGGAATCGGGTGAAGACGATTGCTGACGCCATCCGGTCGGTTCTATCCCAACAGGCTGATTTCAAGTTTAATCTGATCGTGATTGACAACCATTCGACCGATGGGACCACGGCGGAGATCGATCGTTTTTTAGCAGACGGGCGGTTGATCCATATTGTTCCGCAGCGGACCGATCTGGGAATCGGCGGTTGCTGGACGGAAGGGGTGATGCATCCGAAATGCGGCCGTTTTGCCGTGCAGCTCGACAGTGACGATGTCTATTCCGATGAACATACCTTGCGGAAAATCGTTGAGGCGTTTTATGCCCAACGGTGTGCCATGGTGGTAGGCAGTTACCGGCTGACCGATTTCCATATGCATGAAATCCCGCCTGGAGTGATCGACCACCGCGAATGGACGCCCGACAACGGACGCAACAATGCGCTTCGGATCAACGGACTCGGTGCTCCGCGTGCTTTTTATACGCCGTTGTTGCGGCAGTTCAAGGTGCCGAATACGAGTTACGGAGAGGACTATGCGTTGGGCCTCCGCTTTTCGCGGGAGTATCGGATCGGACGGATTTACGACGTACTCTATTTGTGCCGGCGATGGGAGGATAATTCGGATGCCTCGCTCGATGTCGAGCGGAGCAACCGCAACAACCTCTATAAGGACCGGTTGCGGACGTGGGAGTTGCAGGCTCGTATTGCCTATAATCAGGCGAAAAGAGGGTAGAATGGATTTTGTGGAAAGAGTTGGAAATTATGGGAGTTGAGGATAGAGTGCAGTTGTCGTCGGCCGATTTGGAGCGCTTTTTCGAGGAGCAGTTGTCCGAGTGGCAGCTTGCACACGATAATTTCGAGGCATTGCATCAGGTTGAGACGCGGAGTTTCGATGCCGCCGATTTTCAGGTGCGGGTTCAGTTCAACCCTGCGCGGATCCGTTCTACGGCAGCACGGGTCGATGCGGCGTCGCTCGGAAAACGTCCTTGTTTCCTGTGTCCCGAGAATCGGCCTGAGGCTCAGCGGGCTTTGGATTTCGGTCCTGATTACCGGGTTCTGGTCAATCCCTATCCGATATTTCGGGAGCATTTTACGGTACCTTCCGCCGTGCATCGGAATCAGACGATTTACGGACGTTTTACTGATATGTTGGAGCTGGCCCGCTGTTTCGAGAGTCAGACGGTGTTCTACAACGGTCCAAAGTGTGGGGCTTCGGCTCCGGACCATGCCCATTTCCAAATGGTATTGCGGAGGGCGATGCCGATCGAACAGGAGGTGTCGACACATATCGGCGAAGCGGTATACCAACGGGAGAACGTGCGGGTCTATCCGTTGCGGAACTATTGGCGAGGGGGAGTGCTGATCCGTTCCCGGAGTGTGGCGTCGGCCGATTCGTTTTTCCGGACGCTGTATGCGGAGATGGCCTCGAATTCGGATCCGGAGGTGCCGATGATGAATCTTTTGTGCTGGTATGAGCAGGGGGAATGGAGTATTTGTGTGATTCTTAGAAGAAAACATCGACCCGACTGTTTTTTTTGGGAGGGAGCGGATCACCTGTTGGTCAGCCCGGCCTCGGTGGATTTGGGTGGTGTGATCATTGTGCCGCAAAGAGAGGATTTCGAACGAATTACTCTCGATCGCATCCGGGAAATATACGAGGAGGTGTGTTGGACGGAAGATGCCGTCGAGGAGTTGGTTAAACGGATAAAGTAAAGAAATAGAACAGATGTCGGAACAACCGCAAATTACAGTCGGAATTTTACATGCGGAACGGATCGCTTTCGTGCTGCAAGGCGAATACCGCGACAAGGAAGGCCGGAATGTAGCAGGTGAACAGACCGTCCGCTATACACAGAATGGAATCGAATGGAACGGAGCCGTTTATGAACGGTTGTGTTTTACTCCGTGCGACAAGTCGTCGAAATTCGTACTGCGCGATGTGGTGATCGGAATCGGTTTCCATTGGCAGCGCACGGAGGACCAGACATTTCGGGGCGGGTTGGAGTTTGTCGTTGAGGATGGGATGCTGACGGCAGTGAATCGAATCGGTGTGGAGTCCTATCTGTTCAGTGTGATTGCCTCGGAGATGAGCGCTTCTGCCTCGCCGGCTCTGTTGCGGGCCCATGCGGTGATTTCGCGTAGCTGGGTGTTGGCCCAGATAGCCAAAAGAGACTCTCCATCCCGGACGGAGTGCAGTCGGAATGAACCGCAAAAAAAAAGATCCGTACAGCCGGATTCGTTGGTACGATCGTGAGGAGCATACGTTGTACGACGTGTGTGCCGACGATCATTGCCAACGCTATCAGGGTATTACTCGTACGTTTGGACATGAGCGGGCCGTGCGGGAAGCGATCGAAGCGACATGGGGTGAGGTGCTGACCTATGACGGCACGATCTGCGATGCCCGGTTTTCGAAGTGTTGCGGGGGAGTGAGCGAGACTTTTGAGAGTTGTTGGGAGGAGGTGCCGCATCCCTATCTGGTTCCGGTACGGGACAGTGAGGATACGAAGAAATTACCCGACCTGACCGATGAGGCAACGGCTGAACGGTGGATCGTTACCCATCCCGATAGTTATTGTGACACCCAGAATCCGGAGGTGTTGGGTCAGGTGTTGAACGGATATGATCGCGAGACGTCGGATTTCTATCGCTGGCAGGTGAGCTATACGGCAGAAGAGCTTTCGGAGCTGGTAGCCCGGCGTTCGGGAATCGATTTCGGAACGATTCTCAATCTGGTTCCGGTCGAACGGGGGGCGTCGGGACGTTTGGTCCGGTTGAAGATCGTCGGGACGAAACGGGCGATGATTATCGGCAAAGAGCTGGAAATCCGTCGGATTCTATCCGAGACCCATTTGTACAGTTCGGCTTTCGTCGTACGTCGCGAAGGGAATCGATTCATCCTGCTGGGAGCCGGATGGGGACATGGGGTAGGACTCTGCCAGATCGGTGCGGCCGTGATGGGAGCGAAGGGTATTCCCTACGATCGGATTTTGCTCCATTACTATACCGGGGCCCGGATCGAGAGACTGTACGGAAGAGAATAAGAAGCGTTTTGCGTCACCGTAAGACAACGAGATATAGTTATAGATTAATAGAAAAAGATGAAGAAACAGATGCGTTCACCGTGGGCATGGATTCCGACGCTCTATCTGGCGGAGGGATTGCCTTATGTGGCGGTGATGACCCTTTCGGTCATTTTGTACAAACGGTTGGGAATCTCCAATACCGATATTGCACTATATACCAGTTGGCTCTATTTGCCGTGGGTCATTAAGCCGTTTTGGAGCCCGTTCGTCGATCTGCTGAAGACCAAACGCTGGTGGATCGTTTCGATGCAGTTACTGCTGGGGGCCGGTTTTGCGGGTATTGCCTTTACCATACCCGTGTCGTTTTTCTTTCAGGCGACGCTGGCCTTTTTCTGGTTGATGGCTTTCAGTTCGGCGACGCATGATATTGCAGCGGACGGTTTCTATATGTTGGCGCTCGATCATAACCAACAGGCACTATATGTCGGGATCCGCAGTACGTTCTATCGTGTGGCGACGATTTTGGGGCAAGGGCTGCTGATCATATTGGCCGGGTGGCTTGAGAGTGCGACGGGGCCCGATCCAGTCAAGATCGATGTCGAGGTGTCGCCGCAATACACATGCGGAGCGTTTGCGTTGCCGGAGGTAACGGTGCCGATGGAGTCGGCCGCTGCGCTGAGTTTCGTCGTTTCGCAGCCCACCGTGACGCTTGGAACGGCCGGGACATCAGCCGACAGCGTACGCAGTTGGGTCGGTCGGGTCGAAGAGTTGAACCGTTCACACGGCTTTTTGGTTGAAGAGCGAGCCGGAGAACAAACCGCGTCGGAAACCGAAACAGGATGGTGGACGACACGGGTTTCCCGCCCGTTGGGCGAATGGATCCGGACCCATTTCGGAGAACGGCGCGAGGCGGAGGTTACAACCGACCGGGTGGGGAGTATCGGGATAGCGGCGGTATCGCTCTCGCGTGAACCCGGTCCGGACGAGGAGGTCGTACTGAACACGACGATGAATCGCGGCGACCGCAGTGTGTCGCTGATTCATGGCGAACGGTTGCGTTTCGACCGTACGAACTGGAACCAGCCGGCCTACCTTGTTTTTCAGGCCGATGCCAAGTTGAACCAGCCGTCGCATGCCGAGTATAAGGGCCTTTCGGGAAATATCCCTTTTGCATGGTCGATCACCTTTTTCGTATTGGCGGGATTGTTCGTGCTGTTCGGGATTTATCACCGTTTCGTATTGCCTCGGCCGGCGACGGATCACGGACGCTCCGATCTGAAACCGAAAGATATTTTGCGGGAGTTCTCGGCAACGTTCGTCTCTTTCTTTAAAAAACCGCAGGCCGCTGCCGCCATATTCTTTATGCTGACCTTCCGTTTTTCGGAGGCGCAGCTGCTGAAGCTGATCAACCCCTTCTTGCTCGATTCCAAAGAGATCGGAGGTCTGGGGTTGACTACAGGAGAGGTCGGTATGGTATATGGAACGGTCGGGATCATCGGTTTGACGATCGGCGGGATCATCGGTGGAATTGCGGCGGCCCGCGGTGGGTTGCGCAAGTGGATCTGGCCGATGACCCTCAGTATGTTGCTGACCTGTCTGACGTTTGTCTATCTGAGTTTTTCGCAGACCGACAATCTGTTTGTTATCAATACGTGTGTATTCGTTGAACAGTTCGGATATGGGTTCGGTTTTACGGCCTATATGCTCTATCTGATGTACTTTGCCGACGGCGAGCAGAAGACGGCGCATTATGCGATCTGCACCGGCTTTATGGCCCTGGGAATGATGTTGCCCGGTATGTTTGCCGGATGGATGCAGGAGATGTTGGGTTACAACCATTTCTTCGTGTGGGTGATGTTGTGTAGCATCGTTCCGATAGTGGCGGTCGCCCTGCTCAAGATCGATCCGAATTATGGGAAGAAAGAGTCGAAATAGTTAGTTGTTATAATTTGCCTTTATGAAGAGAATATTGTTAGTCGCTTTTGTGTGGTTTGTTGCGCTTGGGGTCTCAGCCCGGACGATAACCATCAAGACCGGAATAGAAGTGTTGAAAGAGCAAAATTTCAAACTGCTCGAAGGAAAGCGGGTAGGGTTGATAACCAATCCGACCGGAGTGGATAATCGGTTGAGATCGACCATAGATATTTTGGCCGAAGCTCCGAACGTGAATCTGGTCGCGTTGTTCGGACCGGAACACGGAGTGCGGGGGGATGCCCATGCCGGCGATTATGTCGGGAATCAAGTCGATTCGGTTACCGGTTTGCCGATCTATTCGTTGCACGGCAAGACCCGGAAACCGACCCCCGAAATGTTGAATGGAATCGATGTATTGGTTTATGATATCCAGGATATAGGTTGTCGGTCGTTTACCTACATCAGTACGATGGGATTGGCGATGGAGGCTGCGGCCGAAAACGGTGTTGAGTTCGTTGTGCTGGACCGTCCCGACCCGCTGGGTGGAAACAAGATCGAAGGCCCCATTGTCGAGGAGGGCTTTTTCAGCTTTGTGAGCCAGTATCCGATTCCCTATTTGTATGGATTGACGTGCGGGGAGCTGGCCATGCTGTTGAACGGCGAGGGAATGCTCGAACGACGTTGCAATCTGCATGTGGTTGCTATGGAGGGGTGGAAACGGGGTATGACCTATGAAGAGACCGGACTGGAGTGGATTCCGTCGTCGCCCCACATTCCCGAAGCAAAAAGTACGTTTTTTTATCCGGCCTCCGGAATTTTAGGTGAGTTGGGGTATCTGTCGATCGGAGTGGGGTATACGATCCCGTTCCAGATGTTTGCGGCCGAGTGGATCGATGCCGACCGGTTTGCAGAGGCACTGAACGGATTGTCGCTGCCCGGGGTGATCTTCCGGCCCATTCATGCCCGTCCGTTCTATTCGATCGGGCAAGGAAAAACGCTGCACGGGGTCCAACTACACGTACTGGATCCGGCAGCGGCAGCTCTTTCCGAAGTGCAGTTTTATGTGATGCAGGTGATCGCGGAACTCTACCCCGACCGGGCGGTGTTCGCCCATGCCGATTCGGGCCGGTTCCGCATGCTCGATCAGGTGGCCGGCAGCGATTATGTGCGGAAAAAATTCTCGGAGCGCAACCGTTTCGAGGATATCCAGTCCTATTGGCGCAAAGATGCCGCCCGATTCCGTACTGTCGCCGAAAAATATTATCTTTACAAGTAAGCGAGAGAAAAATAGAGGATTATGAAAAAGTGGACAGTGGCGTGCCTGTTGGTATTGGGCGTTTTTTCGGGGCGCTCTTTGTCGGCTTCCGATGGGACGGACAGTTGGGTGCGGATCAATCAAGTCGGGTATTTGCCCCAAAGTATCAAGGTCGCCGTTTTCCTGTCGGAACAGGAGTGCCGGGAAACTGAATTTTCCGTGTGTGACGCATCTGACGGACAGGTTGTTCTGACCGGTCAGGGTCGTCCGGCGAATGGAGATCGGTGGGGGATGAAGTGCGCGATGCGGCTCGACTTCTCGGAACTTTGTCGGGAAGGGACCTATTATGTGACTTGTGGAGCGGCCCAGTCTCCCTGTTTCCGGGTTGCTTCGACGGTATATGACGGGGCCGCCGATTTTCTGTTGCACTACATGCGCCAGCAGCGTTGCGGATACAACCCGTATCTCGATACGGTGTGTCACCAACACGATGGATATATTGTGGACCACCCGACGCGTAGCGGAGAACGGATCGACGTCCGGGGCGGCTGGCACGATGCGTCGGACTATCTGCAGTATCTAACCACGTCGGCCAATGCCACCTATCAGATGCTGTTCGCGTGGCGGATGAATCCCGATACGACGGTGTTCAAGGACCGGTATGATGCTTCGGGACGTCCCGGTGCGAACGGTGTTCCCGATGTGCTGGATGAGGCGCGTTGGGGGTTGGAGTGGCTGATGCGGATGAATCCCGATTCGGCCGTGATGTTCAACCAGATCGCGGACGATCGCGATCATGCCGGTATGCGTATTCCCAGTCAGGATCGGGTCGATTACGGTTGGGGTGCCGGTACAGGGCGTCCGGTGTATTACATTACGGGCCGGCCGCAGGGACCGAAACATAAGAACCGGACGAGTGGCGTCGCCTCTTCGGCTGCGAAGTTCGCTTCGGCTTTTGCATTGGGCGCAGAGGTGTTCCGCGGAATCTCACCCGACTGGGCCGATTCCCTTCGGGCGAAAGTATCGTCGGCTTATGCCTATGCCGAGGCTCTGCCGGGTAATACGCAGACGGTTTGTGTCGTGTCGCCTTACTTTTATGAGGAAGACAACTATGTCGATGATATCGAGTTGGCGGCTGCGACCCGATATGCGTTGTCGGGCGATGCCGAATGGTTGAAGAGGGCCGACTACTGGGGCCAGCTGGAGGAGGTCACCCCATGGATGGAACTCGGACGTGCCCGTCACTATCAGTTTTACCCGTTTGTGAATCTTGGACATTACTATTTAGCTGCATCGGATGACGAGGCGATGCGCGAAAAGTACCGGACATTCATGCGGCGCGGATTGGAACAAATCTGTCGCCGTGCAGCCGAACAGGATGATCCTTTCCTGAATGGAATTCCTTTTATCTGGTGTTCGAACAACCTGGTGGCTGCAGCCTTGACACAAGCCCGTTTGTATCATCAGGTTTCGGGCGATACGACTTTTTTGGAGATGGAGGCTGCGTTGCGCGACTGGTTGTTCGGCTGTAACCCCTGGGGAACATCGATGATCTGCGGTTATCCCGAAGGTGGGGACTATCCGACTCAGGCGCATTCGGCTTATGTGCGTTATTTGAACGATATACCGCGCGGAGGGCTTGTCGATGGACCGATCTATCGGCAGACATATGAGAGCCTGATCGGTATTCACTTGACCAAAGAGGACGAATATGCACCGTTTCAACATGGGGAAGCGGTTTATCACGACGATCAGGGCGACTACTCATCAAATGAACCGACGATGGACGGGACGGCCAGTTTGTGTTTCTATCTGTCGAGTATGGAACGGGCCGGCAAACTTTTTGCGGGCAGCGAGACGGATCAGAAGGATGCTACCGGAGCTACGATCCGCAGACGAACGGATCGCAAGGTGATCTATCTGATCTTTTCGGCCGATGAACGTTTTGAAGGGGCTTCGCATATTCTTCGGACACTCGACAAACAACGGATCAAAGGTTCGTTCTTTTTGACGGGAAATTGTCTGAGAAACCGGGCTTTCGAGGAGGTTATTCATCGGATTGTTCGTGAGGGTCACTATTTGGGCGGCCATTCCGACAGGCATCTGCTCTATGCGACATGGGGCGATCGGAAGCCGTTGGTCGAAGCCGACAGCCTGATTGCAGACCTGAAAGCCAACAGGAAAGAGCTCGGACGTTTCGGTGTGGATCCGATGGAGGCGAACGTTTTTTTGCCGCCATACGAGCACTGTACGGCTGATAATGTGCGTTGGATCGCTTCGCAGGGTTTGCAGACGATCAACCTGACACCGGGAATCGGTACGGCAGCCGATTATACGACGCCCGATATGGAGAATTACCGGAGTTCGAAAGAGTTGATCGAAAGGCTGTTTACGTATGAAGCGGAACATGGGCTGAACGGTTGTATCCTGTTGATCCATCCCGGAACTGAGGATGCGCGGCGAGATAAGCTCTATCTGCACCTCGATCGTATTGTTTCACAGTTGAAAAAGAAAGGGTATTCGTTCGAACGGTTTTAATGAGAGGAATAGTATTAAATAAAATACGTAGATTAAAGATGAAGAAAAAGGGACTTTGTGGATTGATTTTGTGTATGCTTGTCGGGATGGTCTGTTTCGGTTGCGGAGGGAAAGATACCGCACAGAAGAGTGCAGACGAGAGTTCCGAGACAATCCAAGATGAAAAAAAGAGTGAAAATATGACAAAGGAAGATTTTATGCGCGAGGCGATAGCGCTATCCTGTTCGAGTGTGGAACATGGAGGAGGACCGTTCGGGGCGGTTATCGTACGGGACGGGAAAATCATCGCCCGGGGGTCCAATTCGGTGACGCTGCTGAACGATCCTACGGCTCATGCCGAGGTGAGTGCCATACGTGCTGCCTGCTCTTCAGAGAAGAATTTCAAGTTGGAGGGGTGTGAACTTTACACCTCATGCGAGCCTTGTCCCATGTGTCTTGCTGCGGCCTACTGGGCGGGAATATCCAAAATCTATTACGGGAACAACCGGACCGATGCGGCCGAGATAGGATTCGATGATTCGTTTATATACGATCAGATCGATGTGGCGCCCGAAAAACGGACGGTGCCGAGCGAGCCGATGTTGCGCGACGAGGCGTTGCAGGCTTTCCGGATGTGGAGCGAAAAAGAGGACAAGATCGAGTATTGACGGACGGTCAAAGCAGCCCGGCTTCGTAGAGCATGATCAGGTCTTCGATGATTTGGTCTTCGCCGAATTCGTCGTAGGTGTCTTTGAGGTTGGCTCCGAAAATTTTGGCAATCCCTTGCCAGAAGAAGGCCCGGAATCCGCCCCTGAGCTGTTTGACCAGATCGTACGAAGTATGTTCGGTTTCGCGGTCGATCAGCTTGATCAACAGCTTGCCCTGTGAGAGGGTCATGTTTTTCAGAACGGGGGTATATTGCCTTTTCAGCGCCCGTTCCATGCCTTTTACGAACTCCTGTTTCTCCTTTTCCGTGGACATTTCCGCCATGCGGCGCTCCATGGCCTTGAGCGTGGCGTTGGCCTCCTGTGCGATCGGATAGACGAGTTTGAGGTTATATATCAACCGGGAGTACATCTTGCGGGTGGCGTTGGCCTTTGCCTTAGTCTTCCCTCCGAAAACGAATATGGGTTTCATCTGAATCAGGATGACCGTGTCGTTTTGTTGCACGATCCTCCGGGCGATGCCGTACTCCGTTCGGGTTTGAGCTGCAACGGATAGTGGCAACAGGATAAGGATTAACCGCAACAAGAGACGACAGCTCATAACCGGTATCGAATTAAATTCGTATCTTTGCAAAATTAAAAATAAAACGGAGATTTATACTGAAAAAGTATGGAATGCCGTTTGAATGGATGTTGTTGAATCATGATAAATAAGGTTATGAATAACAGGCAACGGATTGGAAATGACATTTATTGGAAGAGTGTCAATGATCGTCGGAAGAATCTATTCGAAAATATGTGGCCGCTTCCTTATGGAGTGTCCTATAATTCGTATTTGATTCGTGATGAAAAGTGTGCATTGATGGATACGGTCGAATCGGGTACTGACGGCTTTTATATGGATTGGATCAAAGAGGTGCTGGATGGTCGTAAGCTCGACTATCTGGTCGTGCACCACATGGAGCTGGACCACTCGAGCGAGATCGGTGAGCTGATCCGTCAGTTCCCGGAGGTGAAGATCATAGGAAATGCCAAAACATTCAAGGTGTTGAGCGCCTATTTCGGGTGCAGCGACAACTTCGTCGAAGTAAAGGATGGCGATACGCTCGATTTGGGGCACCATAAATTGAAATTCGTGTTCACCCCTTGGGTGCATTGGCCCGAAACGATGGTCTCATACGATATGACCGAAGGTGTGCTCTTCTCGGGCGATGCGTTCGGCATGTTCGGGGCACTCGACGGAGGCCGTTACGACGACCAGGTCGATTTCGCGATGTACGAAGAGGAGATGCGTCGGTACTATTCGAATATTGTCGGGAAGTACAGTTCGATGGTACAGAAAGCTCTGGCCCGTCTTTCGTCGATTCAGGTACGGACGATTTGTCCGCTGCACGGTTTGGTATGGCGTAGCGATCCGTCGCGGGTGATCGGCCTGTACGACCGTTGGAGCCGTTATGAGGCAGAAGCGGGTGTGGTCGTGATCTATGCCTCGATGTACGGCAATACGGCGCGGATGGCCGACTACATTGCTGCAGGTCTTGCCGATAACGGGGTGAAATCGATTCGGGTACACGATGCCTCCAAAACCCATATCTCCTATCTGATCAACGATATCTGGCGGTACCGGGGTGTCGTCTTGGGTAGTTGTGCCTATAATCTTCAGATGTTTCCGCTGATGGAGAACCTGACACGCGAATTGTTGCACATGGGGGTTAAAAACAAGTTGCTCGGCCTGTTCGGCACCTTCAGTTGGAATGGTGGTGGCGTGAAAAATCTGAAGGTCTTCGCCGATGAGATCGGCTGGGAACAGGTGGCTCCGGCCGTGGAGATTCAGGGACGTACCGCTGCGGATAAGTTGGTGGCATGCGATGCTCTGGCCGAGGCGATGGCCGGACGTCTGCTCGGCAAGGAGATTTGCGGTGAGAAATAAGCCCCGGATTGTTAAAAATATTGAAAAATAATTGTATTTTTGGGTCGTAATAAATTTTGATGAAGGTCCTTGCGGCCCGAAAACTGAGAACTTAAACTTTTTTAAAAGAAACGAAAATGGATGCTATTGCAATTTTGACAGGAGGCGGCCCCGCTCCCGGAATGAATACGGTGGTGGGTAGCGTGGCTAAAACTTTTTTGAAACACGGATATCGGGTGCTCGGTTTGCACTGCGGGTACTCCGCATTGTTTACGAAAACGCCGCGTATTACGGAGATCGATTTCCTGTTGGCTGACGATATTTTCAATCGTGGCGGATCGTTCCTGACGATGAGCCGTTTCAAACCTTCGGACAAGAATTTCGAAGAGGATTTCAATCTGGAACTGTTCACCAAAAACAACATCAAACTGTTGGTGACTGTCGGAGGCGACGATACGGCTTCTACGGCCAACCGGATTGCCAAATTCCTGGCGGCTAAACACTATCCGATCGCCAATATCCACGTTCCCAAGACGATCGACAACGACCTTCCACTGCCTGCCGGATCACCTACTTTCGGTTATCAGTCGGCTAAGGATATGGGTTCGATTATCGGACGTACCGTATATACGGACGCTCGTACCAGCGGAAACTGGTTTGTCGTAGCAGCGATGGGCCGTTCTGCCGGGCACCTGGCTTTCGGTATCGGAACCGCTTGCCACTATCCGATGATCGTAATTCCCGAAATGTTCAACAAGACGGAAATTACCGTAGAGAAGATCGTAAACCTTGTGGTTTCTTCGATCATCAAACGGAAAATCATGGGTATCGATTACGGTGCAGCGATGATCTCGGAAGGTGTATTCCACTCGTTGAGTGATGAGGAGATCAAGAAATCGGGTATTCATTTCTCGTATGACGATCACGGACATCCGGAATTGGGCAAGGTGTCCAAGGCTCATATCTTCAATGAGATGCTCGAGAAGAAGCTGTCCGAATTGAAGATTAAGGTTAAATCGCGTCCGGTAGAGATCGGGTACGAGGTGCGTTGCCAGACTCCGGTTGCTTACGATTTGGTTTACTGTTCGTTGCTCGGAATGGGAACCTATAAGCTTTTCAGCGAGGGTAAGACCGGCTGTATGGTTTATGCCAACCCGGCAGGTGAAATCTCTCCGTTGTACCTGAAAGATCTTCAGGATCCTGAAACCGGCAAGATTCCGCCGCGTTTGGTCGATATCAATTCGGACAAGTTCACGATGGTGATCAAAAACATCTTGAACTATCTGACTCCGGCCGATTATGAGGCAGCCAAGAAATATGTGGCCAATCCGGAGGCTTACGACTTCTATAAAATTCTGGAGTGGGACAAATAATTCCGGTTTCCAGAGAGGAAAAGAAAATAAGAAGAGGAGCATGGAAATGCTCCTCTCTTTTGTTCTATTTTGAGTTGGATATTGGGTTTGCCGAAAATCCGAAGGGTTTAGTCCGGATCTTCCATCTCTTCCATTTCGGCTTCCATCATTTCGTCGTTTTCTTTGATTTCGTCCTCGTCGCCGAAAAAGTCCTTGTCGTCGTCGATTTCACGGTCGTCCACTTTGACGTCCACTTTGATCAGATAGGAGGTGTCTTCGGTCTCTAAAACGATTGCATAAAAAAAGTCTCCGGGTCCTTTGTCGATGCGGATCATGTTGTCGGTATATCCGTTAGGATACTTCTTCTTCACCTCTTCACGAAGTTCTGCGCTCAGATTTTTGTAACTGACCACAACCCGTTTTTTCTGTTTTTTGTCTGCTGAGTTAGTCATTGCTTCCCCAAAATTTTCTGCAAGTATAAATAAAATTTAGCAATCCAAACAGAAGAAGTCACGAAAACGAAAATATTTTGTCAGAGCTTCGGTCCGTGTCCGGTCTTTGTTCGGAATCTTGAGTTTCTTTTGTTAGCTTTGTCTCTGTTTAGAACGGCACAAATTTAATATCTTTACAGAAAAACGAACAAATTATGCGTGATAAAATCGAACATCTTCGCAAAATAATTCACTATCATAATTACAGGTATTATGTGTTGAATGATCCCCAGATCAGTGATTATGAGTTCGATGCTCTGTTGCGGGAGTTGCAGGAGTTGGAGCGGGCGCATCCCGAGCTGGATGATCCCAATTCGCCGACCCATCGTGTGGGTAGCGACGTGACGAATGAATTCCGTACGGTCGAACACCGTTATCCCATGTTGTCGTTGTCGAATACCTATTCGATGGAAGAGGTCCGGGAGTTCGATAATCGGGTGCGGAAGGAGATTGGGGAGACGGAATATGTGTGCGAATTGAAGTTCGATGGAACGGCAATCAGTTTGACTTACGAAAACGGGCGGCTGCTCCGGGGCGTAACCCGCGGCGACGGAACTCAAGGCGATGATGTTACCGCCAATGTGCGGACGATCCGCAGCGTGCCGTTGCAGCTGAATGGAACAGATTACCCTTCATTTTTTGAGATCCGGGGTGAGGTTTTGATGCCTTATGAATCGTTCGAACGGTTGAACCGTGAGCGGGAAGATATCGGAGAGGCTCCCTTTGCCAATCCGCGTAATGCGGCGGCCGGATCGCTCAAACAGCAGAATTCGGCGGAAACCGCCCGACGGGAGTTGGATTGTACGCTGTATTCGTTGGTCGGAGAGGGCTTGTCGTTCGAAACACACTACGACAGTTTGTGCGCTGCCCGGGAGTGGGGTTTTAAGATCTCCGATCAAATCGGGCTTTGTCGTTCGATGGAGGAGATCGAAGCCTATATCCGTCATTGGGATCAGGCGCGACATGACTTGCCGTTTGCCACGGATGGGGTAGTGATCAAGGTGAACCGTTTCGCCGATCAGAAACGGCTGGGGTATACGGCTAAAGCTCCGCGCTGGGCGGTCGCCTATAAATTTAAGGCGGAACAGGCCTGTACAGAGTTGCTGTCGGTCGATTTTCAGGTGGGGCGGACCGGTGCGATTACCCCCGTAGCGAACCTCGCACCCGTACAGCTTGCCGGGACGGTCGTGAAACGGGCCTCGTTGCATAATGCCGAACAGATTGCTCTGCTCGATGTCCGGTTGGGCGATCGGGTGTATGTCGAAAAGGGCGGAGAGATCATTCCGAAGATAACGGGAGTGGATTTGTCGGCCCGGAGCTCAGAAAGCCGGCCGTTTGTCTTTATCGATCGTTGTCCTGAGTGCGGGACCGAACTTGTAAAATACGAGGGTGAATCACGGCATTATTGTCCGAATTCGAGCCATTGTCCACCGCAGATTGTGGGCCGTATCGTCCATTTTATCTCCCGCAAGGCGATGAACATCGACGGACTTGGGGAAGAGACCGTTCAGTTGCTTTATGATTCGGGGTTGATCGCTGATGCTGCCGACCTTTATACGTTGAAACGGGAGCAGCTCTCGGCTTTACCGCGTTTGGGAGAGAAATCGGCAGATAATATTTTGAACAGCATTCATAAATCGTTGGAGGTTCCCTTTTCGCGGGTGTTGTTTGCGATAGGAATCCGTTTTGTCGGGGAGACGACCGCTAAAACGTTGGCGGCTCATTTCCGAAGTATGGATGCATTGATTGCTGCGACAGAGGAGGAACTCGAAGGGGTTCAGGATGTAGGCGGACGTATAGCGCTCAGTATATCCGAATATTTTCGGGATTCAGCGAGCATGACTTTTGTTGAGCGATTGAGGCAGTATGGATTGCGGTTTGAAATCGAAGAGTCAGAGATGTTGTCGAATAGCCTTGAAGGCTTTAAAATCGTTATTTCAGGGACTTTTGCCGAGCATTCGCGCGATGAGCTGAAACGGTTGATCGAAGTGCACGGAGGGAAAAATCAGGCGGCGGTCTCGTCAACAACCGATTTTCTGCTTGCCGGCAACAATATCGGTCCCTCCAAATTGGCTAAAGCGAACAAATTGGGTGTACGGATTATCGGTGAAGAGGAGTTTATGCGGATGATTGAGGCGGATGCCGGGTCGGAGCAGGCAGGGAAAATGTTGCATGAAGAGAAGAGTGTGCCCAATGACCAAAGTGGGGAAAAACGCCGGTCGGAGGAAAATAATCCGGTACAGGGTTCTCTGTTCGAATAAAAAATGTTATTTTTGTGCGGAAATTAACATTTTGAGATGAAACCTAACATGAAAGGTGTAGGAGTTGCCTTGGTAACTCCTTTTACAGAGGACGGTGCGGTCGATTATACCGCATTGACGCATTTGGTTGAGCATGTAATTGCCGGAGGGGCAGACTATCTGGTCGTGCTCGGGACGACGGCCGAAACGCCGACGCTTTCGCTTGAGGAGCGTCAGGCTGTCATCCGTTGCGTGAAAGAGGTTAACGGCGGGCGCCTCCCGATCGTTCTCGGAGCGGGCGGAAATTGTACGGCCGATGTCGTATCATATCTCCGCACGGGCGATTTCAGTGAAATCGATGCGGTGCTTTCAGTAACGCCTTATTACAATAAACCTTCGCAAGAGGGTATTTATCAGCATTATAAAGCCATAGCTGAGGCAGCGCCGTGTGGTGTCGTGTTGTATAACGTTCCGGGCCGGACCGGGGTGAATATGTTGCCCTCGACCGTGCTTCGGTTGGCTCACGATTTCCCGAATATTATAGCGGTCAAGGAGGCCAGCGGTTCGCTTTCTCAGGCAGCTTATGTGTTGAAAGGTTGTCCGGCAGATTTTGCTGTGGTGTCGGGTGATGACAATTTGACCCTGCCGATGGTTGCGTTGGGCGGTTCTGGAGTTATTTCGGTAGCGGCCAATGTATTTCCTGAAAAATTCTGTAAAATGGTCCATCTGGCACTCGAAGGACGTTTTGCCGAAGCTGCCCCGTTGCATCTTTCGATGATGGAGACGGTCGATGCGTTGTTTGCAGAAGGGAATCCCTCCGGAGTTAAAGCGGCCCTTGCATGTTGCGGACTGATGAAAAACCGTCTGCGCCTGCCGCTTGTGCCGGTTAGCGAAAATCTTTGTTGCAAAATAGGAACGTTGCTGAAATCGAATGATTTGCAGTAAAAATACTTTTTCGCATCAAATATTTGTGTAATTTCACCGTTTTAAGAGTGGATGTTATAAACCGAAAAACGATGATAAAAAGTTTGATGCGGAAGATCGTGCTGTTTTTTTTCGTTCTGTTTGCCGGGGTCCGGCTGTTTGCACAGGAAGAGGAGGGGTTCCGTGCTCCGGATAACGACCTTATACGGATAGAGATTCTCGATACTTCCTCTCCTTATTATTACCCGGATCTTTATTACCGCTATTGGCAGGGTGACACTACGTTGACGCTTGAGGATTACCGCCATTTGTATTATGGTTTCGTATGGCAACCGGAGTACAAGCCATTTGAGACGCCATTGGCTCATGATAAGATTTTGATGATTCTCGAGTCAGATTCTTTGGGTGAAGCCGATTTCCGAGAGATCATTCGATTGGGCGAGGAGGCCATGGAGCGAGAGCCGTTTGACCCTTCGTTGGTCAACTTTTTGGTGTATGCCTACGGTTCGATCGGCGATACGATCAATGAACGGGTCAACTATTACCGTTTGGAGGGGATTCTTGATGCGATCCGCTCTTCGGGAACGGGTCTGTCGGAGAAATCTCCCTGGCATATCATCTATTTTTCGCATGTGAATGATTTTCTGGCTAGTGCGAACATCCGTTGTAAAAAGGAGCAGATCATTAGCCGGAGTGTAGCCTATCTTCCCCTTTTAGAGAAACAGAAAGGGGTGAAAGGATACTATTTCGATTTTAGCCGTATATACTGGAAGCGTCCGGACAAAGAGCCCGAAAAACGGAGTACCGGATGGGAATTCAATGGAATTCCATTGAAGAAACGTGTGGCCCCGACTGTGATAAAAACGGAATAGCGATTTATAAGGCGGGGTTTGAATCGGATTAATACAAATTGAATATATGAAACGCAAAGGATGGATTATTTTGGCAGTCGTAGTGATTGTCGTATGGGGAACCTATTCGTGGATGAAAGGGAGTTATAACGAGATGGTCCGTTTGAACGAAGAGGTTCAGGCGCAATCGAGCCAGATTGAAAACCAATATCAGCGTCGTGCGGACCTTATTCCGAATCTTGTGAGTACGGTCAAAGGGTATGCGGAACATGAAAAGAGTACGTTGGATCAGGTGACCGAAGCTCGGGCACAGGCGAGTCAGACACGTATCGATATAAATGATGCCCAAGCGATGGCTCAGTTCGATCGGGCACAGGGCGAGCTCTCTTCTGCATTGAGCCGGTTGATGGCGATCTCGGAGAACTATCCCGATTTGAAGGCGAACCAGAATTTTTTGGATCTGCAAACCCAGCTCGAAGGGACCGAAAACCGGATTTCGGTTGAGCGCCGTAAGTTCAACGAAACGGCCCGGCAGTTCAATACCTACATAAAAATGTTCCCGAGAAATATTTTGTCGGGTCTGTACGGATTTGACCCGGTGAACTATTTTGAGGCACAACAAGGGGCAGAGACAGCTCCCAAAGTCGAGTTTTAAGGGGTGTCGGCTATGGCTGGATTCGGGTTGCGTAAATTTTGGTTGAGTTTATGTTTCTTGTGGACGATACTGTGCTTGCCGTTCGGGGCTTGGTCTCTGCCCGAGCCGATGTCTCCACCCCGTTTGGTCAATGACTTTGCCGGATTGCTCGATGATGGCCAACGGCAGGCGTTGGAACAAAAACTGGAAAATTTCGATCGGGAGACTTCGACACAGATCGCGGTGGTTACAGTAACCGATCTGGAAGGATATGCTCCGGCTGACTATGCGCAACGACTGCATGAACAGTGGGGTGTAGGCCGTAAGGGAAAAGACAACGGAATTCTGATTCTGGTAAAGCCATCGACGGCCGATTCCCGGGGCGAGGCTTTTATTTCTGTGGGGTACGGGCTTGAAGGAGTGGTACCCGATATTACGGCAGGTCGGATACTCGATGTGGAGATGATTCCTGCTTTTCGTAAGGGGGATATCTATACGGGGTTGGATCGTTCCGTGGATGTGTTGATGCAACTGACCCGGGGCGAATTTACGGCCGAGGAGTATAATGGGGCCAAAGGCCCTGGAGCCGGGGCCCTGATTGCGTTTATTGTGCTGCTCTTTATGATGTTGTTTTTTTCGTCCGGGAGACGAAGAGGTGGTAATGACGGTCATAGCGGTGGTGGATGGGTGCCTCCGATGATTTTTAGGGGAGGCTCTGGTGGAGGCTCTTTCGGCGGATTCGGTGGATTCGGCGGTGGCTCATCGGGAGGTGGCGGAGCCGGTCGTTCGTGGTAGTAATAGGATGAGGAGATGAAAAATATCAAAGCATATATATACAGTGTCTGTTTTCTGATCGTCCTGTGTTTTGTAGGATGTAAAAAAACAGATTTTCAAACTCCTGTTGTCTATGGGAAACGGACGATTTTTGTCTATATGGCAGCCGATAATAATTTGAGCAGCTACGCGCAACGGGATTTGGATAAAATGAAAACGGGTATGGCTCAGGTTGATCCGGAATCGCAATTGATCGTTTATGCCGACATTCGGGGACGTGATCCTCAGTTGTTGCAGGTGACAGGTGATACAATCCGGGTCGTAGAGCAATATGATGAGGAGAATTCCGCATCCGTCGAAATTTTTGCGCAAAAATGGGCTCGGGTACAACAACTGTTCCCTTCAGATTCTTATGGTATGGTGTTGTGGTCGCACGCTTCGGGGTGGGTCCCTGCAAATGTGTTGTTGAAAAGTGCGTCGCGGGGTTCTGTCGGGGCATATGGCTCGGAAATAGTCGGAGAGGGAATATGGTCTCGTGATCCGGATGCGTTGATGACCAAATGGTTCGGTCAGGACGGGAGTGATTTTATGGATATATCCGATTTGGCGGCCGCATTGCCTAAAAACCAGGATCTGGAATTTTTGATATTCGATGCCTGTTTTATGAGTAATGTCGAGACTTTGTATGAGTTGCGACATGCTACGAAGTATGTGCTCGCGTCGGCATCCGAGCTCCTGGCGGAAGGGATACCCTATAATGAGGTACTGCCTGTGTTGTTTGCCGAGACCCCGCAGCTCGAACAATTTTGCCGGCTTTTTATGAATTTTCACGAACAGTCCAATTTGGACTATGCGATGATTTCGCTTGTGCAGATGGATCAGATGGATGCACTGGCGGCGGCTGCAAAGGCTTTTTATGCTACGGCCGACCCTGCGGCAGTCGACCCCGGTCGGGTACAGTATTTGGAAAATATGTCGGCTCATGTCTTTTTTGATTTGGAGGATTATTATTCACAGATGCAAGGCGATTCGGCGCTTTTGGCCGCCTTTGTCGGACAGTTGGGGCGGACGGTACGTTATCATGATTCCACTCCCTATGTATATAGTGCTTATTCCGGGTCGTCGAGTCACCTCATCAAAGTGAATACGGATTGCGGATTGTCGACCTACATTCCACGAGACGCAGCGGGTCTGGAGTTGTTGCAGCCGGCTTATTTGGAGACTTCTTGGGCCAAGATATTGGGTATTTCGTATTGATTTCCGATTAGGAACGAGGTGTCCGGGTAAAAAGAGGGCATCTTTCGGTGAAATTTCCGAAAGATGCCCTCTTTTTTTTGTTTGGTTGAAAAAATAGGCGGTGCGGGAATTTTTTTGTTTTTTTCTTTTGCAGCGTCTGTTTTTTTAGGGGGTCGGCTTTTTTTTCTTTGTCTGATCGTTGGGTGAAAGCGAAGTAACGATTTTTATTTGAAAAAGCTGTTTCCGGTATGAAATTACGTTTTGATAAGGATTTTTGTTTTGAAATAAGATGAAATCTGTAAAAATGTGTTTTAAATCGAAAGTTTAATATTTTATAGTTATACATTGAAAAATTAGGGGTGCATTCTGAAAAAATGTAATTTTTATTAAAAATACCCCTAAAAATTTGGATGTTTACTTTGAAAAAGTATATATTTGCGATGTGAAAGAGATGTAAAGCTTGTTGAGATATGGAATTCGTGCTTACAGTTTTTGATATAAGGGTACATCGAAATCCCCGGAGACGGGGATAGATGGCGGAATGTTCCGAAAGGAGCACGCGATAGAGTGTGTGAATTGGATAAGGTTAAGAAAAAATCGTGAACCGTTAAAAACAAAAAGCTATGAAAAAGATTTTCTCAAAAAGATATACGTTGCGGATGATGGTTGTCGCACTGATTGCGATGGGAACTTCGGTAAAGGCACAGTCCTCGTTCGACGTGGACTTGGGCGCAGACCTCGTAAGCGGCTATGTGTGGCGGGGTGTTTATCAGGCCGGATCGGGCGTGAGCGTTCAACCGTCGCTTAGGCTTTCTTACGGGGGAGTGTCGTTGAAGGCATGGAGCTCGACCAGTCTGGCCGAAGGATTTAAAGAGTTGGACCTCTCGCTGGGTTATTCCGTAAAGGGTTTTTCGGTAGGTATTACCGATTATTGGTGGGCCGGACAAGGAGCTCCCTTTTACTCGGACTATATGAACACCCATCTGTTCGAAGCTGCTGTCGGATACCACTTCGGCGAGAAGTTCCCGCTGTTCCTTTCGTGGAGTACGATGTTCGCGGGCAACCTCGACAAAGTGGACGGAGAACGCAAGTATTCCAGTTATGTAGAGGTCGGGTATGACTTCTCGGTCAAGTCGGTCGATCTTACCTTCGCTGTCGGAGCAGCACCGTGGGAGGCTCCCGCATGGTTGGCCCCCCGATGGGGCGGAAAGGGCTTTCAGGTCTCCAGTGTCTCGCTGAAGGCATCGAAGGAGATAAGGATTACAAGCTCCTACTCGCTGCCGATCTTCGCGCAGGCCATAGCTTCTCCTGCAATGGACGATGCTTATCTGATCTTCGGGATCTCCTTTTAAATAAAAGTATTAACATCAAAACATGAATGAGATGAAAAAGATTGAAGCGATTATCCGTAAGTCAAAGTTCGAGGAGGTGAAAGAGGCGCTTCTCGAAGCCGACATCGAGTGGTTCTCGTATTACGATGCAAGGGGTGTCGGAAAGTCTCGTCAGGCCCGGATCTATCGGGGGGTGATGTACGATACCAGTTCGATCGAGCGGATCATGGTCTCCATCGTGGTTCGTGATAAGAATGCCGAGAAGACGGTCCAGGCCATATTGAAGGCGGCACATACCGGAGAGATCGGAGACGGACGCATCTTCGTGATTCCGATCGAGGATGCGGTGCGGATCCGTACCGGAGAGCGCGGTGACATTGCACTGTATAATGCCGAACAGGAGAAATAGCCGTGTATTGCTATTTTGAAGGGAAAACATGGAGCTTTTTAATCATCACTTAAAACGAAAAATATCATGAAAAAATATATTGGATATGGATGGGGCAAGTTGGGTGTGTTGGTTGCCGTGTTGGCGATGGCCATGCTCCTTCCAGCAGGATTGATGGCACATGCGGCGGCAGAAACTCCGACAGCGGAGATGTCGACTGTTGCGGAAACGGCGGCAGAAACTCCCGTATTGGATAGTGGCAACACGGCATGGATGATGGCCGCAACCATCTTGGTCCTTTTTATGAGTATTCCCGGGATTGCACTATTCTATGGTGGTCTGGTCCGTCAGAAGAACGTCTTGAGTCTGATCATGCAGACCCTGTTTATCGTCGGTGCGGTCAGTATTCTCTGGGTGGCGTTTGGTTACAGCTGGGCGTTCGGAACCGGTTTCACTGAATCGGGGAATCCGTTGGGTGCGGTAATCGGAGGTTTCGACAAGGCTTTCCTGCGTGGCATTACACTCGATACGCTCTCAGCCGGAAACATCCCGGAACTGGTCTTTGTCATGTTTCAATGTATGTTCGCCCTGATTACTCCGGCGCTGATCCTGGGGGCGTTTGCCGAGCGGATCAAGTTCCTTGGTTTCGTTGTGTTCATTCTGCTGTGGGTCGTATTGGCATACTTCCCGATGGCCCATTGGGTATGGGGCGGCGGCTTCCTGCAACAGATGGGGGCGATCGACTTCGCCGGCGGAACCGTGGTACATGTCAATGCCGGTATCTCCGCATTGGTTATGGCTCTGCTGCTGGGTAAACGGGAAGACTACCGGATCGGCCACCCGATAACCCCCCATAACATCACCTTCGTATTCCTCGGAACGAGCTTCCTGTGGTTGGGTTGGTTCGGTTTCAACGCCGGTAGCGGTCTGGCAGCCGATGGTTTGGCCGCAAACGCCTTCCTTGTAACACATGTTGCCACGGCCGTAGCCGCTATTACGTGGATGGTTATCGACTGGATGTGCAACAAAAAGCCGACTACCGTCGGGGCTTGTACGGGGGCGGTTGCCGGATTGGTGGCCATTACTCCGGCTGCAGGAACGGTCGATCTGCTCGGGGCTTTCTGTATCGGATTGATTACTCCGGTTATCTGCTTCATCATGGTAGCTGTCGTTAAACCCAAATTCAAGTACGACGATGCTTTGGATGCGTTCGGGGTGCATGGAGTCGGCGGGATTGTCGGTTCTATCCTGACAGGAGTCTTTGCAACGCAATACATTACGGGTGAAGGAGGTGTTCAAGGAGCACTTTACGGGGATTGGCACCAGTTGTGGATACAGGTCTTTACGACGCTCGTCGCAATCGTCTTCAGTGCAGTGATCACCTACGTTCTTTACAAAATCGTGGATAAATGGATCGGAATCCGTGTTGACAAACGGGTCGAAGAGGAGGGGCTCGATGTGTACGAACACGGCGAAACGGCCTATAACAATTAGTTTAAGTGTGAGGGAGGTCCCGATGAGGATCACTGTCCGGATCGGACCTCTCTTTTTCCCTCAAAAAAGTCAGAATAAATTTAGATAACAGAAAAAATAACCGTTAATTTGTTGGATCATGTCACTTTACATTCCAAAACAGTATAGGGCCAAACTCGTTCCAGAGGTTATGGAACAGGCCATCAAAATGATTAAGGATCGTTTTCAGCTCGAATTGGCTGCAGCGTTGGATTTACGCCGGGTTACCGCACCGTTGTTCGTGCTCTCCGGAACGGGAATCAACGACGATTTGAATGGTGTGGAACGTGCCGTTTCGTTTCCGATCAAAGATATGGAGGGACGGAAAGCCGAAGTGGTGCATTCGCTGGCGAAATGGAAACGGATGAAACTCGGAGCCTACGGGATTGCCCCCGGGTACGGTTTGTATACCGACATGAATGCCATTCGGGCAGATGAGGAGTTGGATAACCTGCATTCGTTGTATGTCGATCAGTGGGATTGGGAGCGTACGATTACGGCGGAAGATCGCAACCTGGAGTTTTTGAAAATGATCGTAACGAAAATTTACGGGGTATATCAGAAAATGGAGCGTGAGATCTATCGTATCTATCCGCACATTACTCCGGTGTTGCCCGAGACGATTCGGTTTATCCAGAGTGAGGACCTTCTGGAGCAGTATCCGACGCTTTCGCCGCGTGAACGGGAAAACGAAGCGGCAAAGAAATATGGGGCGATTTTTGTGATCGGTATCGGAGGGGCCCTCTCTGACGGGAAAAAACACGATGGACGGGCTCCCGATTACGACGACTGGACTACTCCTACTCCGGGTGGATATGAAGGCTTGAACGGCGATATTATTTTCTGGAACCCTGTGTTGGAGTCGGCTTTCGAGGTGTCGAGTATGGGGATCCGGGTTGATAAGACGGCCCTGCTGCGGCAGCTCGAACTGGAAGGTTGTCCGGAACGCAAGGAACTCGCGTTCCACAAAGCGTTGCTCGAAGACCGCATTCCGTTGTCGATCGGGGGTGGAATCGGACAGTCGCGTGCCTGCATGTTCCTGTTGCGATGTGCACACATCGGCGAAGTGCAGTCGAGTATCTGGCCTGAGTCGCAGATTGCTGAGTGCGAGAAACACAATATCTATTTGAAGTAACCCTTTAGATGAACGACATATAAATTTGTAAATCTTTAATTTTTTATACCATGTCAGAACTTAGATTTAAAGTAGTGGAAGAGGCGATCAGACGGAAAGCCGTCTGCCTGCCTGCAACGGAAGAGCGTCCTTCCGAGATGTTCGGCAAGAATGTTTTCGATGAAGAGAAGATGCGTAAGTATTTGCCCAAAAAGACTTATGAGTCTTTGATGGAGACAATGAAACACGGTAAGGCTTTGAGTCGTGAAATTGCCGACAGCGTTGCTTCCGGAATGAAACAGTGGGCAATGGATATGGGAGCTACCCACTACACGCACTGGTTCCAGCCGCTTACGGGAGGTACGGCCGAAAAACACGACGCTTTTGTCGAACACGACGGCAAAGGCGGTATGATCGAAGAGTTCTCGGGTAAATTATTGATTCAGCAGGAGCCCGATGCGTCGAGTTTTCCGAGCGGCGGTATCCGGAACACCTTCGAGGCCCGCGGATATTCGGCATGGGACGCTACCTCTCCGGCATTTATCGTCGATACGACCCTTTGTATTCCGACGATCTTCATCGCTTACACGGGCGAGGCGCTCGACTACAAGGTGCCTTTGCTGCGTTCGTTGCAGGCAGTGGATCGCGCTGCGACGGATGTGTGCCACTATTTCGATCCGGAGGTTACCAAAGTGTTCTCCTATCTGGGATGGGAACAGGAGTATTTCCTGGTTGACGAGGGTCTGTATGCCGCACGTCCCGATATGGTCTTGACAGGACGTACGTTGATGGGCCATGAAAGCGCCAAAAACCAGCAGCTTGAGGACCACTATTTCGGAGCGATCCCGACGCGGGTGATGTCGTTTATGAAAGACCTTGAACTTGAGTGTTGGAAACTCGGTATTCCGGTGAAGACGCGCCATAACGAAGTGGCCCCCAATCAATTCGAGTTGGCTCCGATCTTCGAGGAGACGAATTTGGCCAACGACCACAACCTGTTGTTGATGTCGATCATGAAAAAGGTGGCGCGGCGCCACTCGTTCCGCGTGCTGTTGCATGAGAAACCGTTCAAAGGGATCAACGGTTCGGGTAAACACAACAACTGGTCGCTCGGGACTGATACGGGAGTCAACCTGCTCTCTCCGGGCAAGACACCTCAGGCCAATCTGCAGTTCATGACCTTTTTGATCAATATCATGATGGCCGTGTATAAGCATAACGGCCTGTTGAAAGCGAGTATTGCCAGTGCAACCAATGCACACCGTTTGGGGGCCAATGAGGCACCGCCTGCCATTATTTCGATCTTCCTGGGGCGTCAGATATCCGCCGTGTTGGACAAAATGATCTCCAGTACGAGTGACGATGCGATCGAATTCGACGAGAAAACAGGTTTCAAAATGTATGGGATTGCCCATATTCCCGAACTGTTGATCGACAATACGGACCGCAACCGGACTTCACCATTTGCCTTTACCGGAAACCGTTTCGAATTCCGTGCTGTCGGGTCGTCCGACAACTGCGGGGGTACAATGACCGTACTGAACACTTCGGTCGCTGATCAGCTGATCGAGTTTAAGGCACAGGTCGATGACCGCATGGCGCGGGGTGAAACGAAGGAGACGGCTATTTTTGCCGTGTTGAAAGAGTATATCAGGGAGTGTGCGGTTATCCATTTCGACGGCAACGGCTATTCGGACGAGTGGAAGGCGGAAGCGGCCAAACGGGGATTGGATTGCGAAACATCCGTGCCGTTGATCTTCAATCAGTTCGTATCTCCGACGACGATGGGTATGTTTACGCGTACCGGTGTACTCTCGTCGACTGAACTGCAAGCACGTGCCGAGGTGAAATGGGAGACCTATACCAAGAAAATTCAGATCGAGGCCCGTGTATTGGGCGATCTGGCGATCAACCACATCTTGCCCGTAGCGTCGCGTTACCAGAGTATGTTGCTCGATAAGGTGTACAAGATGAAAGAGCTGTTCGGTGCAAAATACGAGACAATTGCCGCACAGGATCTGGTTTTGATCGAGAAGATTTCGGGACACATGGCTAAGATTCAGACGCTGACAGAAAAGATGATAGATGCACGTAAAGTGGCCAATAAGATCGAGAACGAACGGGAAAAGGCTATTGCATATCATAATACTGTAGCTGCAACATTCGATGAAATTCGTTACCACATCGATAAATTGGAAGAAGTGGTTGACAATGAGATGTGGCCTCTGCCGAAATACCGTGAGTTGTTGTTCATCCGGTAGCGATAGTGTTGACATTAAGTTTAGGTTGGTACATGCGTGTGCGACGACGGGGGAGACCGATTCGCCGCACCGCATCTGCAAAAAATAAGAAAAAGGCAATGAAAAAGAGCAATAATAAAGGATTGGGTTTACACCGGCCGCAGGGTCTTTACGATCCGAGCAATGAACACGATGCTTGCGGTGTCGGTTTGGTGGTAAACATCAAGGGGAAAAAGAGCCACGACATTGTGGAGGATGGGCTGCAAGTGCTCGAGCACATGATGCATCGGGGTGCTGAAGGCGCCGATAACAAGACGGGAGACGGAGCCGGTATCATGGTACAGATCCCGCATGAGTTTATCCTTTTGCAGGGTATTCCGGTGCCCGAAAAGGGCCATTATGGTACGGGGCTCGTCTTTTTGCCCCGGGATCCGGCCGATCAGACAACCGCATTGGGAATCATCAAACGGAATGTGCAGACGGCCGGATTGAACCTGATGTATGTCCGTGACGTACCGGTCAACAACGAGGTGATCGGTGAGGCAGCCCGCAATACGGAGCCTGTGATCAAACAGATTTTCGTAACCGGAGACCCGGGTAAGATGAGTTTGGAGCAGAAACTCTATGTCATACGGAAAAAGATTGAAAAAGAGGCTGCACAGAGCGATATGGCCGATAAGGATTCGTTCTATGTGGTCAGTCTCTCTTGCCGTACGCTGGTCTACAAGGGCATGCTCTCTTCCGTACAGCTGAGGTACTATTTCCCTGACCTGATCAACCCCTATTTTACGAGCGGACTGGCGTTGGTACACTCTCGTTTCTCGACCAATACCTTTCCGACGTGGAGCCTGGCACAACCCTTCCGGATGTTGGGACACAACGGCGAGATCAATACGATACGGGGCAACCGGAGCTGGATGGAGAGCCGCGAAAGCGTGCTCCATCCCGACGAGTTGGGCCCGATCGAAGAGCTGCAACCGATCGTGCAGCCGGGAATGAGCGACAGCGCTTCGCTCGACAATGTACTCGAGTTTTTCGTACGCAGCGGGATGAGTCTGCCGCATGCTTTGGCCATGTTGGTGCCGGAGAGCTACAACGACAAGAACCCGATCTCTTCGGAGTTGAAGGCATTTTATGAGTACCACAGTATCTTTATGGAGCCTTGGGACGGCCCTGCGACGTTGCTCTTTTCAGACGGACGTTATGCGGGCGGTATGCTCGACCGGAACGGTCTGCGTCCGGCCCGTTACTTCATTACGACCGACGACACGATGGTTGTGGCCTCCGAGACGGGGACGCTTGCCGTCGAATCTTCTGAAATCCGCGAAAAGGGTCGGTTGCGTCCAGGAAAGATTTTGATGATCGATACCGAAAAGGGGGAGATCGAGTACGACCCGGAGATCAAGGAGCGTTTGGCCACGGAGCATCCCTATAAAGAGTGGTTGAGCAAGAATCGGGTGATTCTGAATCAGATTACCTCCGGACGTCACGTGAAACATTCGGTCGGCGAGTACGACAGGATGCTCCGTGCATTCGGTTACAATAAAGAGGACATCGAGAAAATCATCAAGCCGATGGGCGAGAACGGAGCTGAACCGCTCGGCTCTATGGGAAACGACACTCCGTTGGCTGTCCTCTCTACGAAGCCTCAGCGGCTGTTCAACTATTTCCGCCAACAGTTCGCACAGGTGACCAACCCGCCGATCGACCCGATCCGTGAGGAGTTGGTGATGTCGATCGCAAGCTATATCGGTGCGGTGGACGGGAATATCCTGCATCCGTCGGCCGAACACTGTAAAGTGGTGAAACTACCCAGTCCGATTCTGACCAATACGGAGCTGGATATTCTGAATAACCTGCAATACAAGGGGTTCCGGACAAGGACCCTACCGATGTTGTTCGAAGCTCAGGGAGGGGCGAGCGGATTGGCAGAAGCGGTAGACCGACTGTGTGAAACGGCTGAAAAGGCGGTCGATGACGGGATCAATTATGTCATTCTGAGCGATCGGGGGGTTGATGCGGAACATGCTCCGATCCCCTCTCTGCTCGCCCTGTCGGCTGTACACCACTATTTGACCGGCAAACGGAAACGGGCGCAGATTGCCCTGATCGTCGAGACGGCAGAGGCCCGCGAGGTGATGCACATGGCTCTGTTGATCGGGTTCGGGGCGAGTGCGGTCAATCCGTATATGGCCTTTGCCGTATTGGATCGTCTGGTCGAGAAGGGCGACATCCAGCTCGACTACGAAACGGCGGAGAAACACTATGTCAAGGCCCTCAACAAAGGGCTGTTGAAGATCATCTCCAAGATGGGTATTTCGACGATCCGAAGCTACCGTGGTGCGAAGATTTTCGAGGCGGTAGGTCTTTCGAATGCCCTGCTCGACCGTTATTTCCACGGCATGACTTCGAAAATCGAGGGCGCCGATCTGGATGATATTGCTGCTGATACGCTGAAGGCCCATGCACACGGTTTCGGTGAAGATTTTGATGATACGGAGTTGCTCGAAAACTTTGGTAATTATTCCTATCGCAAGGATGGCGAGCAGCACGCATGGAATCCGGAAACCATATCGACCTTGCAACTGGCTACCCGTTTGGGCAGTTACAAGAAGTTCAAGGAGTACACCCGTTTGGTGAACGAGAAGTCGTCTCCGATGTTCCTGCGTGATCTGATGGAGTTGAAAAAGAATCCGATCGATGTCTCGAAAGTAGAACCGGCTTCGGAGATTATGAAGCGTTTCGTAACGGGAGCCATGTCGTTCGGTTCACTTAGCCGCGAGGCCCATGAAGCGTTGGCTATGGCGATGAATAAGATCGGAGGCAAAAGTAACACGGGAGAGGGTGGCGAAGACCCGGAACGTTATCATCCGCATGCTGATGGCACCTCGGCCCGAAGTGCGATCAAACAGGTGGCTTCCGCCCGGTTCGGGGTGAATGCCGAATATCTGGTCAATGCCGATGAGATTCAGATCAAGGTGGCACAGGGGGCCAAGCCCGGTGAGGGAGGACAGTTGCCCGGATACAAGGTGGATGAGATGATTGCCAAGACGCGTCATTCGATTCCCGGTATTTCGCTGATCTCTCCGCCGCCCCATCACGATATCTATTCGATCGAGGATTTGGCTCAGTTGATTTTCGATCTTAAGAACGTCAATCCGAAAGCGCGGATCAGTGTGAAGCTGGTTTCGGAGAGCGGTATCGGTACGATTGCGGCCGGTGTGGCCAAGGCCAAAGCCGACATGATCCTGATCAGCGGCGGTGAAGGCGGTACGGGGGCCAGCCCGGTCAGCTCGGTGAAACATGCCGGACTGCCGACCGAGATCGGTCTTTCCGATGTACAGCAGACTTTGGTGATCAACGGATTGCGGGGTAAGGTGACCCTCCAGACCGACGGTCAGCTGAAGACCGGACGCGACATCGTCATCGCTGCCATGCTCGGAGCCGAAGAGTTCGGATTTGCAACCAGTGCTTTGATCGTTCTGGGTTGTGTCATGATGCGTAAGTGCCACATGAACACCTGTCCGGTCGGAGTGGCGACGCAGGACGAACGTCTGCGCGAACACTTCCGGGGCCGCTACGAATATCTGGTGAATTTCTTCAACTTCCTGGCCGAAGATGTGCGCGAAAATCTGGCTGAACTCGGTTTCACCCGTCTGGATGACATCATCGGACGGACCGACCTGATTCAACAGCGTAAGTTCGCTCCGGGAACGAAGATCTCGAAAGTCGATCTTTCCCGCATCCTTTATCGTCCGGCTGATGCCGATACGGAGGATGTACGGCGCATGACCGTGCAGGATCACAAGATTGAGAAGGTTAAGGACCGTTCGATTATCGGCATGGCTACGCCGGCGATTGAGTCGAAGATGCCGGTGCATCTGAACTTCCCGATCTGCAATACGGACCGTTCGGTGGGAGCGATGCTTTCGGGTCGGATCACAGCGAAATACGGTAATGAAGCGCTTCCGGAAGATACCGTCAGCGTGACTTTTAAGGGGTCGGCCGGTCAAAGCTTCGGAGCCTTTCTGTGCCACGGAGTTACCTTCCGGTTGGAGGGCGATGCCAACGACTATCTCGGCAAAGGCCTTTCCGGAGGAAAGATCGTTGTAACCCCGCCCAAAAATTCGATCTTCCTGCCGCAGGACAATATCATTGCCGGAAATACGCTGTTGTACGGAGCCACAGAAGGCGAGGTATATATCAACGGTCAGGTCGGCGAACGCTTCTGTGTGCGGAACAGCGGTGCGACGGCGGTTGTCGAAGGGGTCGGGGATCACTGCTGCGAGTATATGACCGGCGGGCGTACGGTCGTGTTGGGGACGACCGGCCGGAACTTTGCTGCCGGTATGAGCGGCGGTGTAGCCTATGTATGGAATAAGCTGGGAAATTTCGACTATTTCTGTAACATGGAGATGGTTGAGCTCTCCCTGGTCGAGGAGTCGTTCGACACCAAAGAGCTGCATGCGCTGATCAGTGCGCACTACTACCATACGGGCAGTCCGTTGGCCAAGACCATGATCGACAACTGGGGCGAATATGTCGGACAGTTCATTAAGGTGATGCCGATCGAGTACAAAAAGGTGCTGCATGCACAGCGCATGGCTGCGCTCGAACAGAAAATCGCCCAAGTGGAACGTGATTATTAATCCGTGACAAAAAAACTTACAATTATGGGAAATCCGAAAGCATTTTTGACTATAGGTCGTAAAGAGGCCGGATACAGGCCGATACACGATCGTATATACGATTATACGGAAGTTGAACAGACGCTCAACATCGAGGACCGCAGGTTGCAGGCGTCGCGTTGTATGGATTGCGGGGTGCCCTTTTGCCACTGGGCCTGCCCGCTGGGGAACCGGCAGGGCGAATGGCAGGATCTGGCCTATCGCGGACGGTGGGAGGAAGCCTACCTGTCGTTGTCGGCGACGGACGATTTTCCGGAGTTTACCGGTCGGGTCTGTCCGGCGTTGTGCGAGAAGTCGTGCGTACTGAAACTGCACGATGCGCCGGTGACGATTCGGGAGAACGAGGCCTCGATCGTCGAAAGGGCGTTCGCCGAAGGGTACGTCGTAGCCCGACCTCCGAAAAAACGTACCGGGAAGCGGGTGGCTGTCATCGGATCGGGTCCTGCCGGTTTGGCTTGTGCCAATCAGCTCAATAAAAAGGGACACAGCGTGACCGTATTCGAACAGAACGAGTTTATCGGAGGTTTGCTCCGTTTGGGTATCCCCGATTTCAAGCTCAGCAAAAAGATCATCGACCGCCGTTTGAAACTGCTCGAAGAGGAGGGAATCGAATTCCGTACGTCGGTCTGCGTGGGTCGCGACCTCGGAACCGATGAGCTGCTTCGTGATTATGATGCCGTCTGTGTAGCGATCGGGTCGGGAGTTCCGCGTGATCTGCCGGTCGAAGGCCGTGACTTGAAAGGGGTCTATTTTGCCCTGCAGTTGCTGCAGCAGCAGAACCGGGTGAATGCCGGAGAAGAGGTTGCCAAAAAGGATCGGATTACGGCCAAAGGCAAACACGTGCTGGTAATTGGTGGTGGAGATACGGGGTCGGATTGTGTCGGAACCTCCGTACGCCAGGGTGCGGTTAAAATTACCCAGATCGAGATCATGCCCAAACCTCCGGTCGGTTCGAATCCGGATACTCCGTGGCCGATGTATCCGATGGTATTGAAAACCTCCTCTTCGCACGAAGAGGGCTGTGAACGGCGTTGGAATCTCGGGACCACTCGTTTTATCGGTGAAAACGGGGTGCTGACCGGAGTCGAGGTTGAGCGGGTTGAATGGGAAAAGGATCCCGAAACAGGACGGATGAACATGATACATACAGGGGAAAAGGAGATCATCAAGGCCGACCTTGTTTTGTTGGCGATGGGTTTTGTACATCCCGTTTACGAAGGGTTGGTACAGAATTTGGGTGTTGGCCTGGATGGTCGGAAAAATGTCGCGATAGGTGAAAACAATGAGACCTCTGTAAACAAGGTTTTTGCCGCAGGAGATGCTGCATCGGGTGCGTCACTCGTCGTTCGGGCCATGGCTTCCGGGCGTCGTGCGGCAGTCGGTATCGATGCTTTCTTACGGAAAGAAGAGACGCCTTTTTCTAAATAAAGTCGCGCAAGCGACGTGCTGAACGAAAGAGAGCCCGCCATTTGGCGGACTCTCTTCGTTTCGTTTGGACGGGTGTAAACGGCTCTTTATTCATTGGGTTTGAGCCCCCTTACGTCTAATGTCTTTTTCAACCAAACCCGATAGCGGATTGCCCGGTTCCAGGTATTCCCGGCAGAGGAGAAATCGCAGAGTTTGATCTGCAACGGTTTGGCGAGGTCTCCTTCGAGGTCGGTTCCCATCACCATCGGAGCCGTGAATGCCATCCACATCTTTTCGGGACGTTCCTCTTCGGCAACGGGCATCAGGGTGACATATCCTTCGGCATCGGCCTGAACGATCGAGGTCTCATCGACGAAGCCGTCGTTGAAACGCGAGTCACGAGCCAGTACGATCGGTCCGCGTTCGATGGCCTGATATCCGTTCAGTTCGGTCAGCCGTCCGCGCATGTCGAGATTGACGGTGACTTTGTCGCCCGATTGCCAAAGTTGCTTGATCGTTACATAACTGCCCGGTTGGATGTTTCCGATCGCTTTGCCGTTTACCGCTACCTGACTGACCTTGCTCCACGATGGAATACGCAGGCACAAAGCGAATTCCGAATTTTTCGGGGCATCGACGCTGATCTCGATGTTCCCCTCTTCGGGATAGGTTGTTGTCTGTTCGAGTTTTATCTCCCGTTTGCCCATCTGTACGGTTGAGGTCATCGGTCCGTACAGGTTGACGTAAATGCTGTCCTGACTTGTGGTCACGGCAATGTCGGGAAGCATGGCGAAGGCTCTCGGTCCGTTCGAATTGCAACAGTTCACGTGCATGCCGCACTGAGATTCGCCGGACGAACGTACCCCTTCCAACGGACTGTATTTGGCAATCTGTGCTGCATCTTCTTTCAGCGCGGCGAACAGCGCGTTATACATGGTCCGTTCGATCTGGTCGGCGAACATCGGGTTTTTCGTCAGATCGAGCATGTTTTTGCACACTTGCATCCAGGTCATCGTCACGCAGGTCTCCATCGTATGGTAGGTGGGTTCGGTCTGCCGGCGTTTGCCGTGATAGAAACATTCGAATGCGGTTCCCGATCCGGTGATGTTGATCTCTTCATCGATGACGTTCTGCATGCTTTTCTCGATGGCGTCGAGGTATTCCGGATTTTTTGTGATTTTGTAGAGCTCCAGCAGTCCGTTGTAGCAGGACATCATCTCATAGGCTTTTTGCCCGTTTACTCTGCTGTACCAATCGTTGATGTTTCCCGAAGTTCTCGACCGTTCGGCAACGGGAACTCCGTCCAGCGCTTTACTGATCAATTTCGGACCTTCGGGGGCCTCCATCCGGGAAACGATGTATCGGGCAAAGTCGAGGTATTTTTCGTTTTGCGTGTGTTGGTACAGGTACACGAAGGGTTCGAGAATCGAGATGGCGGGCAGACCTTGATAAAACCCGGCGGCTTCGATCTCTTTTTTAGCGGGAATCTGGGTCATCAGCCGGTCGGCCAGACGGCAGGCGCCTTCCAAAGCTTTTTTATCTCCGGTCAGATCGAAATAGGATTGCAGGCCCAACAGGGTGTATTTCTGTCCCCATACGTCCCAGTAGTCGAGTTGGGCTTCGGGCTTGTAATTACCGATGTATCCGTCTTCGAGCTGAACAGCCAACAGTCCGTTTACGGCGTTGGTGATTTTTTGCAGCAATTCGGGATCGCCGTTATAACGATAGGCATCGATGGCGCCCAACATCCATTTCCCCCAGAATTCGGTTTGCCACATGGTGGATTCGTTTTGGGTCTTGAAAGGCGCGACAAGCAGGTTTTCGTCTTCGCTTATTACGCGGACACGGATACAGGCATCGATTCGGTTTCCGATATGTCCGTCAAGGTGGGTCGTAACGGCGGGCGGAGTTTTCCGGATGGCTGCCGATTTTGCTTTCGGGGCGGCTTGGCCTACGATGCCGATAAGCGACAAGCCAACGGCAAGTAAAGTCAGACGTTTTTTCATTTTGTTGAGTTTGATTGAATTTTTAGATGAATATATACTGTTTTCTATATACAAACCTTCTCTGTATGTTAACAAACATAGGAAAACTAGCTTAAATATGCAAGAATTTGGAAAGAATAATATGAGACACAGACTTCCCTGACGTTTCATATATTATTGATTCGGATCTTTTTTACAGTCTGAATGTAAGTCTTATTGTGTTATTATTGCATCTTTAGGAGAGGGATCTTTCAGATAAAGGTAAAAAGAAAACCTCGCAACGTTTTTGTCGCGAGGCTCGGGGTGTTGTGGTTTTGCAGGCTCAGTATCCCAAAAATGTTTATCTGAGGATCTGATGCCGTTTGTCTGTCGAAGTATACGATAAATTTAATATAGATTTTTTCTGAAAAAGTCTTCTATTTTATCGAACGGTATCATCTTTAAATTGTCATACAAATCGACGTGATTGGCATCTGGAACGATCAATAGTTCTTTGTTGTCTCCCTTCAGTTTTTTGAAGGCATCTTCGCTGAAATAACGCGAATGGGCTTTCTCTCCATGTATGATCAGCACGGCACTCCGTATCTCATCGATGTAGGAAAGGATAGGCATGTTGACAAACGAGAGGACACTCGTTTTGGTGATTCCCCCATTCGAATTCGGGGAACGGCGGTGATAGCCTCTTGTTGTCTTATAGTAGTCGTGGTATTGGCGGACGAAAAGCGGGGCGTCATCTGGAACCGGATCGACAACCCCTCCGTTGCATGCGTAATTATCGCTTTGATAATCTTTTGTGCGTTGTTCGTTTAACTGTTCCCGTAATTTGTAACGGTCTTCGGCGGTCATGGAGTCGAAGTATCCGTTCGCGTTTACACGGCTCATATCGTACATGGTCGAGGTTACGGTAGCCTTGATGCGCGGGTCGTTGGCAGCGGCATTGAGTGCAAAACCGCCCCAGCCGCAAATGCCGAGAATGCCGATACGTTCGGCGTCCACATCCTCTCGTGTTATCAGATAATCGACTGCGGCGCTGAAGTCTTCTGTGCTGATTTCAGGTGAAGTGAGGTAACGCGGTGAACCTCCGCTTTCTCCATAAAACGATGGATCGAAAGCGATAGTCAGAAATCCCCGTTCGGCGAGGGTTTGTGCATACCGTCCCGATACCTGTTCCTTGACAGCGCCATAGGGCCCGCTGACGGCTATGGCAGCTAAACGACCCTGTACATTTATCGGTTTGTACAGGTCTGCAGCAAGCATAATGCCGTACCGGTTGTGGAAGGTTATCTTTTCGTGTGTTACTTTGTCACTCTGTGGAAATGTCTTATCCCACTCTTGTGTTAATGCCAATGTGTCCATATCTGTTGATTTAGTTTTTGTTGTCCCTCCCGATGCCGTTAATACATTTGTAGCAAACAATAACGTAGCGAATGCAATGATTCGTATTCTGGTCATGTCTGTTATGTTTAGTTGTCTTTTTTGTTAACTAACGTAACCAAACTATGTCGGTCTTTCATTGTTTTATGCTTTTTATTTCCGGGCGAAACGGAACGATTTGTCTCCGGTAACACGTCGGAAATGGCTGTTTTTTCTCTTCCGTCGATAATGCGGCCATTGACTGGAATCATTATGCGGCAGGTAATGTGTGGCCCCATAATCTTCACTATCGTTTAGTGATGATACAAAAGTAGGATAACTTTACGGCCCGAATGGTAGACGGATTACGGATTATATTACCTGAATTACTTGTTTCAACGGAATTCGCAGTTGTGTTCCTGTCTGTTTGTTTCTGTTGTTTGGCATTGTACCGGTTGCCCATAGCGGAAAACATTTGGCGTTGTCGTTGAAAACGGATTCTCATAGACACAGCTCCTTGAAAATGAGTTATGCCATTTATTTGTCCATTAAGTAGCAGCGGCAAGATGTGGCGGTAACATCATGATCAAGATGCTGTCTTCATGCTTCGGTTGTTTTCTTAGAAATTAATATTGAAACCGGCCATGATTGTTGCCCGGGGCATCGGGTAACCGGCATTGATCTCATACTGTTGAGCCAATAGGTTTTCACCTCGTGCCCAGATGCTGAGCTGGCGGGAGACCTGAAATAACGCCCGTAGGTTCCACAATACAAACTCTTCTGTCGATACGGGGTCGGTTTGGGTATAAAGACCGGCGATGTATTGCAGCCCGGTGGAGACATTCCAACGCCCGTGTGAAAAGTAGACTCCGGTATGTAGTTTATGTTTAGGTGCGGCGATTATGGGATTTTTCATGTGGAGGTAGCTGTAATTTCCTTCTACCGACCACCAACGATTGATGCGGAAATCTGCCTGTACTTCTACTCCCGTATTTTTAATTTCTCCGGAATTTTGGTTTAGCATACCGCTGCCGTTCGGGTTGGGAAGGGTCATAATGAGGTTCTTACCATCGATATAGAACAGGTTTATTCCATAAGTCAGCCGTCCGTCCATCAACCGTTGTGAGAACGCCAGTTCGTAGTTCCACATTGATTCGGGCTGCAAATCGGGGTTTTGTGGCGGAAACATGTACATCTCACGGAGAATCGGATAGCGGAAACCCTTCGAGGCGGAGACTTTTAGCTCTATGGTGCGGGAAAGATGGAATGCCACTCCGGCTTGAGGTACCCATTCAGTTCCTACTCGTGAGTGGTGGTCAGCACGAAATCCGGCATTGAACGTAAGCCATGATCCTATGTCTTGGCGCAGATCGACGTATCCGGCCAACTCGTTTTCGTGTTTGTCTACCAGTTTGGAGGTCGTCCCCACATTTTCACCGCTTACATATTCGTTCCATGCACGACCTCCGTAACGGAACCAGTCGATTCCTAACGTAATACGGTTGCCTTTGAAAAACCGAGTACTCTGATAGAGGGAAACCCCCATCATGTTGTCATGCGAGAGAAATCGGTCGTCCTGAGGACCTTCTCCTTCGGAGGGTGTATAGCCGTCGTTGATCCAGTGGTTTCCCCAGTTGTAGAAGAAAGTTATTGCTCCGGAACTCTTTTCATATCGGTTTTCCAGTGCAAGAGAAGTCACGCCCCGTGTAATGCGTTGATCACCGTCGAGCAGCGGAGCATTTGCAGGGCCCGGATATGAGGCGTTGAAATGCGTTACATTCACGTCGCCGCGCAGGCTCCAGCGATCCGTTATTTCATAGCTTAATTTTGCATATCCACCGTACTGTTCAAAACCCATATCCGGGCGGTGTCCGTCGGTACGGTTGTATGATCCGGAGAGAATACTCGAAAAACGTCCTTTGCGGATACGGTTGGTCAGTTCCGTTTCCAGGGTGTTGTAAGAGCCATAACCTGTATGCAAATTTGTACTTACACCGTCTTGCTGCATTTTGCGGGTGACGATATTGATTACACCTCCCATAGCGTTCGAACCATAAAGGACAGACGCCGGTCCCCTTAGAACCTCCACGCGTTCGGCAAGAAACGATTGATAGGCATCCGATATAGGGTGGCCGAAGATACCGGCATATTGTGGATGACCGTCGATCATTACCATTAACCGTGCATTTCCTCCACTCAATCCGCGAAGCGATATGCCTCCGGCAGCTCCGTTCGATACGCCGTAACCCATTATGCCGCGAGAAGTGACAAATAATCCGGGTACTTGTTCAGTAAGTACAGGTAACAAGGACGGTTGCATGGCATTATCGATTTTCGGGCGATCGATAACCGAAACGGTTTGCGAAAGATGGCGGATGTCAGTTGCATTACGGGTTCCGGTTACAACGACCTCTCCAATTTCATAGGTATGATGCGATTGAAGCGTATCGTACTTCTGATTTTGTGCCATCACTGTTTGGATTATGAATGTGATAAACAGTATGGATGTGTAAAATTTCTTCATTTACAGTGTTTTATATTGACGGTCTGATCATTGTTCTTTCTTCCCTTCTTTTCTTTTCTTTTCTTTTCTTT
>DWXH01000039.1 GCA_019119305.1 Candidatus Alistipes merdigallinarum | reverse complement strand
TGTTCCCACCGAGTTTGCTCTCTACCTCTTCTTTACTTAATTGTTTGGTGCAGAAGAACCAGTCGTAACACTTCATTTCGCCCTCCTCTCCGTCCATACGGGCTTTGGCCACGCCGCAGGAACCGGCGGTAGGTACGATCACTTCGTCGCCGGGACGCCAGTCTGCCGGCAGTGCGACACCGAAATTGTCCGTGGTTTGCAATCCGATCAGGATCCGTTTGATCTCGTCGAAATTGCGGCCGAGTGAGAGTGGATAGTAGAGGATCGTGCGGATTTTGTCCTGCGGGTCGATGAAAAATACCGCCCGGACAGCAGAGGTCTGGCTTTCGCCGGGTTGGATCATGCCGTAAAGTTTGGCCACCTCCATCGTAATGTCTTCGATGAGCGGGAACTTTACTTCTACATCCTTCATGCCCTTGTACTCGATTTTGTCTTTGATGGTGCGCAGCCAGGCTATGTGGCTGTACAAACCGTCTACCGACAGACCGACCAGTTGGCAGTTAAGCGCTTCGAAATCGTCGGCCATGGAGGCGAAGGTCATAAATTCTGACGTACATACAGGGGTGAAATCGGCCGGATGGCTGAACAAAATTTTCCATTTTCCCTGATAGTCGCTCGGGAAGTTGATCATTCCTTGCGTCGTTTTTGCCGTAAAAGCCGGAGCTGGGTCGCCGATTCTCGGCATGGCATTGATCTGATTGTTTTCCATAAAAAAACACATTTAAGGTTAAACATAAAAAAGATTGGATCGGTTTTATAAAAAATAAAATAGATTATATAATCATTCTCTGCCTTCTGTCCGGGACAAAGATAATAAAAAATTCTATTTGATAAAAAATATCGGTTGTTTTTTATGAAAAAATTGTTGCAGAAGACATTTTTATGCCCTAGGATTGTTTAAGGAGGGTTTGGTTTCCCGATTTTATTTTGACTAAATCCGTTCGAACCCCATTCGTCTGCGGGCCCATGACATGACCAATGCCGGGGGCCTTTGTTCGCGCAACAAATCGGCCATGTATTTCATGTATGGATCTACATGCTTGAAAAACAGCTTGAAACCTTCACATAGGGCATTTTTGTTTGGCTCGCCTTCGGCCGATTGTTCGAAACGGTGTTTGGGGCACTCTCCCCGACAGGCGAAATAGTAGCGGCAGTTCAGACACTCGGAGGGTAACGAGTTGCGTTTGTCCATACCGAACCGGAATTGCTCCTTTTTACGGTATAAGGATCTCAGATGGTGTTCTTTTATGTTTCCCAGTCGGTATTCCGGATAAACGAAGTGGTCGCAGGAGTATACGTCCCCGTTGTATTCGATGACCAGTGCATCGCCGCATGTGTCCGCAAATGCGCACAGGGCGGGAGGGACTCCGACCCATTGTGCCAGTGCGACGTCGAACATCTGAACGAAGTAGCGTCCGACATCCGTCAGCACCCACTCATCGAAAATATCGTTGAGGAATCTGCCGTACCCTTTGGCCGATACGGACCATTCCGCCATTACAGAATCTGGTGTTCCCGGTGGGACGATAAGCGCCTTCCCTGTTTTTCCGGAGATACGGACGTACTCGAGCGCCGGAAGAAACTGCATGAAAGTACTGCCTATCGATTTGAGGAATCGATAGATATCGATAGCTTTCCCTTCGCTGGCACGACTTACGACACTCATGGTGTTGAATTCGACCCGATATTTTCGCATCTGTTCGATAGCGCCCATGACTTTGGCGAAAGTGGTTTCTCCGGCCTTGTTTCTTCGGTAGGCATCATGTATGGATTCCGGGCCGTCGATGGAGATCCCTATCAAAAAGTTATGTTCCGCAAAGAATCGGCACCAATCTTCGTCGATCAGTATGCCGTTTGTCTGTAATACATTCTCTATTTGTTTGCCTTCTGCATATTTCTGTTGTAAAGCAACGGCTTTTTTGTAAAAATCGAGTCCGGCGATCAGCGGTTCACCTCCGTGCCAGACGAACATGATCTGCGGGATGTCGTTTGCTTGGATATATTGTTTTATGGTCGTCTCGAGAAGCTCGTCATCCATGATGGACTGACGGTTCTCGTATAGAGCGGCTTTGTCTAAATAATAGCAGTATCGGCATCCGAGATTGCACACCGAACCGGCCGGTTTGATCATGACGGAAAAAGCCGTAGGACGATTCGGTTTAAGCGCTTCGTCGAACGTGATGAATTTTTTGCGGTTCATGGGGCTTGTCCAAACTCTAAAAAGAGTACGAAAGGTATTAAATCTCGGGAATATAAAAAAGAGAGGTTGATTATTTTTTGCGGAAACGTTATCTTTGGAAAACAGCGAATCAAGGGAAAAAGCCTAACGGCTCGTCTCGTTGCGGTTGCAAAATTAGGGACTTGTGTCGCTGAAGAAAGTAAAACATAGAAAAATGAAAGAATCCATACTCTTTTCTGCCTGTATGTTATTGACTGCCGAATCGGCAGTTTGTGCGGGAAATGGCGTTTCGTCGTCTTCCAAAAAGGAGAAACCCAATATTTTGATTATCCAGTGTGACCAGCAGCGCTACGACTGTCTCGGTTATACGGGGAATCCGATCGTGAAGACGCCGAATATCGATCGGCTGGCGGCTCAGGGGATGCAGTTCACGCGGGCCTATACGCCGATCCCGACCAGTTGTCCGGCCAGACAGTGTTTGTTGTCGGGACAGTGGCCCGAACAGCACGGCGGCCTGTGGAATTACGACATTACGTTGCCTGTCAGACTGTTCGATTCTGATACGTGGACCGAACGGCTGCACGATGAGGGGTATCGTACGGGGTATGTGGGCAAATGGCATGTACACCCGACCAAAACCCCGCTCGATTTCGGATTCGACGATTATGTCAATGAGGCACAGTATGCGGCATGGCTCAAAAATGAGGGGAAACGCCTGCATCGGGTCAATACCGGACAGACCGCGATGATGGGTGGTTATGACAGCATCGACAAGGAGACGGCCTCGGTTCATTGGTTCGTCCGGCAGGCGATCGAACTAATCCGCAAATACGAAAGCGAGGGAAAACCCTGGCATCTGCGGCTGGATTATGTCGAGCCGCATCTGCCCTGTTATCCGGTGAAGGAATTTTATGACCGGTATGCTTCGCGGGCTATTCCTCAGTGGCCGAATTTTCCGGACGATCTTGAACATAAACCCTATATCCAGCGGCAGCAGATTCTGAACTGGGCGCTGGAAGATTACACGTGGGCCGATTGGGAACGCTACATGCGCTCCTATTATGCGGTTGTGGAGCAGGTCGACGATGCAATCGGCATGCTGGTCGAGGAGCTTGAAAAAGAGGGGTTGACCGACCATACGATGATCGTTTATACGGCTGATCACGGCGATGCGGCCGGAAGCCACGGCATGTTGGACAAACATTATGTCATGTATGAAGAGGAGGTTCATGTGCCGCTGATCGTGCGTTGGGACGGAGTGGTTGAGGCTGGCAGCCGATGCGATGCCTTCGTCTGTCATGCGCTTGATCTGGCCGCGACGATTCCCGAGATTGCCGGTTTCGAGTTTGCCTCTGCGGGGGCTTCGTTGATGTCTCTGCTTACGGGACAGTGTGATACGACTTGTCGCGAATATGCCTTCAGCAATTACAACGGGCAGCAGTTCGGTCTGTTCGTGCAGCGCATGGTGCGTGATGGGCGGTATAAATATGTATGGACCCCGACCGATACCGATGAGTTCTACGACCTGCAGGAGGATCCCTATGAAATGACCAACCAGATCGGGAATCCTGCGTATGCACCGGAAGTGGCACGGTTGCGTAAGGTCCTGTACGAGGATCTTGTGAAGCGCAAGGATGCGGCGGCGGGAAATCCGTCAGCTGCAAAACGCCAGTTGCTCGAGGGTATGAAACATTAATCTTTGGGAGATGAGCCTACTGAAAAATACGTCGATTCTTTGCTCGACACTTACGTGCGTTTTACCGGTGGCGGAAGCCGCGGGAGAATTTCCCGATGCGCAACGCCCCAACATCATTTTTATTTTGGCTGATGACCTGGGGTATATGGATGTCTGTTCCTTTGCACACCGGGTAACGGGAACGCCGATCGACAGTATGTTTTACGAGACGCCTCATATCGATCGGTTGGTGGAGGAGGGCATGGCTTTTTCGAATGCCTATGTGTGTCCGTTAAGCTCACCGACGCGTTCGAGCCTGTTGACGGGGAAGTATGCGGCACGGCTCGGGTTTACGACCGCCATGCCGGCACGGGATACGTGGTACATGCTGAATGAAGAACCTCCTCATCCGGGCTATGCGCATGATGCGATCTCGCACGAGGACGACATCCGTATCGAGCAGGCATTGATCAACGGGAAGTCCAATTCAGCCATTCCGGCCGGATTGGCATGGGACGAAGGTCGCAAGGAGGTGGTACTTCCGGAGGCGATGGAGGGCTACCATACTGCGTTTATCGGGAAGTGGCATGTGGGCGGATTCGGTGCGGAGGGGTATCAGCCGGGCGATCGGGGTTTCGATGAGGTGCCGGCCTATTTCGATGCCGGAGGTTCGGCTCATTTCGGCTGGAGAGGGGGATGGAATGACCGGTCGAAACGGCGTTACCCGAAGATGCCGCAACAGGAGTGGAAGATAGGGGATGCCGGTGCGGAGAGTGGGGAGAGTTACCTGACCGATGATCTGACCCAAAAGGCGCTTGATTATATCGATCGGAGGGTTGCCGCCGATGACGGACCGTTTTTCCTCTATTTCTGTGAGTTTGCGGTCCATACGCCGATCCAGGCCAAACCCGAGGACATCGAATACTTTTCAAACAAGCCTACGCGGGGTTGGAACCGGCAGAGCGATCCGGTCTATGCCGGTCTGGTACGCGGACTCGACAATTCGGTAGGAAGGATTCTCGACAAGCTCGAAGAGACCGGTATCGAGGAGAATACGCTTGTGGTCTTTTTGTCGGACAACGGGGGAATCGACGGAAAGATCACGCCGCACGATCTGATCACCAACAATTCGCCTTATATAGGAGGGAAAGCGACGCTGTTCGAGGGCGGGGTGAAATCGCCGTTGATTTTCCGTTGGAAAGGGCATATCGAGGGTGGAACGTGGGATGACCGTTCGCTGATCGATGCCAGTGATCTCTTCCCGACATTGCTGGAGTTTGCAGGAGTCGATCCGACACCCTATTACACCGAGCAGCAGATCGACGGACGCAGTTTTTATTCGCTTTTCCAACAACACAAGGGTCGGAAAAGAGAGGTTTTTTCACGCGATACGCTCTATTGGCACTATCCGTTCAACGTAATATACAACAATCCGGTGGATGGTCTTCCGCTTACGCCCCACTCGGCGGTCCGGGTCGGCGATATGAAGTTGATCTACGATTGGCACGGCCGGCTCTATCTGTTCGACATGGCGAAGGATCCGTATGAGATGCATAACCTTGCCGCCCGGCGGGCGAAGGATACGCGTCGGTTGTTCGGTATTCTGGTGCAGTGGCTCGACCGCAATGTCGAAGCCCGTTATCTGCCGGTGAAGAATCCCGATTACGACAAGAGCAAGGAGTCCCGAAAGGAGACACCGTATGTCGATTTGATCGAAGTGTGGCGTTCCGGCGGAGATGTCGTCGAGGCGGCCACGATCCCGGATATGGCGCAACTCGTTATTCAGTAATTGAAGAGTTGGATTTTGTAGTTAAATATATAAATATAAGGTTGTTATAAATATTAATAGATAAAAATGAGGAAAACAGGATACGGAAGAGCACTCTCTTCCTTTTCGTCGGCCGGATTGCTGACCCTGTCTGCCGCAGGACCATTGCAGGCAGCAACGCCGCACCGGAGCGATACGCAAGATCAGGAGAAACGGCCCAATATTATTTTTATTTTGACGGATGACCATCGCTATGATGCACTGGGCGTCATGGGTAATCCGATCATCCGGACGCCAAATCTGGACGCACTTGCTCGCGACGGGATACTTTATACGAATGCCTACGTTACGACTTCGATTTCGTGTAGTAGCCGGGCTTCTATTCTGACGGGACAGTATGTGTCGCGACACGGGGTTTGCGATTTTGTGACCGATATTGCACCGGATCGGTTTGCGGAGACCTATCCCGTTTTGTTGCGAGAAGCCGGATACAAGACAGGTTTTGTCGGAAAGTTCGGGATCGGCCTGCCGAACCAGCCGAAAGATCAGTTCGACTACTGGGCGTGTGAGCCCAAACATCAGCCCGACTACGAGAATAAAGACCGCTACGGAAACTATTATCACCATACGGATGGCGTGAGCCGGGAGATTGCCGGTTTTCTCGATAATTTTGCGGGGAAAGAGGAACCGTTCTGCCTGTCGGTCAGCTTCAAGGCACCGCATACACAGGATGGGGATCCCCGGGAATTCATTACGCACCCCCGTTACGATGCGTATTATGCGGATGTGGAGATTCCCGAACCGGCGGTCGGAAGCGATGAATACTGGAATCTGTTTCCGGAGTTTTTCCGTGAACCGAGCGAGGCGCGCAATCGCTGGCGTTCCCGGTTTGAGACTCCCGAGAAGTACCAACACAACGTTAAAAACTATTACCGGCTGATCACGCAGGTCGACGATGTGATCGGCGATATGGTCCATCAGCTCGAACGGTTGGGTGTCGACGACAACACGGTGATCATCTTCATGGGTGATAACGGAATGTTGCTCGGTGAACACGGGTTGGCGGGCAAATGGTTCATCTATGAGGAGTCGGTACGGGTTCCGATGTTCATTTATGATCCCCGGGCACCCCGTTCTCAGCGGGGCGTTCGTGAAAGCCACATGGCCCTCAATATAGACATTGCCCCTACTATTTTGGCTTTGGCCGGAGTCTCTGCACCGGAGGGTATGCAGGGTCGGAATTTGTTGGCGTTGCAGGATAAGGAGGCCAGGCAGTCCTGGCGCCATGATTTTTACTACGAGCATCGATTGCCTCATCCGGCGATTCCGCAGTCGGAGGGAGTCGTTTCGCCGGATTACAAATATGTGGTTTATTTCACGCAGCAACCCGCTTATGAAGAGTTGTACGATATGCGCAAGGATCCGCACGAGATACACAACCTGGCATCCGATCCTGCCTATGCCGATGTGTTGGCAGCTTATCGGGCCCGGTGCGAGGAGCTGAAGCGAGAAGCCCGGTAAAAATTGACTGAAAGAGTCATTTATAGAAACTGCTATGACGGAACGAGATAAAATGTTGGCAGGGGAGGTTTACGATTGCGGGGATGCTCAGTTGATCGAACGATGGCATTTAGCAAAACGTCTTCAGTTAAAATATAATTTGACGGATAGCCGTGATAAGGAAACACAAAAATTGATTTTAGATGAATTGCTTGGAAGTTATGGAGAAAGTACATGGATTTCAGCACCCTTTTTTGTCGATTATGGCGAAAATATACATATAGGAAATCATGTGGAGATAAATATGAATTGTGTTTTCCTGGATTGTAATACGATAACGATCGGTGATTTTTCGGGTATAGGTCCGGGAGTGCATATTTATACGGTATTCCATCCGACAAATCCTATTGAACGAATTGATGAGAACAGTACATTTTGGAAATCACAAACGGCGCCGGTCAGTATAAGAAGAAATGTATGGATCGGAGGCGGTAGTATTATCTTGCCGGGAGTAGTTATCGGGGATGGGACTACGATTGGAGCAGGTAGTGTTGTTACAAAATCTATTCCTGCGAATTGTATTGCGGTAGGGAATCCATGCAGGGTTATAAAAAAGTAAGTTCGATGTGAGTAGTATAATTCAGGCAAAAAAAGAGAATGGTTCGTTTATGATCGAATAGGTGTATGTGATGAGATTGAAGTTGTGTTTGTTGTGATATGGAAGATAAAAAGAGGACGATCAACTTGCACGTCGACCGTCCTCTTTTTTATGTACCCCCGACGGGTTAAGTACCCATTTAATAAAGAGTACCCATATGAATCTAAGTGCAAGAAAATCAGAGGTAGCCAAAAAAGGTACATTAACTTTTTTTTCATAAAAAAGACTATGTTTTGTCGTTTTTGGCTACCCTTTGGCTACCCAGATTAAAAGAAATGCCTACCTTTGCAAACAAGGGAAGTAAAGAGCAAAGAGTATGGCACAGAAAAAAGAAATAAGGAACGATAATACCTATCTAATCAGCCAAGACACCACCGACAACCCAAAGTTGGGGGCAAAGATACTTTCAGATGGCAGGGAAAGTTTGTTTTTGGATTATTACTTTGGTTATACCAAAGTGGAAAGTAAGAAAACGGGTAAGCAAGTAGCCAAGAAAGACAGGAAACGTGAGTTTATGAAACTCTACCTTTGGCAGGCACCCAGAACACCACAAGAACGCCAGCAGAACAAAGAAACGCTGGAGCTTGCAAAGAAGATTAGGTTTGAGCGTGGGCAGGAACTGTTAGAAAGCGTTGAGGGCTACAGGCTCAAAAAGAAGCGTGACATAAATTTCCTTGATTATTTCCAAGCCTATATTGACAAGTACACCAAGAAAGATATTAGGATGGTGGAAATAGCCTTTAAACGCTTTATTGACTTTCTGAATGACACCCCAGAGTATAACAAGTATGCCAAGAGTATAAGGCCAGAACAGATAACTAAAGATATGGTTGAGGCTTTTACCGAGTATCTGCAGAGCAGAAGTAAGGGCGAGGGTGCAAAGAGTATATATGCACGGTTTAAGAAAGTGATCAAGTATGCCGTAGAACACGATGCTATGTTGAAAAACCCTTGCACGGGTATAACAATAAAGGTGGATGACCAGCAATTAAGAAAAGAGGTGCTTTCACCAGAGGAAATACAACAGCTGATAGCAACCCACTATGAACGAGAGAACCCCAATATAAGACGGGCTTTTATCTTTTGTCTCTATTGTGGGTTGAGGTACTGTGATGTGAAAGACTTGACATTTGCCAACGTGGATTTCTCCAACAAGCTATTGAAGTTTGAACAGAACAAGACAAAAGGGCATAGTGCCAGCAGTGGTGTTGTGATACCCCTAAATGATGGCCTTTTGAAGTTGATAGGACGACCCAGCAGCTCAGATAAGCGTGATGAGCTAATATTTCCCTTGCCCAGCTATGAAATGTGTCTAAAAACCCTTAAAAGATGGGTAAAACGGGCTGAAATAAACAAGCATATAAGTTGGCACCTGGCAAGACATATCAATTCTTCTTACCCATTGAAAACAAAGAACTTACAAAGATTGTCAGCTTAACAGGTAACGATTTGGAAACCAGCGGGCTTCTCTATTCTGCAATGTTCTGCATCAATCAAAAGAACGCTTTTCTCATTTGCAAAAGTAGTGTTTTTCTCCTTCATTGCCAAAGTTATTCCTCTGAAAAATAGAGAAAATCAAACATCTTATCATTATTGTACATTTGCTGCGCATCTTGCTGATGAAAATCAGTAGCACTGTCCTGCTTTTAATTCAATACCGTTTCCACATTGTATTTGAGCCTGCTTGTTTACGAATAGCCTGCCTGCGCGCCTGTCTGTGTGCCGGCAGGCAGGCACGCAGGCAGACCGGTCGGCAGGCAAGTAGGAAGGCGGGCAGGTCAGAGTGCGGGCAGGCTTGCAGGCCAGCGTGTGTATGTCCGCACGCATTTGCATTCACGAGAACCCACACGCAGGTAGGCTTGCAGGCATTCATACGGATATAACTACTCTCTTGCTTTCTCATCCCTCTATTCCCTTTCTTCTGGCAGCATCGGTATCGGGAAACGTGCATTGAGAGCCGAAATAACAACACTTGTTCAAATCCGTTTGCTGACGGATTATTGATTTCACGAGAAATCAGCGAGAAATTAGCAAGGTGTCCTTCGAGTTACCCGAAGGCTTTTCGGTTACTGCCGAAAAGTGGCAGCAGCAAGGTATGTTTCGAGTTACTCGAAACCTTCCGGGTTACTCCCGAAAACCTTGCCGCCGGGTTGCCTCTCCGAAGTCGGGCAACCTGTTTCTGACCTGCGGTGTTCTTGGCCTATTCCTTGT
>DWXH01000038.1 GCA_019119305.1 Candidatus Alistipes merdigallinarum | reverse complement strand
AAGTTACTGATTTCCAGGGACTTTTACAAGTATTTCATACCTTGATTTTCAATTATTTACAACTAATTTTGAGGCATATATGACCTCGGTTAAACTTATAAATCACAGCAGTTCAACTGCTGATTGGAATTCTTAATAGTCCAAAATTCATCGGTTTACCAATCGGGGAATCAAGCTGATCTTTCTCATCTTTCATGCATAAAAAATATTAGGGAACCACCAAGACCGCAGATAAAAAAAGCTAAAACGAAGGAGGGCCTTCGAAAATCCGAAGGCCCTCCCAGTAATTCGATCTGTTTCAATTATTGATTATTCGATTTCGATCAAAGGTGTGTCAACCGCAACGGTATCTCCCTCCGCTACGAGAATCTGTTTCACTGAACCTGAAAAATCGGAAGCGATACTGTTCTCCATCTTCATGGCTTCGAGAATCAATACATCCTGATCTTTCTTAACCGCATCTCCGACCTTCACCAATACACTCAAAACCCGACCGGGCATCGGGGCGGCAATCACCCGACCGGTAATCGGAGCGGCTGCAGGTTTAGCAGCTGCAGGGGCGGCTTCAGCTTTAGGTGCTGCTGCAGGCTGTGCTTCCGCAACAGGCTGTGCCGCTTCTGCCGGTTTTTCTGCCGCCTCTTTCTGTTGTTGCGCCTGATAGCGAGCTTTCTTGACCCCCGTCAAATAATTTTTAGCCACCAACGGGAAAAGCTCCAACAACAACTCCTCTTTTTCGTTCTCTGCCAACTTAACGCCACCCGCTTCCTCGAGCACAGGATTGGGCTGCATCTTATATTTCGATGTATCGTAAGGAGTCTCTTCACGCACACCTGCAATCTTAAACCGGAATTCCGGATCGATCGGCACCGGAGTCTCGCCATATTCACCCTTCACCAAATTGACGAACTGATTCGACACATTCGAATACATCGGTTTCCCATTCTTGATATCCAACGCACAGTTCACGGCCTGAGCTCCGACAATCTGACTCGTAGGCGTAACCAAAGGAGGAAGCCCTGCATCCAACCGCACTCGCGGAATCAGCTGCATGGCATTTTCGAGAATCTGCTCGGACTTGAGCTGGCGCAACTGAGCGACCATATTCGTATACATACCGCCAGGTATTTCGGCTTTCTGCACCAACTCGTTCGGTTTCGGGAAATTGAAATAGCGCTCGATGGCATGACAAGCATCGATCAATTCAGCTTCATTACCGCTTCGAGCTGCTGCAATAGCCCGATCGAACTCTTTGTCTACCGATTCAGGCAACGTATCGGTCAACGGATTGAACGGATTCGGGAAAACCTTCACCGCATCCACTGCATCCAACTCCTTACGGATCGTATAAAGTTCCTTGTTGATCTTCGCCACGGCTTCCATATTGATATCGAGTTCTACGCCCATCTTCTTGCAGAAGATATAGATCAACTCGATCGCGGGGGCAGCCGGGCCACCCGCAAAGTTCCAGATATTCGTATCGACAATATCCGCACCCGCTTCAATTGCCGCCACTACAGAAGCCAAACCATATCCAGGCGTACAATGCGTATGGAAATCGATCGGAATAGACAGGTGTTTCTTGAACAAACGGATCAAACCGGCCACACGTTTCGGAGGAATCAGACCGCTCATATCCTTGATCGTAATCATATCCGCTCCGAGAGCCGCCATCTGTTGGGCCTTAGAGAGGAAATACTCATCGGTAAAGACCGCCTTGGGCAATTTCTTCCCTTTCAGAGCCGCTTTGAAACGCTCCATTGCAGAGAAGTGCGGATCGATCGTATAACAAACGGCACAATCAGCTATTCCACCATATTTTTTCACATATTTAATGGTCGACTTCACATTGTTCACATCGTTCAACGCATCGAAAATCCGCATGATTCCCAAGCCCGATTCGATCGCATTGCGACAGAAGCCATCGATAATCTCATCCGTATAAGGAGCATAACCGAACAGATTCCGTCCCCGAGACAATGCAGTCAGTTTGGAAACGTCGCCCACAACCGCTTTGATTTTCTCGAGACGATCCCACGGATTTTCGTTCAAATAACGCATTACTGAATCGGGGACAGCCCCTCCCCACACCTCCATCGCATAAAAATTCGCATCTTTATAAAATGGTAGAACGCGGTCAATCTGTTCCTGTTTCATTCGGGTTGCGAACGCGGACTGTTGTCCATCCCGAAGCGTCAAATCCCGTATTAAAAGTTTTCCAGCCATAATCGTTAGTATTTTAGGTTTTTAACTATCCAATCTACAATCCTCCTGCCCCTTTCCCGTTCATTGCTAACAAAGGTAATGAATATGTGGGACAAAAACAAAAATCGGTCGGGTTTTCCCCGATATACGTTTCAGAATTTTGTAAAATATTTGTTTATTATTATTTTTATGGAGTGAAATAGCCCTCGAAAAACACAATAAGATTATAATATACAATAAGTTATGGAAAGGAATTACAAGCTTCCCCGTGAAGGTGGACTTGAACCGGGAGCCGATCCCGAAGATATCATCCGCCGTTTTGAAAAGATACATACCACCATTTTCGAGAACGAAGCAACCGGTGCTCAATACGTGGCAGAAGAGATCGCCGCTTGCATCCGCGAGAAACAGTCGGAAGGGGAAATGTGCGTTTTAGGGATGACCACAGGGAAATCACCTGTCGGGCTATTCCGAGCAATGGTCGATCTACACAAACAAGGACTGAGTTTCAGCAATGTAATATTATTCAGTCTGGATGAATTTTTCCCGATCGCGCCTGAAGAGTTGCAAAGCCGAAACTATTCGATGCATGAAAATCTGTTGGACCATATTGATATCAAGCCCGAAAATATACACATCCCCGATGGGACGCTCCCACAAAATAAGGTCAGTACATTTTGCCATGATTACGAAAACCTAATCGAAGAATTCGACGGTATCGACCTCATGGTTTTAGGAACTGGAGTCCAGGGACAAATCGGGTTCAATGAACCGGGAACCTATCCCAACACGAGAACCCGACTGGTCGCTCTCGGGAATGAAAGCCGCAAAGCCGCCGCATCGATTTTTTATGGCATAGAGAACGTTCCCCACAAGGCCATAACAATGGGGCTGAAAACGATCATGGATGCCAAACGGATCATTTTGATCGCATGGGGTGAGGAAAAGGCTCAGGTTATAGAAAATATCGTCGAAGGTGAACATCAACTTTTGGTTCCGGCAACCTGCTTGCAGGAGCACAAAAACGTAGAGGTCGTTATCGACGAAGGTGCGGCATCGCAGTTGACCCGAATCAAAACACCTTGGCTTGTCGGACGCTGCCAATGGCCGCCCCGGTTTATCCGAACGGCAGTTCTCTGGCTTTGCGACCAGGTCAAAAAACCGATTCTAAAATTGACCTATCAAGATTATGTTGACAATCGGCTCGGCCAACTGCTCGAAATTTCGGGTATGGCATACGACGAAATCAACATACAGGTATTCAATGATTTACAGCACACGATCACCGGTTGGCCGGGAGGTAAACCCAATGCCGATGATTCGACTCGTCCGGAACGTGCCAAACCTTTCCCGAAACGCGTACTGATTTTCAGTCCTCACCCCGATGACGATGTCATTTCAATGGGAGGTACATTCCGTCGGCTGATCACTCAGGGACACGACGTACATGTCGCTTACGAAACCTCGGGCAACATCGCCGTTCATGATGACGTAGTTCTTCAGACGATCGACACGGCCCGTGAATGCGGATTCGAAGACAAGTACGATGAAGTCAAAGCCATCATCGACGGGAAACGCAAGGGAGAACCCGAACCGCTGGCTTTACGTCAATTGAAAGGATCGATCCGCCGGGGTGAAGCCAAAGCGGCTTGCCGCCACATGGGATTGAATGATAAGACCAACGTACACTTTCTGAACCTGCCGTTCTACGAAACAGGTGGGGTGAAAAAAGGAGTGTTGACCGATGCCGATATTTCTCGTGTCGTAGCCCTGCTCCAAGAGCTCAAACCGGATCAGATCTATGCCGCCGGTGACCTCTCCGACCCGCACGGCACACACCGGACCTGTATCGAGGCCGTTCTCGAAGCGATGAACACGATCCGCGACGAAGCATGGACCAAAGAGTGTCGCTTCTGGCTGTATCGGGGTGCATGGCAAGAGTGGGACCTCGACATGGTCGATATGGCCGTACCGTTGAGTCCGGATGAGGTTGTACAGAAACGTCATGCCATTTATCGCCACCTGTCGCAGAAAGACGTCATGCCTTTCCCGGGAGAGGATAAACGCGAATTCTGGCAGCGGGCCGAAGAGCGGACCCAAAACACCGCCCGTCTTTACGACAAACTCGGCATGGCCGAATATCAAGCCATCGAAGTATTTGTCCGTCTGCGGCTATTTAACTAAACGAGAGATATAATCATTAAAAATCATAAATATGAGAGTCATTATCGAGCCAAACGGCGAACAGGTCTCTGCTTGGGCCGCCGCCTATATCGTAAAAAAGATCAACGAACACAACAGCCGTGAAACACGTCCGTTCGTACTGGGACTGCCCACCGGTTCCACTCCATTAGGCACCTACAAAGCGTTGATCGAATACAACAAAGCCGGGAAGGTGTCGTTTGCCAACGTCGTCACATTCAATATGGATGAATATGTCGGCATTCCGAAGGACCATCCCGAAAGCTACCACTCGTTCATGTGGAACAACCTGTTCAGCCACATCGACATCAAACCCGAAAACGTTCACATCCTGAACGGGAACGCTCCGGATTTGTGCAAAGAGTGTGCAGACTATGAGGCAAAGATCGCAGCGGTCGGGGGCATCGACCTCTTTATGGGAGGGATAGGTCCGGACGGGCACTTGGCATTCAACGAACCTTTCTCATCACTTAACTCAAAAACCCGTGTCAAATCATTGACTAAAGATACGATCATCGCCAACTCCCGTTTCTTCGGAGGGGATGTAGATCTGGTCCCGAAAACGGCATTGACCGTCGGTGTAGGTACCGTCATGGCTGCCCGTGAAGTGATGATCCTCACGATGGGACACAACAAAGCCCGCGCACTGGCTGCCGGCATTGAGGGCGCTTACAACCACCAATGGACAATCAGTGCACTGCAAATCCACCCGAAAGGGATCATTGTCTGCGACGAGGATGCCACCGATGAACTGAAGGTCGGCACCTATAAATATTTCAAAGATATCGAATCGGCAAATCTTGATCCGGCCTCGCTGCTGAAATAGTCGTTTCAAGGTCATTTTCTGTAAATCAGCACAAAAGTTCCCTTTTTACGGGAACTTTTTTCCTATCTTTGCGCCTACGGAACAGATCCGTGCAAAATAGAAAACACACTACTATACATTTTATGGCAGACGAAAAGATCATATTCTCGATGGTGGGGGTCAGCAAAACCTTCACCAACCAGAAAAAAGTTTTAAATAACATCTACCTTTCGTTTTTCTACGGAGCCAAAATCGGCATCATCGGATTGAACGGATCCGGAAAATCGACCCTGATGAAAATCATTGCCGGATTGGATCCGAATTTTCAGGGGGAGGTCGTTTTTTCGCCCGGCTATACTGTGGGGTACCTTGAACAGGAGCCCCAGCTCGACGACACGAAAACCGTTCGGGAAGTAGTCGAGGAGGGGTGTGCGGATGTCGTAGCCCTGTTGAAGGAGTATGAAGCGGTGAACGCCCGGTTCATGGAGCCGATGGATGATGACGAAATGGCCCGACTGATCGAACGGCAGGGCGAACTGACCGAACAGATCGACCACAAAAACGGATGGGAACTGGACGCGACGCTCGAACGGGCGATGGATGCCCTGCGCTGTCCGGATGCCGACATGACGGTCAAACACCTTTCGGGAGGAGAACGCCGCCGGGTCGCACTCTGCCGATTATTGCTTCAACAACCCGATGTACTGTTGCTCGACGAACCGACCAACCACCTCGACGCCGAAAGCATCGACTGGCTCGAACAGCACTTGCGCCAATACAAAGGAACCGTCATCGCCGTAACGCACGACCGCTATTTCCTCGATAACGTAGCCGGATGGATCCTCGAGCTCGATCGTGGAGAAGGTATTCCGTGGAAAGGGAATTACAGCAGCTGGCTCGAACAGAAAGCGAACCGGCTCGCTATGGAGGAGAAACAGGAGAGCAAACGCCGCAAAACACTCGAACGGGAGTTGGAGTGGGTCCGAATGGCTCCATCGGCACGTCATGCCAAAAGCAAAGCCCGTCTGTCGGCCTACGACAAACTGTTGAACGAAGACACGAAACAGAAAGAGGAAAAACTCGAAATATTTATTCCGAACGGTCCGCGATTGGGAAATGTAGTCATCGAGGCCCAAGACGTATCGATGGGATATGGCGATCGGTTACTGTACGAGCACTTGAACTTTACATTGCCCCCTGCCGGTATCGTCGGTGTGATTGGAGCCAACGGGACCGGAAAGACGACTCTCTTCCGATTGATCATGGGGCTCGAGAAACCGCTCAGCGGCTCTTTCCGCGTTGGGGAAACGGTCAAGCTCGCCTATGTTGACCAGCAACACGCCTCGATCGATCCCGAAAAAACGGTCTACCAAGTGATTTCCCAAGACAGTGAGATCATCCAACTCGGAGGCCGGAGCGTCAATGCCCGAGCCTATGTCTCACGGTTCAATTTCAGCGGAGCTGACCAAGAGAAAAAATGCGGCGTTCTTTCGGGAGGAGAGCGCAACCGGCTCCATCTGGCACTCGCCTTGAAAGAGGAAGGAAACGTACTGCTGCTCGACGAACCGACCAACGACATCGATGTCAATACGCTCCGCGCACTGGAGGAAGGCTTGAACAACTTTGCGGGATGTGCCGTCGTGATCTCGCACGACCGCTGGTTCCTGGACCGAATCGCAACCCATATTCTGGCCTTCGAGGGAGATTCGCAAGTGGTCTTTTTCGAAGGATCATACAGTGAGTACGAGGAGAACAAACGGAAACGGTTAGGCGACGATCTGCCGCATCGGGTGAAATACCGGAAACTCATTGCCGACTAACATCGACAAAAAAACATTTTTCATAAATACTTCTGTATAATTATATAGCAACCCAGATAAAAAATGGCACAAAAACCATCCATACCGAAAGGAACCCGGGATTTCGGACCGGAGGAGATGATCAAACGGACCTACATTTTCGATACGATAAAAAGCGTTTTTCACACCTACGGATTTCTTCCGCTGGAGACCCCGGCCATGGAGAACCTCTCCACGCTGTTGGGCAAATACGGAGACGAAGGGGACAAGCTGCTCTTCAAGGTACTCAACTCCGGCGATTTTTTCAAAGGAGTGGACGCAGCAGACCTCAACGAAGAGAAACGTAACCTGCTGGCTACGAAGATCTGCGAAAAGGGACTGCGCTACGACCTGACAGTACCCTTTGCCCGCTATGTCGTGCAGCACCAGAGCGAGATCGCATTCCCGTTCCGCCGCTACCAAATTCAACCGGTCTGGCGGGCCGACCGTCCGCAAAAAGGACGTTACCGGGAGTTCTATCAATGCGACGTGGATATCATCGGCAGCCGGAGTCTGGTCAACGAAGTGGAGCTGATCGAGATCGTCTCCGAAGTGTTCCGCAAGCTCGGAATCCGGATTACGCTCAAGATGAATAACCGGAAGATTCTGTACGGCATTACGGAGACCATCGGACATGCCGACAAGATGATCGACATCACCGTCGCCATCGACAAGCTCGAAAAAATCGGGCTGGAAGCAGTCGAAGAAGAACTGAGCACGAAAGGGATCTCGGCAGAGTCGATCGCCGCACTCCGCCCCATTCTCTCACTCAGCGGCTCGTACAGCGAGAAACTCGTTGCGCTGCGTGGAATCATCGGCGGGAGCGAGACGGGTGTCAAGGGGATCGAAGAGATGGAAACGATCTTTGCATTGACCGAAAAGATCGGCACAAATTTGGATATCGACCTCGACCTGTCGCTGGCACGGGGATTGAATTACTACACGGGAGCCATCTTCGAAGTGAAAGCCCGCGATTTTGCCATCGGAAGTATCTGCGGAGGAGGCCGATACGACGATCTGACCGGCATTTTCGGTATGCCCAACGTCTCGGGCGTAGGAATCTCGTTCGGGGCCGACCGCATCTACGACGTCATATGCGGTCTGAACCTGTTCCCGGCCGAAAGCGGTATGACGGCCCGTGCACTCTTCCTGAATCTCGGAGGCGAGGAGCTGACCGCATCGATGATCGAGCTCAAAAAACTCCGGTCGATGGGTATCTCCTGCGAAATCTATCCCGACAATGCCAAAATGAAGAAACAGATGGAATACGCCAACCGCCGTGCCATCCCGTATGTGATCATCATTGGCAGCGACGAACGGGCAACCGGGCAGGTCTCTCTGAAAAATATGATCTCGGGAGAACAAAAAACCATACCGATGGATGCTCTTCCCGAATATTTGGGCACCCGGGAGTAACCAATCGTAAAATATTTTGATACGACGATGAGAAGAATTTTTTATAATTGGATTATTGCGTTCTTGATTGCAATTCCGATGTGGTGCGGGGCACAGGTCAAGCCCAACGACGATCCGGCACGCAACCTACAAAAATTCAGCCAGTTCTACCGTTATTTAAACGGAATGTACATCGATACGGTCCACAATGCTGCACTGATCGAGGAGGCTATCCGCAGCGTACTGTCTCAGCTCGATCCCCACTCGACCTACATAACGGCCGAGGAGATGGTCTCGGTAAAGGAGACTTTCGGAGGAAGTTTCAGCGGTATAGGTATCGAATTCAACATTCTGAACGATACGATCATTGTCGTAAATGTCATTTCGGGAGGTCCTTCGGAAAAAGTGGGTCTGCAACCGAACGACAAAATCATTGAAGTTGACGGGAAACCGACGATCGGTCTCAAACAAACGGACGTACCGAAGCTGCTCAGAGGCCCTAAGGGTACGGAAGTATCGCTCCGTGTCTCCCGACATGGAGAAAAAGAGCCTCTCGATTTTCTTATTGTCCGCGACAACATCCCGATCAATACGGTAGATGCAGCCTATATGGTAAACCCGACAACCGGATACGTCCGGGTCAACCGCTTCGCCGACAACACCTATCGCGAACTCTTCGAAGCCGTAGAAAAGATGGGCAAACCGGAGGCCCTGATCCTCGATCTGCGAAACAACGGAGGAGGAACAATGGATGCCGCCATTGCCATGAGCAACTTTTTCCTGCCTCAAGGATCGCTGATCATCTCGACCGAAGGGATGAAGGTCCCGACCTCCCGTTACGCCGCAAAAGTCGATGGAGTCTTCACGAAAGGGAAAGTCATCGTTCTGATTAACGAAAGTTCCGCATCGAGCAGCGAGATTGTCGCCGGAGCAATACAGGACTGGGATCGGGGCCTGCTGATCGGCCGCAGATCTTTCGGGAAAGGGCTCGTTCAAACCCAATTCCCGTTATCGGACGGATCGGCCGTACGGCTCACGGTGTCCCGCTATCACACCCCCTCGGGACGTGCCATCCAACGCCCATACGAAAACGGCAGGAGTGACCTTTATTACGAAGACTTCAACAAACGATTCACCGCACCGAACGACTCCCTGCCTACTGACTCGACACAAATCTATCGGACCCTCCGCAGCGGACGAACGGTATACGGCGGCGGAGGAATCACCCCGGACATCGTCGTCCCGGTCGACACGACCACCTACACGAAATATTGGGGCGATCTGATCCGTAAAGGGGTCATCGAAGATTTCATCATCGACTATCTGGATAAAAACAGATCGGACCTTACGACCCGATATCCCGATCCGGATCGCTACGTCGAAGAATTTACCGTAACGGACGAAATGTTGGATAAACTCGTGGCGGCGGCAGATACCGCAGGCATCGCCCCCGACCCACAAGCATTAGAGAAGTCAAAACTACTGATTTGCACCCAATTAAAAGCGTCGATCGCACAAAAAATCTGGACGGTCAACGAGTTCTACCGTGTGGTCAATAAAGAGAACGATCCTGTTTTCGCCAAAGCACTCGAAGTACTCGATCATTGGGATAAATACAGCGCGGGGATCATCTCCGAATAACGAAAAACGTTGTAAATTATTTATCTTTCGTACGAAATTTGGAAGACAATCATTTTATTCCTAACTTTAAACTCAATAGCTAAAACAAACACCGAAGCATGAACAATTTTGAATTCAAACGGGACAAAGATCTCGACGAAGGAGCAGAAGAGATCTACTCGAAAGTTGTGAGAGCAGGAAGAAGAACCTATTTCTTCGACGTAAAGGCTACGCGGAACGATGACTATTACATCACCGTAACGGAAAGCCGCAAAAAAACCGAAAAGGATGGCCGTTTTTCGTTCGAAAAGCATAAGATCCATCTCTACAAAGAGGATTTCTGTAAATTCAGCGAGGGATTCGAAGAGGTTGTCCGTTTCATCCGAGAACACAAGCCGGAATGTTTCCGTCCCGACGGAAGCGCTATTTCCAGTTACCCTTCGGCAACGGACGAAAACGAAACTTCAGACGAACAATAAGGCCGAACGACTTTAGTGATTAAAAGACGCCTTCTCCGATAAGGCGTCTTTTTCTTTATCGAATGGTAATCCGATTCGAACGCAATGAACAAAAGGAAAGTGCTTCTCGCCTTCAGCGGAGGGGTCGACAGCTGTACCGCCGCACGAATCCTGCAAGAACAGGGTTATGAGGTATCGTTGTTGACCCTAAACCTGTTCGGTGACGAGCCAATCACCCGGGCCGTCGAAACGGCCAAAAATCTCGGACTACCGCTTAAGGTTAAACGGCTAGCAGATCGGTTTCAGCAAGAGATCATCGACAATTTCATAAACGGATACCGCAAGGGAGAGACTCCGGCTCCATGTACTCGGTGCAACACACATATCAAATGGCGCATGTTGTATGAAACGGCCCGTCGTGAAAGTTTCGACCACATTGCAACCGGACATTACTTCAGAATACACCAGGAGGAGGGAGTCTGCTATATCCGTCAGGCATCGGATCCGATAAAGGATCAGTCCTACTATTTATGGGGTATCCCACAAGAGATTCTCAAAATGGCTCTGACACCCATGGGCGACCGGATCAAATCCGAGATCGTACAAAATGCTCCGTCCGCACACCGCGCTCCGGAAAGCATGGGAATCTGTTTTTTGCAGGGACTTTCCTATACCGAATGGTTGAAAATCCGTTTGCCGGACATTCCGCAAGGAGAGATCGTCGACACACGAGGAAACGTAATCGGGCAACACGATGGTTATCCGTTCTACACGATCGGACAAAAACGGAACCTTCATTGCAACCAACATCCGTCAGTCTGCGTTCTTCGAATTGAACCGGAGAAGAACCGAATTGTTGCCGGAAGCCCCGATGAACTTTTTCATCGCCATCTCTTGGTACGAGAATATTACTCGCCGAATCCGGAGCGGCTGATCGATTCACCCACTGTTCGGGTCAAAATCCGGGGGATCGGACATAACCCTGAAGGTTTTGCGCACATCCGGAGAGTCGGACACCTGTTACAGGTCGATCTGGAAACACCGGCATGGGCTCCTGCTCCCGGACAGCCAGTCGTATTCTATGATGGAGAACTCGTGATCGGAGGAGGCATCCTCGATCGCTCGTACCCTTGATCTTTCGGCAAAAAGCGCAACCATCTCCTTTTCATCCAAATATTTCACACACAAAACCGATCTCCAAAAAAGTTTTTTCAAAAATTATCCGTAAACTTGCACCGTCAAAGAAAACATCCGATACGAGTTCTATGAGTATTCTGAAAAAAACCTACAACTGGGTTCTGAGTTGGGCGGAAAGCCGTTGGGGCGCAACAGCCCTCTTCATTTTAGCATTTGCCGAAGCGAGTTTTTTCCCTATTCCTCCCGATGTTCTGCTGATCGCGCTGTGCCTGGGATGTGCGGCCAAATCTTTCCGGTATGCCTTGATCTGTACCATCGGATCGGTCGCAGGGGCTATCGCAGGCTTCGGTATCGGCCATTTCCTTTGGCAAACCCCTTCGGGTGAATTTACGGCAATCGCCGACTTCTTCTTCCGGATCATCCCCGGATTTACCCACGAAGAGTACGACAAGATCAGCCAGATGTATAACCAATACAACTTCTGGGTTGTATTCACTGCCGGATTCTCTCCGATCCCCTACAAGCTGATCACTATTACAGCAGGAGTATTCAATCTCAATTTTCTCACTTTCATCATCGCTTCGATCATCAGCCGAGGATTACGGTTCTTTTTGATCAGTTGGCTGATCTGGAAATTCGGACAACCGATCAAACACTTTATCGACAAATATTTCAACTGGTTGGCTCTGGCCTTTACCGTACTGCTGATCGGGGGATTTTTCGTCATTAAATACGCTCTATAAACTATCTGGTCATGCGACAATATGGATTGATCGGCTTCCCGTTGGGTCACTCCTTTTCCCAACGCTATTTTGCCGAAAAGTTTCAGAAAGAGGGAATCGAGAATTGTTCCTATATGAATTTCCCGATCGAAAAAATAGAGAAGATTGAAGAGGTTCTGCATGAACACTCCGATCTGCAGGGATTCAACGTAACGATTCCCTACAAACAGGCAATCATCCCCTATCTCTCGAAACTGAGCCGTGAAGCCGAAACAATCGGAGCGGTTAATTGTGTACGGCGCACCCCCGAAGGCCTGATCGGCTACAATACCGATGCCTACGGATTCCATCGCTCCTTAAATACATTATTGAATGGAGTGCATCCGGGGCGAGCTTTAGTACTCGGGACCGGTGGGGCCTCTCGTGCCATCAAGTTTGTTTTGTCGGAAATGAACATCCCGTTCGATACGGTTTCACGCAGATTGCAGGGAGCCGATTACACCTACAAAATATTGACCGACGAGATCATCCAAGCCCACCGGCTGATCATCAACTGTACTCCGTTGGGCACCTTCCCCAAAACGGATGAATACCCCGATCTTCCCTACGAGGCAATCGGCCCGTCACATTTCCTGTTCGATCTGGTATACAATCCGCCGTTAACCGAATTTCTCCGTCGGGGCGAACAACGCGGCGCCTCCATCCAAAACGGATACGAAATGCTTGTCGGTCAGGCCGAACTGTCTTGGGAAATATGGAACGATCCGAACCCCGACACGTTTCAGCCCTGTGCCGGATAACTCCGGGTTCATAAGAGAAAAAGGGCGGTGCTTCTCCGACTGAGAAACACCGCCCTTCATATTAACACTCCCGAAAGACCGGCCCCCCGCTCTTCTCTTCAGACCGATCTCCCTGAGACTTCTGCTTGGCTATAATTCGGCAAGTTCCTTCGCCGAAATGGTTTCCAATCCATACTGATCGACCATCCGTGCAGCCTGTTCCATATCGTGCACCCGAATGATCATAAACGCCTTGTCCTGAACCGAGAAGCAATACATGTATTCGATCCCGATCTTTTCCTGGGCAAATGGATGCAGCTTTTGTGAGAACGACCCGACCGAAGCTCCGGTCGAAAGGGCAATAACCTCACACCGATTGACGCTGATATTATGCTCCTTCAAAACCTGAAATGCCTTCTCCGTATCAGAGGTGATCAGTCGCAGAATACCGTACTCGGATGTATCGGCTACCATAGCCGCAATAATCCGGATATCCGACTTGCCGATAATCTCCATTACCTCGTTCAGCCTGCCCAATTTATTCTCCAAAAAAATCGAAAGTTGTTGTACGGTAACCATAACGATTGCGTTTAAGTTTTACAAGACTATTTTACTTTGGGACGTTTATCGATCAAGCGGACCGCCTTTCCTTCGCTCTGTGGCAGTGCACCTTTATCAACCAGCTTTACTTTCGGGGTCAACAGGATTTCATCCTTCAATGCCCGGGTTATCGACTTCGAGAGCTGAACCAACTGGCTGTAATCATCGGTAAAGGCATCGCCCAATTCGACCTCAACCAAGATCTCCTCGTTGCTGTTGACCATATCGACCGTAATCAGATAATTGCTGCCCAATTCCTTGAACTGCATCAGGATCTTTTCGATCTGCATCGGGAAGATATTCACACCCTTTACGATAAACATGTCATCCGTCCTACCCTTGATCCGGTCGATACGCCGATGGGTCCGCCCACACGGACAAGGACCGGGCAAGATACGGGTCAGATCACGGGTCCGATAACGAATCAACGGCATCGCTTCACGATCCAACGTCGTAAGTACCATTTCCCCCACCTCTCCGTCGGGTACAGGTTCCAACGTATCCGGATCGATAATTTCAATCAAGTAGGAATCCTCCCACAGGTGCATTCCGTTCTGCTCGGGACACTCAAAAGCCACACCCGGACCACTCATCTCCGACATACCGAAACTGTTGTATGCCTTCACCCCGAGCAACTGTTCGATCTTACGGCGCTGCTCCTCGGTATGAGGCTCTGCCCCGATCAACAACGTAGTCAATTTGGTATCGGTACGGGGATCGATCCCGCGTTCGGCAAAAACCTCAGCCAGACGAAGTGCGTAACTGGGAATCGCATGCAAGGCAGTCGTTCCGAAATCCATAATAAACTTGATCTGACGGATACTGTTTCCCGCAGCCGCCGGGACAGTCATGGCTCCCAAACACTCCGCCCCATACTGTATACCTAAACCGCCGGTAAACATACCGTAACCGGACGTATTCTGAATTACATCGGTATTGCGCAACCCGGCCATATACATACAACGCGCCATACGGTGGGCCCAACGTTCAATATCATTTTTGGTATGAACGATTACGGTTGGATTCCCGGTAGTCCCGCTGGATGAGTGTAAACGGATGATCTCACTCATATCGGTGGCTACCAATCCAAACGGATAGTGATCACGAAGATCCGCTTTCGTCGTAAACGGGAACTTGCGGACATCATCAAGCGTCCGGACCGAATCGGCACTCAACCCCAATTTTTTATACAACTCCTTGTAAAAAGGAGCATTCATGGCTCTCCCTACCGTATCTTTAAAGCGGTTCAGCTGAAGACGATCGAGATCACCTCTCGACATGGTTTCGATCTCGGGATCGAAATATACAGACGTATTATTATTCACCTCGATACTCTATTTTGAATTGATTTATCTTTCTACGGCAACAAAAATCTTCCCCTCTCCCTGCATTGTTCCAAATACGATGCAAGTTATAATTTTTTACACTAACATGCAACTCGAAACACCGATTACTTGCGTAAAAAACAGTAAAAGAAAGGCTCCGATGTTTTAACATTTCAATTAAATCCGTATATTTATTCGCACAAACGAAACATTATCTTTTTACCAAACTGAATGCCATGAGAAAAAACGATCTCCTTTTCCTTATCGTAGCCTTAATTATCATTCTTCCATTCTTTATATCGGAACGAGTTTATAACTGCTACCTTATGGCGACAAATTCACATCCTTATGCGATGGCTTTCCTGAAATTCGCCATACTCGCCACTGCCGGAGAATCCATAGGATTGCGAATTAAGAACAAGGTCTACAACTATCCGGGCTTCGGACTCGCACCACGTGCCATCGTATGGGGTATACTCGGAGTCGGTATCGCCATCGCCATGAAGGTTTTCTCGGCAGGAGCTCCGCGCATGGTGGAGAGTCTCGGCATACAAGGGGTAGTCGACGCAATGTCCGGACCATTTTCCGGAGAAAAATTACTGGGAGCTTTCTCCATCTCTGTACTGATGAACACTTTCTTTGCTCCCGTATTCATGACATTCCACAAAATTACGGACACGCATATTCTCGAAAACGGAGGAAGTCTAAAAGCCCTGATCACCCCTATCCCGATGCGCAGAATTTTCGGGGAACTCAACTGGCAGACCCAATGGAGCTTTGTCTTCAAAAAGACGATCCCGCTGTTTTGGATTCCGGCGCATACGATCACATTCCTGCTACCCCCCACATTCCAAGTTCTTTTCGCCGCATTTTTGGGTGTGGTTCTCGGAGTTCTGCTCTCCATCGCAGCCGTCCTTTCACGAGAGAAAAAATAGACAAAAAATCTTTTCTCTTATATTTATCCCCGTAATACATCACTATTACGGGGATAATTTGTACAGAACAAAAAATGATTTTTTGACCTCTAAAATCTATCCCTTAAACAACACCTTGTAACATTGTGCTTATTTAAACCTATTTTACACTCCCTAATTTACATTCGATTCCTATATTATAGAGAAATTCGGGTGCAAAATCTGCACCGTTAGCCCATTCGATCGTATCATGTGTTAACCCGTATTGTATAAACTTGCATTTATCGAGTAATTCCCCGAAAATTTCACCCGACAAATAAGGTTTCAAATTACAAATACGTTTTTCATCGTTGCTAAACGTCAACGACAACGTATAATCCCCCAAATAATCTACATCCGTTACCCTTAACATATCGTTCTTTTTATTTTAATGGTTCTACTGTCCCTATTTTTTCGCCTTTAACGGCTTTTTCCCACATCGATAATAATTCCGATTCGTGTGCGTCTATCCACTTATTTACAAGGGCTATAACCTTTGCGGGTGCCTTTCCGTCAACAACACGGTCTATAATTCGGATATTACAAACGTATTCGCCGTATGTAAAATGAATATGCGGCGGATTGTGATCTCGCCAATACAAATAAAGTATTATACCGTAAAATCTGCAAATTTCGGGCATCTTATTTTTATTTATTTGGTTTCCTACTTAAATTCTTTCTTTGACTTCTAACACCGTCCCGCATTTCGGGCAGGTTATTGTATTTGTTGGTTGAGGGGTGAAAAGTTCCGACGGGGCGATATTCAAAGCGTCAGCCAATTTTTCGAGCGTATCAAATGACGGTTTTTGTTTCCCGGTAACAATCCCGGAAAGTGACACGCGGGACATACCGACCCGTTCGGCCAACTCATTTAGGGTTATCCCCCTTTCCTTACAAATTTCCTTGATTCTTAACTGTAACATATTGTAAAGCGTTGGTTTGCTCCTGTAAATATAGTGAAAATAAATTACCGCTTAACATATTCGATAAAAAAAATACTATTACCTTACATTTTTGCCGAAATAATTTGCACAAATGAAAAGTAATGCTTTTCTTGATACAAAGAAAATAAACCAACACTTTACAAGTCATAACAACAACCACCTACAACGAACAGATGAATATTACATTTAAAGCCGCGGAATACATTAACCGATTGAATAGCGAAAGTGAAACGTTTCAAATCGACGGCGAAATATTTTCGGCTGTGATTAGCTACGAGGCCGAAACAAAACAGGATAAAGGAGACTATTATACAGCCCCTTATAGCTGGATCGAAAATGAAACGGTAACCGTTTAGGGCGTATATAACAACAACTTAACTAATAATAACCGGGGCGGCCTCAAAAAAAGAATATAGGTTTATGAAGTATATAAAGATTTCAGCTTCTGAGAATGCGGAAATACTTTTGGACCATCCGTTTTTTAAGTAAAAAAGAGTTAATGGCAGGTGTATAGGAAAATATTAAAGGGAAGCTGTTCTTAACTTTAGAAGAGAAGAACCAATAGATAGATTCCGGCAGCTAACAATCCGCTGACTGGGATAGTCAATATCCAGGCAATTAACAGGTTTTTTGTTACGCCCCATCGTACGGCAGAAAGGCGTTTGGTAGCTCCTACACCAATGATGGCACCCGTAATGGTATGAGTAGTGCTCACGGGAATTTTCAGGAATTCGGTCAGATAAAGAGTAAAGGCTCCTGCTGTTTCGGCAATAACTCCTTCTAGTGGAGTGACCTTCGTGATACGGGTTCCCATGGTTTTGACAATTTTCCAACCTCCAGACATTGTTCCTAACGAAATGACGGTAAAGCAGGCAAAAGCAACCCAACTAGGCAGGTCATCAATGCTGTTGATCCCCATGCCAATACCTTCGGAATGAGCAGCAATCATGGCTGCAGCGATGATCCCCATGACTTTCTGCGAGTCGTTTAAGCCGTGTCCGATACTGAAAAGAGCTGATGAGACGAGTTGCAGTTTCTTGAACCATATTTCGGCGATCTGAGGACGTGCCCGTCTACAGATATACAATACCAGCAGTGTAAACCCGAAAGCAATCACCATGCCGATAAGCGGAGCCAGAAAGATAAAGGCTGCAATTTTTAGGATGACGCTTGACTGAATAGCATTGAATCCATGAGCCATAATGGCCGCTCCTGCAAATCCTCCGATCAAGGTATGAGAGGAAGATGAAGGGATTCCCTCCCACCACGTGAATAAGTTCCAGATGATGGCAGCGATGATGCCGGCTAGAATAATGGGTAAGCTAATGTAGTCTTCTATCACTGTTTTCGATACTGTGTTGGCTATTCCGAATTCTCCAATGATATACTTGGCAATGAAAAAAGCTACGAAATTGAAAAATGCAGCCCACAATACGGCCTGGAACGGTGTAAGGACCTTTGTAGAAACGATGGTAGCGATCGAGTTGGCTGCATCATGGAAGCCGTTGATGTAATCGAATAGCAAAGCCAATATGATAATAACAACTAATAGTTCCATATAATATTTAGCCTTTAAGCATATTTAACAATTAGATTTCTTAAAATTTTACCGACCCGTTCAGCTGTGTCTGTCGTTCGTTCTAATTCCTGCATGATCTCTTTGATCTTGATTAATTCGATACAATCCGTTTCTTTTTCGAACAGATTTTTAACAAAAAGTTCGTATATATCGTCTGCCTGATTTTCGATTTCGTGCAGTTTCGTGCAGCATTCACGTAGGGCGGATGTGTGTTTACGAAAGGATCCTAGCTCGTCCATGGCTTTCGCTATATAGACAGCTCCTTGATGAATGAACTGACATAGCTCGATCCCACTCTCAGAGATCGGATGTGGGTTATAGATAGTGATTCGTTTGGCGCAATTGTTGATTCCATCGATAACGTCGTCTATCGTGGAGGCCAGATTGTGTATATCTTCCCTGTCAAAAGGTGTAATAAATGTCTTTCCCAGTTCGTCGAAAATATTATTGGCCTGAATGTCTGCATTTCGTTCCACCTCTTTAATACGTTTGTAATATGCATTGCGCTTATCCTGCGAGCTGAATTTCATGCTTTCCACCAACAAGCTGGACGAATCCACAAGGCTCTTGGAGAGGTTTCTCAACATCGGAAAGAATTTGGGTTCTTGAGGAGCAAATTGACTAAAAAAAGAATTTTTCATAGTAGGTATGATTTTTAATATTCACCTGAGAATTATTCGTTTGAGACGGTTTTCTTTGAGGTTTTCCATTTCGTTCGGAGTATTTCGATGACTGCAGGTAGAATGGAGATTATGACGATGGCCACAATCAGTAGCTTCAAATTGTTTTGTACAAAAGGCAGATCCCCGAAGAAATAGCCGGCATAGCAGAATAGAGCAATCCACAAGGCTCCACCTATTATGTTGTATATCATAAAAAAACGGTAGTGCATCTTTCCCATGCCAGCCGCAAAGGGTGCGAATGTGCGGACGATGGGCACAAAACGGGCAATGATTATAGTTTTTCCTCCATATTTTCGATAGAACTCGTGGGTTTTGTCCACGTGTTTTTGTTTGAACAAAATAGAATGTTTTCCATTGAAAAGTTTCTTTCCGAAAAAATGACCGATCATGTAATTGCACGAATCACCGAGTACTGCAGCCATAAACAGGATAAAGGTCAGTAGGTTGACCTCCAATGGCATGTCGGGAAGCGCGGTAATTGCTCCGGCGACAAACAAGAGCGAATCTCCGGGGAGGAATGGAGTTATTACTAAACCTGTCTCACAAAATATGATAAGAAACAAAATAATATATGCCCATGTGTGATATGTCTGTACTATATCGATTAGATATAAGTCAATGTGTAGGATAAAATCGAGAAGAAATTCCATGTAAATAAAAATTTTACATTTATTTGCAAGGCATTTTGATTTAGCATATTACCCGTATTTTCCCGTCAAAAAAACGAATTCAAGTATTTTATTTATCGTTTCTCTGGTTTGGATATTGAAGTGCAGATAGTTTTTCCTTTGTCAAAACCACGATAAAAAGTCCACCATACTGTTTCAATATGTAGCATATCTTTGTGCTTAAAAATAAGTACTTATGAATTTTTGCAAAGGTATGCATACTTTGAATAATTGTTAACATCTGCTTTGTTACATTTGTGTTAAAATCATTATCTGGCAATCCTGCGTGACAGGCTGATGGTGTATATTATAAATGGTTGATTATTATTTAATTAAAAATATGTATAAAAATTTTGTAGGTAACTCACGCCCTCACTACCTTTTAACCACCGCCCCCATAAAACAATAAAACGATGAACAAGCACGATTTATCAAACATTATGCGCCGAGCGTGGTAGATCAGACGACTGGAAAAACATTTGCGGTTGCTTTGTCAAAATCGTGGCAGATTTACCGCCTTATTAAGCAGATGCGGACCGGGGTTGTCCGGTTTGCCTACGAAAAAACGGACGGCACTTAGCGACACGCCGTCGAAACCTTGCAAGGGGTTGCCCAACTAATCAAGAGAACCAGCAAGGAAACGCCTAAAATGGTACGATATTTCAACGTTAAGGCGGACGGGTTTCGGGCGTTCAGAGTAGAAAATTTGATAACAGTACACTAAATTTATTAACCAGGCATTTAGGTATAAAAAAAATTGCTATACTTGCAGTGCTAAAGTTTTTCAATAACAGTAGGCGGGATAAGATACCGCCGACCATTTACGGGTACGGCGTTTTTTATTTCCGTACATACACAAACGCAGATATTTTGCGGTGCGTACCCCCGTGCATTTGCTGTAATGGCATTTGCAAGCCTACTGTAAGACTTTAGCAGCGGGAAAGGCGCACCGCTTTTTTTGTGCCAGAACGCTAAAATTTACAGTTATGAAAGGTTTAACCACAAAACAAAAACTTCAACTTCTGGAAATCGCCGACAATATTCAAAAAAGAGCTTTTTATAAGCCAGGCGATGAAATTGCGTTTATTACATTGATGCGCATTTGTAGGGATTATGCTACATCAATAGCCGAAGAACCACAACGGGATAAATTTTTGCTTGATCGCTTGAAAAAATACCGGATTCGCTTTTATGAAAAAATATAATTAGCATATTTCCCATTTTAAACCGTAAAAACGTGACACAAGAAAAGCACAACAACAAGGAGAATAAAAGCAACCTTGTTACAATCGAAGTAAAAGCGATCACCACAGTAGCGGACGCAAACGAGGTAATATTAAGGAACCGTGCGGCAATGACTGAATATGTACGTACCGAATTACAGAAGTTAGGCGAACCGTGGCCCGTCTGTCATTTAACGACCGGACTATTTACCGTAAAGAAAGAAGATAACCCATACAATTACATCATAGACACGGCAAATTATATGAGTTGTGCAAATGTGGATGCCTGGAACATATTTTTTGAAAACATCAAATTTAAAAGGAAACTTGCAGCTCTCAAAGAAAATCGGTTAGTAATAGATACGGGGTATAAAATTATCAAGTAGACACACCGGAAACAAAGCCGTAAAACGGAAAGTTGTTTGCAAATTGTTTGTACACAAAAATCAAAGAATTACGAAATTTCATCGTAACTCCTTAATTTATACTGTGGGAGCACAGGGATTCGAACCCCGGACCCTCTGCTTGTAAGGCAGATGCTCTGAACCAGCTGAGCTATACTCCCAATCTTATTTACTGCAATCACCTCCCCGATTGCGAGTGCAAAGATAGATAAAATTTTTCTCCTTCCAAATTTTTCCCCCATTTTTTCCGACTTTTTTATAATCCCATAATCTCTCCCCATTCCACAAAAAAAGATGAGGGCCTCACGGGACCCTCACCCTCTCTATTCTCAGATTTTCGGGATTGCAGCCTATTTACGAATTGCGGCTACACCCGGAAGTTCGATTCCTTCCATATATTCAAGCAAGGCACCACCACCGGTCGACACATAACTTACTTTGTCGGCCAAACCGAACTTATTGATACATGCCACTGAGTCGCCTCCTCCAATCAATGAGAAAGCACCTTTTTCGGTAGCCTCGACAATCGCATCGGCAATCGCACGCGAACCTTTGGCAAAGTTGTCCATTTCGAACACACCTACCGGACCGTTCCACAGAATCGTTTTCGACTCAGCGATCACTTTGCTGAACTCGGCAACGGCTTTCGGTCCAATATCAAGTCCTTCCCAACCATCAGGAATATCATTCGACGGAGCAATCTGCGTCTCGGTATCGTTCTTAAACTCCTTGCCGCATACGGCATCCTCTGCCAAATATACTTTTACATTCATCTCTTTGGCTTTAGCCAAAATTCCAAGTGCCGTTTCGAATTGGTCGGGTTCGCAGATGCTGGTTCCGACCTTTCCGCCCTGAGCAGCTTTGAATGTATAGGTCATACCACCACCCAGGATCAAATTGTCGACCCGTTTCATCAGGTTCTCGATCACGCTGATTTTCGTCGAAACTTTCGATCCGCCCAAAATAGCCGTAAACGGACGTGCCGGAGATTCGAGCACTTTATCGATAGCTTTCAACTCGCCCAACATTACATAACCGAACATTTTGTCATTCGGGAAATATTCGGCGATCAAAGCTGTAGAAGCATGAGCCCGGTGGGCCGTACCGAAAGCGTCATTGATGTAGCAATCTGCGTAAGACGCCAACCGTTTGGTAAACTCTTTCTGACTGGCTTTCAGGGCTTTTTTCGCAGCACTCTTCTCCTCGTCGGTGGCATCGGCAGCCAATCCACGCGGTTTACCCTCCTCTTCGGCATAGAAACGGAGGTTTTCGAGCAGCAACACCTGACCCGGTTTCAGCGCAGCAGCTTTTGCGGCAGCCTCTTCACCTTGGCAGTCACCGGCGAAATCCACCTTTACACCCAGACGGGCTTCGATACCCGGGATGATATGTTTCAACGAGAATTTATCTTCCGGACCTTTTTTCGGACGTCCCAGATGCGACATCAGGATAGCCGAACCACCCTCCTGCAGTACCTTTTTGATCGTCGGAATCGCAGCACGGATACGGGTATCGTCCGTAATTTCGAGTTTTTCGTTCAGGGGTACATTGAAATCCACGCGGATGATCGCGCGTTTCCCTTTGAAATCATAGCTGTCAATCGATTGCATAGTTCATCGGTATTATTTGGTTAAACTTTTTAAATATCTTTAATAACTCCCCAAAGTTAATCAATGTATCTATATTTTTTCTCATTTTTCGACATTTTTTGCGAGAAAACCGTAACTTTGCTTATAATTTAACGCCGTCGATACCGATTTTGGCTAAATAGAGGATATAAAACCATCAGATACATTTTCGGAATCAAACTGTTTCGGAATCAACGACTACAAAAATTATGGCAAAGATATCATTGGACGCGATCGATCGCAAAATTTTAGGGTTTCTGATCAAAAACGCCCGAATGCCATTTCTCGAAATCGCCCGAGAGTGCGGTATTTCAGGAGCAGCTATCCATCAACGCGTAAGGAAATTGGAAGAGGCAGGGGTTATTCTCGGTTCACGTCTCGAGGTCAATCCGAAAATGCTGGGATATGACGTATGTGCCATCATCGGCATTCGGATATCCGATCCGACAAAGACCATACAGACGGTCGAGCATCTGAAAAAGATACCGGAGATTACCGAATGCCACTTTATCACAGGCAAATACAACATCCTGATGAAAATCTACTGCACGAATAACGAGCACCTGATGCACACGATTTTCGACCACATCCTACCATTACCCGAAGTCTCACAAACCGAAACATTCATTTCACTGATTCAATCGTTCGACCGGCAGGTCGAAATACCCGATATAGAGGAGGATTTATGAGCGTAGTTCGTTTGACCAAAGAGTTTTCGTTCGAGATGGCACATTCGCTTTCCGGATACGACGGAGCCTGCCGCGAGATCCACGGCCACTCGTACAAACTGTTCGTTACGGTACAGGGGAAGCCCAATGATGATCCGAGCGACCCGAAATATGGGATGGTGATGGATTTCGGCGAGCTGAAACGCATCGTAGGACGGTTGATCGTCGACCGGTACGACCATGCTTTAGTGATTCGCAGGACGACAGAGAACGGTGATGCAATCGACGCACTGCGCTCGCTGTACCACAAAATCGAGATATGCGACTACCAGCCGACCTGTGAAAACATGGTCTCCCGCTTTGCAGAAGAGATCAGGCGTGAACTTCCTCAGGGAATCGAACTCTTCAGCATCAAATTACACGAAACGGCCACCTCTTTCGCAGAGTGGTATCGGTCGGACAATTAGCCAGCTTTTGGGGAACCACACTGTTTCCGCCGGATGGAAGTATTTTTATCTTGTATTTTCACGCTCACAAAAAAGAGACATCCTCTCTGATTTTGTAACACCATTTAATTTAACGGACTTCGGTCGCTCGTCACGGCCAAACGTTCCCGCCAACAGAACAAAACATGAAAAAGCTATTTTTGATAGACGCCTATGCGCTGATATTTCGGTTTTACTATGCTTTTATAGGGCGTCCGATGCGCAACGCCGAAGGAATGAACACCTCGGCGATCTTCGGCTTCGTCAAATACATCAACGACATCATCCGCCGCGAACAGCCCGACTGTCTCGGCGTCGCTTTCGATCCGCCGGGCGGAAACTTCCGGCACGATCTCTATCCCGAATACAAGGCAAACCGGAGCGAAACACCGGAAGAGATCATCACGTCGGTTCCATACATCAAACGAATCCTGGAGGCAATGCGGATTCCGATCCTCGAAATCGCCGGATTCGAAGCCGACGACGTCATCGGCACCCTGTCGCGCGAAGCGGCTGAACAAGGTTATCGGGTCTATATGGTGACTCCCGACAAAGACTACGGGCAACTGATCCGTCCGGAAGTGTATATCTACAAGCAGCGCAAAGGAGGGAGTGACGGTGTAGAGATCATCGGCTGCGATCAGATTCACGAACACTACGGTATCGACAATCCGAAACAGGTGATCGACATCCTGGCCCTTTGGGGTGACGCATCGGACAATATTCCGGGTGTGCCGGGCATCGGTGAGAAGAGTGCGATCAAACTGGTTTGCCAATACGGGCCCGTCGAACAACTGCTGGAACACATCGACCAGCTGTCGGGCAAACAGCGCGAGAACATAGCCGCTCACAGCGATCAGATTCTGCTGGCCAAACGGTTGGCCACAATCGAACAACATGTCCCGATCGCATTCGAGCCAGAGAAACTGGTACTGGAGTCGCCCGACAAACCGCAACTGATCGAAATCTATAAAGAGTTGGGATTCCGCTCGTTTATTCGGGATTTACAACAGGATACGCCCGGAATTTCCGAGATTTCTCCTGTCGCCCCCGAACCCGATCTGTTCTCCTCCCACACCGAGAAGAAGCAGGGGAAACAACCGACCGCTCCGGACCTTTTCTCCTCACTCGAAACGGGTACACAACAAAGTCCGGAACAGGTGACACTTTTCAGTGCCCCCCTGTTCGACACGGCCGAAACCCTTCCCCACACCTATCGGACGGTCGAAACGCAGGCCGACCTCGAGGCTCTGCGCCGGAAGCTGGAGAATGTCTCCGAATTCTGTTTCGATACCGAAACGACCGGATTCGACATCTTCAACGACCGGCTCGTCGGCATATCGATCGCCATCGTTCCGCACGAAGCATGGTATATCCCCTGTCGGCCTGACAACACGAAACAGATCATCGACACGCTCCGACCGGTATTCGAAAACGAGGCGATCGCCAAAATCGGCCAGAACATCAAATTCGACCTGATGGTATTGCACCATGCCGGCCTCGATGTACGCGGCAGGCTCTATGACACGATGATCATCCACTATCTGCTCGATCCCGAATCACGGCACGGGATGGATCATTTAGCAGCGACATTTTTAAACTATACGCCGATTCCGATCGAGGAGCTCATCGGGAAGGGTGCCCGCCAAATCACGATGGACCGCGTTCCGGTCGAAAAAGTGGCCGTATATGCAGCGGAGGATGCGGATGTAACCCTGCGGTTGAAACTCCACCTGTGGCCTCTACTCGAACAGGCCGGGCTCGACACCCTTTACCGCACGATCGAAGAGCCGTTGATCCGGGTTTTGGCCGATATCGAGATGACCGGCGTCAAGATCGACACGGAGGTATTGGCCGCTTCGGGCCGAACACTATCGGCACGGGCCATCGAACTGGAGAACTCCATCCGTGAAATGTGCGGCGATCCCTCACTGAACATCAACTCGGCCAGACAATTGGGCGAAGCCCTGTTCAACCGGCTGAAGATCGATCCGAACCCCAAGAAAACCAAGACCAAACAGTTCCGTACGGACGAAGAGTACCTGCAAATGCTCACCGACCGCCATCCGGTAGTTGGAGCCATACTGGAGTATCGGGGAATTAAAAAACTGCTTTCGACCTACATCGAGGCCCTTCCGCAACTGATCAATCCGAGCACAGGACGGATCCATACCTCATTCAATCAGGCGGTCACCGCAACAGGCCGGCTCAGTTCGACCAATCCGAATCTACAGAACATTCCGGTACGGGACGAGCAGGGACGCGAAATACGGAAGGCATTCGTCGCATCGGACGACGACCACCTGCTGCTCTCGGCCGACTATTCGCAGGTCGAACTGCGGCTGATGGCCCACTTGAGTGGTGATCCGAACCTGCTTGATGCCTTTGCCCACGATGCAGACATCCACACGGCTACTGCAGCAAAAATCTATGCCATCCCAGCCGAAGAGGTCACCCGCGAGCAACGCCGCCGAGCCAAGACCGCTAATTTCGGTATCATCTACGGCATCTCGGCATTCGGATTGGCCCAACGGCTGAACATTCCCCGCGCCGAAGCCAAAATGATTATCGACAGCTATTTTGCCACCTATCCGGGCGTAAAGCAATACATGGACCGCGTCATTGCACAAGCGCATGAAACCGGCTACGTAACCACCCTTTTCGGTCGAAAACGGATGTTGCCCAACATCCAATCAGGTAATGCCGTGGTCCGGGGATTGGCCGAACGCAATGCCATCAATGCCCCGATTCAAGGCAGTGCGGCAGATATCATGAAACTGGCCATGATCGCCGTACACCGTGAGCTCTCGGAACGAGGACTGAAATCCAAGATGATTCTTCAGGTCCACGACGAACTCGTCATCGATCTGCTGAAAAGCGAGGAGGCAGAGGTACGCGAGATCGTCGTACGGTGCATGGAACATGCGGCGCAACTACACGTCAAGCTGATCGCCGAATGTGGCGTCGGAAAGAACTGGGTCGAAGCCCACTAATGCGAAACCTCCGCTCATCTCTCCTTAGAGATTACTTTGAATAAAAAAGGGCCGCCCTTCCGTTTCTCACGGGGCAGCCCTCTTTCTCTTTCACCCTTCACTCCTCTACAAGCAATTTTCCGTTGTTTTTAGGGACCGACTTTCGCTTTGCTCCAAACCGACAGATGATTTGTCTCGGGGAAGATCGGGCGCTGTCGTTATTTGACCCTTACAATCCTTTTCGTATCGAAATCATAGGAGGCACCCAAAAGGAAATCCAGCTGTTTGCGGTGCAGATCGGCCCGCAACACGCGGATACGGACCTCATCACCCAGCGTAAAGGTACGGCCGTGATCCTTTCCTCGGACCGAATAGTTTTCCTCATCGAAGAGATAAAAATCATCCGTCATATCCCTCAGGGCAACCATCCCCTCGATCTTGGTCTCTTCGAGCTCGACATAGATTCCCCACTCGGTAATGCCAGAAATATGCCCGTCGAACTCCTGTCCCACCTTGTCCAACATGAACTCGACCATCTTGTACTTGATCGAAGCCCGTTCCGCATCGGCTGCCCGGACCTCCATCGCCGAAGAGTGTTCGCACAACCGTTCGTAATACTCCTTGTCCTCCGATTTGCCCCCGGCCAGATAATGGGCCAACAGACGGTGCACCATCATATCCGGATAGCGGCGGATCGGCGAGGTAAAGTGCGTATAGTAATCGAACGCCAGTCCATAGTGTCCGATGTTGTCGGTCGAATAGGTTGCCTTGGCCATCGAACGGATCGCCAACGTCGAAATAATGTTCTCCTCCTTCTTCCCGTGAATCGCACGCATCAATTTGTTGATCTCCTTTGCAACCGCCTTGTTGCTCTGCGCCTTCATGTGATACCCGAACCGGACGATAAAGCTGCGGAACTGCGCCATCTTGTCCGTATTCGGTTTGTCGTGGATCCGATATACGAACGTCCGTTCACTATTCTGGACTCCTTTGCGCTTTTTCCCTACAAACTCCGCCACTTTACGGTTGGCCAGCAACATAAACTCCTCGATCAGCTGGTTCGACTCCTTGATCTCCTTGAAATAGACACGCAGCGGTTTCCCGTGTTCGTCCAATTCGAATTTCGCCTCCTCGCGTTCGAAATTGATCGAACCGTTGCGGAACCGTTCGCTCCGAAGTTTCTGGGCCAAAGTGTTCAACTGCAAAATTTCTTCAACCATATCGCCTTTGCCGGTCTCGATCACCTCCTGTGCCTCCTGATAGGTAAACCGACGGTCGGAATAGATCACCGTCCGCCCGAACCACTCCTGCAACACCTCTGCTTCTTCGTTCAATTCGAAAATAGCCGAAAAACAGAGTTTTTCCTCATGCGGCCTCAAGGAACACAAGCCATTGGAGAGCCGTTCGGGAAGCATCGGCACCGTCCGGTCTACCAAATAGACCGATGTGGCCCGTGACTGGCCCTCCGCATCGATCATGTCACCGGGCTTTACATAATGGGTTACATCGGCAATATGCACACCCACTTCAAAGTTCCCGTTGGGCAACCGCCGAATGGAGAGCGCATCGTCAAAATCCTTCGCATCGGCCGGATCGATCGTAAAGGTCGGCACCTGACGCATATCGCGGCGTGCCGCAATCTCCTCCGGAGTAATATCATCGGGTATCTTATCCGCCTCGCGCTCCACCTCTTCCGGGTAGCTGTACGGCAAATCATATTCGGCCAAGATCGCGTGCATTTCGGTATTGTTGTCGCCGGGTGTCCCGAACACATCCACGATTTCACCTTCGGGGCTCTTCATCGTATCGGGCCATCCCACGATCCGCACCAATACTTTCTGACCCTGTTTCGCTCCGTGCAGACTCCGCTCGGGGACAAAAACATCGTGCGCCATTTTACGGTTGTCGATCCGCACGAAAGCAAAATTATCGGACATCTCGACAACTCCCACATATCTCTTCGGCGAACGCTCCACGATCCCGACCACTTCTCCTTCGGGGTTTCCCGTACCGCCTTTACGTGTAATTGCCACCTTGACCCGGTCACCATGCAACGCGTGTCCGGCCCGCGATTCATCCACGAAGATATCCTTGTCCATACCTTCGACAACCACATATAAAGCTCCGGAAGAGGTCATATCCACAACACCTTCCACAACCTCGCGCTGTGATGCACAAAGCCGGTATTTACCTTCAGAAACCTGCTCGATCACACCTCCACGAGCCAATGAATGAACCACCTCGCGAACATAATCCTTCTGCTCACGGGTTTCGGCTCCCGTCGCCGCTATCAAATTCTTTACCGAATACCGTTTATCGGGCAATGCACGGAACAGTTCCGTAATCAACACCGCCGGATCGGCATACTGACCTCTCGCCTTTTTCGAGGTCTCTTTCTTCTTTATCATATTCTCTCTTTTATTCGATACAAAGATACACAAACAGAATGATTCGCAGCAGTTTTACCCCTCTTTTTCATCGAAATGAAACGTCCCCATTCCTCTTTTTTCACGGTGCCATTCCACACACCTCGAATTCCTGCTCTCCAATCGGGCAGAATCATATTCCTACCCATTCGCTCTTCTCTCAAAAAAAAAATCGTCTTCTACAAAGATGCAGAAGACGATCCATTCTGTTAAACCTTCAAAAATCAACGACGTTTTTCCTTATATTTATCGATCTGTTTTTTAATTGCATCCAAACACAGATCGATCGCCTCCTCGAAAGTCTTGCATCGCCGTTCGGCCAACAGATCGCCGCCGGCGACAACTATTTTTACGACTGCGACCTTATTGCCCTGCTCGTCGTCCTTGTCGATCTTTAAAGTTACCTGAGAGGAAAGTGCATTCTCTACAAAACGATCCATCTTGTTCATCTTGGCTTGAATGAAGTCGACCAACTTTTTGTCGGCGTCAAACTTTACGGATTGAATCTCCACTTTCATAATCTAATCCTCCTTATATTTTTTGGCCCTCGGATGGGCCTGGTTGTATACCTCTTTCAACTTGGCGATGCTGTTGTGCGTATAGACCTGTGTCGTTTCGAGGCTCGCATGCCCGAGCAGTTCCTGAATCACACGAATATCCGCACCGTGATCGAGCAAATGGGTAGCAAAAGTGTGCCTCAACACATGCGGGCTGCACTTCCCCTGTACCCCACATCTCCGCAACACTTCATGCACGATACGATACACTTCGCTGCGTCCGATCGGTTCGCCCTTATGGGTTAAAATTAAGAAATTATTCTCGTTTTTACAAATATCTTGGGCAAGAATCAACTCCCTATAATGTACGATTCGCGCCGCAACAGGTTCGATTACCGGAACGACCCGCTCCTTATCTCCCTTCCCTCTGATTTTCAGCACAGAATAACCCGAAGAAAAATCATCGAGCCGGATTCCGGTCAACTCCGCAAGCCGGATACCGGTTGCATAAAACAACAAAACCACGACGGCATCGCGCTCGGTTTCGAAATCATCGGTCGGCTGAAGAAGCTCCTCGACAATCCGGTGCATCCGGCTCTCCTCGACAAAGACAGGCAACCGTCCGGAAGTTTTGAGCGCCGAAATCTTGGGAAACAGATCTTTTTCTACGATATGTTCCTTCCGCAAATAGCGGAAATAGGATTTGACCGCCGATATTTTCCGGTTCACGCTTCGTGCGGAGAGTTTTTTTTCACCGGTCAACGACACGATCCATGCCCGCAGGTCATCGGCCGTCACCCGCTCCGGATCAAACCGGTTCAATAGCTCTCCACATCCGGACGGATCCAGTTTCCCCACATTCGAATCGTCGCCCTGCAGACAAAAAAGCACAAACTGCCGGAGATCGTCTCCATAGGCTTTGACAGTCAACTCCGAATAGCGCCGTTCGGTTCTCAGATAGGTCAAAAAGGCTTCGATCATCGTCGTATCATACAAAAAGAACGACTGCCCGGTTTTCTCCATCCGGGCAGTCGTTTTCTATTTCGGTTATGCAGTACCGGACCTCTACTCTTCGTCCCGTTTCAGTTGTTCTACATAAATCGCATGCAGCTTGCTCTCGCGAGAAACCACAGACGGTTTAGTGAAATATTGACGACGACGCAGTTCTTTCAGGACACCGGTTCTTTCGTATTTTCTTTTAAATTTTTTGAGAGCACGTTCGATGTTTTCGCCCTCTTTGATTGGCATGATAATCATTTTGCAAAAACCTATTTTTAATTTTGTTCATTAAATGCTTATTCCGAACTTCCCCGCACACACGCATCGGTCAGTTCACTTCTCTCCGAAGCAGAGATAGGGCGCCAGCCGTTCGGCCTGACCCTCCGATAGAATATTTTGTTCCGTCAAATCTCCTATACTACGCCAACCTCCTTTTAATTGTCGGTATTTCATCAACCGGTTTAAAATCTGCTCCGTCATATAGGGATGTTTCCCTATCTCGAACGGGAGTGCAAAGTTAATATCAATTTTTTGAATTTTACTACTATCCACCCAAATTTGTGGTAAAATTTGTTGATAATTTTTTTCGAGCACACCTTGCACTTCGAGAAGTTGCTCAACCCGGACAAATCCGCCGAGCCGTTCACGATACCGGACAATCCTCCCGGCGGTCAACGGACCGATACCGCGCACTGTAACCAACGTAGCCGAATCGGCTTCGTTCAGTTCAATCCATACAGAATCTTTTTGTGGTCCGACGCCGGATTCCCGTTCCGTCGAAACCGTATCGTTCACGACCGATGGTTTTTCCTGATACTCTCTCGAGATGTGTCTCAGAGAATGTTCCGTTCTCCGTTCGAATCGCGTCGTGTCAATCCGGATAAAGGGTTCCAATCGACGATACATCTCATCCGAAACCGTATAGCACCGGGAGAAATCGGCCGGCTTGCGAAATACGGCACCCGCCTTCCGGTAGTTTCCGATCACGGCCGCCTGACGTTCCGTAAATCCGAGACGAACCAACTCTGCCAATGAGACCGTGTTCGGATCGAAAAAGAATAGGGTATCGCGTTTTGCCGTACTTTTCTGCTTCGCATCATCACGACGATACGAAGAGTCCGTATTCCTTACCGATTTCTTATCACTCCGTTCCGCATGCCGGAGTCCAGGCGATTCCGAATCGAGCACACGGTCGGCATACAGCGTAAAACTCTGTTCGAAACGGGGTTTACCCTGCCACAGGAACAGCAACGACAGCAAAACGAGCAGGGGCAACAGCAGCAGGATCCTCCGGTTTTCCCGAGCGGTACCGACCAGTCCGCTCCATACTCGTTTCCACATCCGTTTCATTTCACTCCTTTTCGGGATCAAATTCGGCAGCAGCGCTCCGCTGCAAACGGAGATACCGAAGCGAAGGCGATTCCACCCGTTCTCCCAGACCGTACTCCGACCAGCGTTCGTCTACACGGGCAATCGTTTCAGAAGATGAGGTTACCACATTGGGCCAACGACGCCCGAACCCGTTCACTCCGCCTGCTTTGGCCCTTGCATCGAACAGGATATACCTCTTCTCTTTCTCTATCCGTACGTCCCGAGAGGGATCGCAATTCGACGAGGCGAGCCACAACAGATCGTCTCCGGGCAAGCCCTGTGCCTCCCGATCCAAAAGTACGACAAAGGGGACTCCGGATATCCCGTTCTCGATGAGAAAACGTCCGACATCCGGTTGCTCATTTCGATCGGCATAAAGCCACAGTACGCCCCAACGCCCAGTCCACGCAGCATCCGCAGAGTGAATTCCCCCGCAAAACGTCCACTGGTCCGGACACACGACCGGAGCAGGTTCCCGATCCCGGACATCCGTCAAGTCCAACACCATCTTCCCTCCTAAACCCATCTTCGGAGCCGCATGGTCCAACACATCCAACGGTCCGCGAGAGATCAGCACATCGTCCGGCACCGATACCCGCCGCATCAGCCGGCCCAACACCTCCGGATCGCGTATATCATCGCAAGCCTCCGCAACGACCATATACTTATTGAACATCATCTGCCCGGCACCCCACAACATAGCCGCCGTTTTGAGCGCCTGCCCGGCATAGCTTCGTCGGATACTCACCAACGCAATATTGTGCGCTACCCCCTGATAAGGCATATACAGATCCTCCATCTCGGGCAGCATCGTTTTCTGTATGGGTACGAAGAATATCTTTTCGGTCGCACGGGCGATGCAGGCATCCTCCTGCGGCGGAATTCCTACAAGGGTGGCCGGATAGACCGCTCCCTGACGATGGGTTATGGCCGTAAGATGGAACACGGGGTACTCATCCTCCAGCGAATAAAAACCCGTATGATCTCCGAACGGCCCCTCCGTTCGTTTCGGCTCGTTCGGATCGACATACCCTTCGAGCACGAAGTCGCAATCGGCCGGCACACGGAGCTCCGACGTCAGGCAACGGACCAATTCGACCGGCCGCTGCCGGAGAAATCCGGCCAAAAGATACTCATCCACCTGATCCGGAACAGGGGCCGTAGCCGCATAGGTGTAGGCCGGATCGCCACCGAGACAAACTGCGACCGGCATCCTACGCCCCAACTCCTTGTATCGGCGATAATGCCGTTCTCCGGTCTTATGCAGGTGCCAGTGCAACCCCGTCTCCGTCTCCGAGAAAAGCTGCATCCGATACATCCCGACGTTGCGGATTCCCGTATCGGGATCGACCGTATGGACCAATGGCAGCGTCACGAACCGTCCTCCGTCAAAGGGCCAACACTGCAACACCGGCAGACGACTGAGCCGAATCTCATCTCCGGTCCATACAACCTCCTGACAGGCTCCGCGTCCGCTCCGGTTTCGTGGCATCCAGCGCGACATCTGCTCCAACAGCGGCAACATCCGCAACTTATCCATCAACCGCTCTTTCGGTGCGACCAGCTCCGCAAACAGCGAAGACAACCGTTCGGCCAGCTCATCCAAACGTGTTACTCCAAGAGCCAGTGCCATCCGCCGCTCCGACCCCATCATATTGGTCAGCACCGGAAAGTCCGTTCCGGTCCGTTCAAACAGCAGTGCACGTCCTCCTCCGGGACGTTTCGCCTCCCGGTCGGTCAGCTCGGCAATCTCCAGACGGGGATCCACTTCTGTCCGTATCCGTACCAACTCGCCTTCCCGTTCGAGCCTTGCAATATAATCTTTCAGATTCTTATACATTTCCTTACCGTCGGTCTTGCAACACCGTATCTATTATTGTACCAACAAATTACACCCCCGAATCTCGCTTCCGGTAATCCGGCCGAGCATCCGGAAACTTCCGTCCCGACCGACCGATCCCAAATCGTCGGTCTGGATGAAAGCACACGACCATACATTCGCCAAATCGATGATATTCACACCGCCTGTCCGCTCTGCCGGCATCCGGGAGAACGGATCGTTCAGATCGCGTATAACCACCCGCATCCATGGGGGAGTCCGGAAGATGCCCTGCCCCGAAGAGTAGGCCTGCGACATCAACTCGGCCATACCATACTCCGAATGGATGGACTTGACCGAAAACGCCTCGCACAGAAGAGCATGGAACTCCTCCTTGGAGAGTTCCTGACGTTTCCCTTTCATTCCGCCGGTCTCCATGATGATCGTATCAGACAGCGGAACCGGATGCTGCTCCGCCAAATCCCACAAGGCATAGCTGACTCCGAGCAGAATTTTCTTTCCCCGACAAGCCTCCATATCGCGCAACAGGGCTTCATGGTCGTAGAGATAAAAACCGCCTCCGGCCCCCTGCCGGATCAAATGGTCGACCATGTAGATCAACGAAGACCCTTCGCGCTCCAAATATCCGGGCAACAGCGCAAAGATCGAAATTTCGCCGACCAGTCCGTAAAAATGCCCGAAAGCCTCCGTAAACGCCCGCTCATAGAGTTTCAGATCGGCCACGTAGTGTTTAGAAGGAATCTGTCCCGTCGTACTGCTGCTGGTAAATATTTTTTCGGGTTCTCGCAGCCCTCCATACACTTTATGGCTCTTAAAAAACGAGATCGGCAAAAAAGGAATCTCTTCCAACGACGAGACCTGTTCGGAATCGACCCCGAGCAACCGGACATACTCCGCATAAGGAGGCACGGCCTTTGCCTGATAGCGAAACAGCTCCAACGCCGTTTCTACGAACTCCTCTTCGCTCCGGATTTTAAAAATCCGTTCCGGATCGAATGTCGCCGGACCCACACAATCCCTCATCTTCGCAACTCTTTTTATCCTCTTTTACAAAAAATTACCGACTCGCCAGAAATCGTTCGCATTCCAAAGCAGCTGCACATCCCGAACCGGCCGCGGTAATCGCCTGCCGGTAGTGAGGATCCTGCACATCGCCCGCCGCAAATACGCCCTCAACCGAAGTACACGGTGTACCGGGAGTCGTCCGGATGTACCCCGCTTCATCCAGATCGAGGCAACCTTTGAAAATATCCGTATTGGGTTTGTGCCCGATGGCAACGAAAAATCCCGTACAGGGGATCTCTTTTTCGGTCCCGTCCCGATGGCGGATCCGTACACCCGTCACCCCCGTATCGTCTCCGAGCACCTCCTGCACCACATTTTCAAAAAGAACTTCCAGATTAGCCGTACGCTCCACCCGGTGCTGCATTGCCTGCGAAGCCCGCAGATAATTTTTGCGTACAATTAGATAGACCTTCTTGCACAGCGTCGCCAGATAGGTCGCCTCCTCGCAAGCCGAATCGCCACCTCCTACGACAACAACATCCTGCCCCCGATAGAAGAACCCGTCGCACGTCGCACAGGCCGACACCCCCATCCCCTTGAACCGCTCTTCCGATTCCAGTCCGAGGTATTTCGCTTCGGCACCCACCGCTATAATTACGCTTTCGGCCTCGATCGATTTCGTTCCGTCGACCGTAATGCGAAACGGCCGTTGCGAAAAATCGACCGCGGTAACCAGTCCCGTCCGTACATCCGTTCCGAAAACCTGAGCCTGTTTTTTCATCTCCCCCATCAGCGCATTGGCATCGATTCCCTCTGAAAAACCGGGGAAATTCTCGATCTTGGTCGTAGTGGTCAACTGCCCCCCGGGCGTCAACCCTTCATATAGTACGGGGGACAAACCGGCTCGGGCCGTATAAATGGCTGCCGTATATCCGGCTGGGCCACTGCCTATAATCAGACATTTAATTTTTTCCGTATCCATAAATATCATTACCTGTTTTTCCTTCGTTTTACAAGATCAATATACCTTTACGCAAATATATAAAGTTATTTTCGAAATGCTCTCATTTTTCAGGACGACCACATAACTCGGCGTGGTTCACACCCATACCCTCGGTCTGACTCTTTAACTTTCACCAAAATTTCGTATCTTTATCCCCGCTTAATTTCCAAACCCCATGAATCTAAAAACAATAGGCATTCTCATTTTATCATCGGCGCTGCTGTTGTCGGGTTGTTCGGTTTTCAAAAAAACATCCGGGAAAAAAGACAAAAAGGAGCAGACTGTGACGCTGCAGATCGAAGGTTCCTCGAATTCTTCCGGACAACAATCGGATCAATCCGGAGAAAACTCTGACATGACGGATCTGCCGGACGAAGCAGCCGAAGGAAGCAGCAGCCCGATTCAAGAATTGGAAGTCCCCGAAATACCGGTACACCGACCGGAGATCACCTTCAGTGAGTCGGAAACCGCCCACGTCGGCATGACCCGCAACAACAATCCGTTCCCGGAATCAGGCGAGCTGGCTCTTGACCTCGACAAGATGAAAGAAGAGTTCCACTACCCCTATAACGGCAAATACCTCCGGGGATTCAGTCTTTCGGGCCGAAGGCACACGGGAGTCGATATCAAAGCCATTCCTCGCGACACGATCCGGGCCGCATGGCCGGGGGTGGTGCGCATGTCGAAACTCTATAGCGGCTACGGGAATGTCGTTGTCATCCGCCACTACAACGGAATCGAAACGGTTTACTCCCACCAATGCAAAAATCTGGTTCAGCCCAATGATGTAGTCGAAGCCGGAGATCCGGTCGGACTGGCCGGTCGGACTGGACGTGCGACGACCGAACACCTCCATTTCGAAATCCGGATCGCAGGGACACCGGTCAATCCGGCCCTTTTTATCGATACGGAGAATCATCAGATGAAAACGGGACAGACCATCTATTGTTACAACCGGGGAGGACGGATTACCGCCTCGACCCGACAATCGGTAGGATATACCCCGGAAGAGGAACCGGAAGAGAAACCGACCGTCGCTACGACCACCCGACAGAGCAGTACACCGGCAAGCTCCTCCTCCGTACAATACCATTACGTCAAAAAGGGGGAGACGCTTTCGCACATTGCAGTCAAATACTCGACTACCGTTTCAAAACTCTGCGCCCTGAACGGCATCAAGAAAACCTCGATTCTGCAAATCAACCAGAAACTCCGCGTCAAATAGGAGACTTAGCAGACTGCCGCTTTGCGACAATTCCTGCAATGAGGGTCACTGCGGCTACGGTTCGGCACATCCCCTGAACGAAAAATGTTTCTGCATCAGGTAGCTGTATACGATGGATATGCCCTTTGTCAACGCATTCGATGGAGTAGGATAGAGCCCCAGCAAATCAACAAAGAATTTCATGCACAGGTAATTCAGTAGGATCGACCCGCACACGCTCAGTAAATAACGGAACAGTTGGACACGGCCCCGCAACGGAGAGCTGTGAAACGCCACATGACGATTCAGCCAGAATCCCGTAAAGAATGTAATCGGGAAGACGATCATCCACGCAATATTGTAGGATGAGATGGCAAAAAGGTGTCCGAAATGCACGACCCCCTCCTTCTCCAACACGAAATTATAGAGAATAAAATAGAGAAACAGGTCGAACGCCATATTCGTTCCGCCGCACACCGCATACCGAAACGTCTGCAGCGGAATCCATCTGCGCAGAAAAGGAAAATAGAACCTGTCGATCAACCGAGTCAAAAACCGCGCTTCACCCATCACCTTCCTTATTACTTTGTCTTTCTGTTTTTCTGCTGCTCCTGCAGGGCATACATCTTGTCCCGGTAAGCCGCAGCCGTCGTGAAATCGAGCTCACGAGCCGCCTGTTCCATCGCCTCTCGGGCCATACGGATCGCTGATTCAATATCGTGTTCGGTCATATATGCCGCCACCGGATCAGCAGCAACCGCAAATTTTCTGTCTCCGCTCAGATCATAGGTTACACCTCCCGGTTCGGATTTCGGCTGCAGCGGTTCACCCGAAAGAATCGTCCGCCCGCTTTTGACCGCCTGATGAGGCACGATCCCGTGAAGATTATTGTACCGGATCTGCTTTTCGCGACGTCGGTTGGTATCCTGAATCGTCGCACGCATCGAGTCGGTAATCCGGTCGGCATACATGATGACCCGCCCTTCGACATTCCGGGCAGCCCGACCGGCCGTCTGGGTCAACGACCGGGCGCTTCGCAAAAAGCCCTCCTTGTCGGCATCCATGATCGCCACCAAAGAGACCTCAGGCAAATCGAGCCCTTCCCGCAACAGGTTTACCCCGATCAGCACATCAAACATTCCGGCCCGAAGATCATCCAATATCTGGACCCGCTCCAACGTATCGACATCCGAGTGGATATACCGGCAACGGATCCCCATCCGGTCGAAATATTTATAGAGCTCCTCGGCCATCCGCTTGGTCAAAGTCGTTACCAGAATTCGCTCGTCCTTCTTCGCCCGAATCTCGATCTCCTCGACCAGATCATCGATCTGATGCAGTGTAGGACGCACCTCGATCGGCGGATCGACCAACCCTGTAGGACGGATAAACTGCTCGACCACAGAACCTTCCGACTTGATCAGCTCATAATCGGCCGGAGTCGCGCTGACATAGATTACTTGATTCTCAAGCGCTTCAAACTCCCCGAACTTCAACGGCCGATTGTCGATCGCGGCCGGGAGGCGATACCCGTACTCAACCAAATTGGTCTTCCGCGAATGGTCTCCGCCATACATTCCGCGAATCTGCGGCACGGTCACATGGCTCTCATCGATAATCAGCAGATAGTCTTTAGGGAAATAATCGATCAGACAGAACGGACGGCTCCCGGGCGAACGGCCGTCAAAGTAGCGCGAATAGTTCTCAATACCAGGGCAATACCCCAACTCCTTAATCATTTCGAGGTCGTATTCGACCCGTTGTTTGAGCCTGCGGGCCTCGACCGGTTTCCCGATCGATTCGAAATATTCGCACTGCTTGCCCAGATCGAGCTGTATCATTCGGATTGCCTGTTCGACCCGTTCCCGAGTGGTAACAAAGAGATTGGCCGGATAGATGATCACCCGTTCCTGGGTTTCAAGCCGTTGCCCCGTCATCGGATCGATCGTATAGATCATCTCGATCTCGTTATCGAAAAAGACAACCCGGTAACACTTCTCCCCGTAAGCGGCAAAAATATCGACCGTATCACCTTGTACACGGAATGTCGCCGGACGGAAATCGGCCTCACTCCGCGTGTAAAGTGCATCGACCAACGCATACAGCAGCTTATTGCGGCTGATGATGTCCCCCACCTTGAGCTCAACGGAGGTCGCATGAAAATCCTCCGGGTTGCCGATGCCGTAGATACACGAAACGCTCGACACCACCACAATATCGTTCCGCCCGCTCAGCAGGGCCGATGTCGCACTGAGCCGCATCTTTTCGATCCCTTCGTTGATCGAAAGGTCTTTCTCGATATAAGTATCGGTTGTAGGAATGTAGGCTTCGGGCTGATAATAGTCATAATAGGAGACGAAATATTCGACGGCATTCTCCGGGAAAAAGTTCTTGAACTCTCCGTACAACTGGGCAGCCAAGGTCTTGTTGTGGCTCATTACGAGCGTCGGCTTATTCAGTGCGGCAATGACATTGGCCATCGTAAAGGTCTTTCCGGACCCCGTGACGCCAAGCAACGTATTGTGCCGGCAACCGCTTTTCAGTGCAGACACCAACTGCTCGATCGCCTCCGGCTGGTCCCCCGTAGGACTATATTCCGATACCAACTTAAAATCCATAGCACAAAGGTAAGAATTGCCGGAAATAATCGCTATTTTTGCGCAAATTTACTTTACGATGGGCTTGCTTTCGATTCTGCTTCTCGGTGTGGGACTGAGTCTCGACACCTTTGCCGTATCGCTCACCTTAGGATGTTTCTCCGAACGTATCGCTTCGCGCCAACGGATCCGGTTTCTGGTTACGATCGGGATGTTCCATTTCCTGATGATCCTGGCAGGATGGGCCTTCGGAGAGAGCATCAGCGGATTAATCGCTGCCTACGACCATTGGATCGCCTTCGTGTTACTGGGGTTTGTCGGCGGGAAAATGATCCAAGAGGGTTGTTCTCCGGCAAAAGACTCCGCCCCGACCTCCGATCTGCTATCCCTTCGCAATACACTGCTTCTGGGATTGGCCCTCAGCATCGACGCACTGATTTCCGGTTTCAGCTTGGGGCTCATCAAGGTGGCTCTCCTTTCGGGATCGCAATTCAAGAATATTTTGATCTCCGCTCTGCTGATCGGAATCACTGCCGCACTGATCTCCGCCATCGGATTGCGCATAGGCCGATTCGCTTCCACACGTCTGGGCCCGAAAGCCGAAATCTTCGGAGGTATCATTTTGATCGGAATCGGCGTCAAAATCGTCATCGATCATCTCTGCTGATCTCCCAAAAATTCGTACCTTTGGTCTCCGAATAAAGCCCTCAAACGGAATGATCGACAAAGCCACCGTAGACCGAATTTACGCCGCTGCCAACATCGTGGATGTGATCAGCGACTTCGTTACGCTCAAGAAAAAAGGCGTGAACTATCAGGCTTGTTGCCCATTCCACAACGAGAAGACCCCATCGTTCGTCGTCTCCCCTTCGAAAGGCGTATTCAAGTGTTTCGGGTGTGGCAAAGGCGGAAATGCCGTCACATTCGTCATGGAACACGAAAACATGACCTACCCCGAGGCCTTGAAATACGTGGCGAAGAAGTACGGGATTGAGGTCAACGAACAGGAATTGCTCCCGGAAGAGCAACGACGCAACGACGACCGGGAGAGTATGATGGTCGTATCGTCCTACGCCGCCGACTATTTCGTCCGCATGCTTCACGATACGTCCGAAGGACAAAATATCGGCATCGGCTATTTCCGGGAACGGGGATTCTCCGATGCAACGATCAAACGGTTCGGGCTGGGATACTGTACCGAAGTCCGGGACGCATTCACCCGACAGGCTCTGAGCGACGGATACAAAGAGGAGTTTCTGATCAGTACGGGACTAACTATCAAAAGAGAGACCGGAGGGTACTATGACCGCTTCTGCGGACGGGTTATCTTTCCGATCCACAGCATCAGCGGACGGGTCATCGCTTTCGGGGCCCGTACCATGCGGACCGACAAGAAGACCGCCAAATACCTCAACTCGCCCGAATCGGAGATCTACCACAAAAGCGATGTCCTGTACGGACTCTATTTTGCCAAACGGGCCATCACCCAACAGGACTGCTGCATTCTGGTGGAAGGGTACACGGACGTCATCTCGATGCACCAAGCAGGGATCGAGAACGTAGTCGCCTCATCGGGGACCTCTTTGACGCAGGGCCAAATCCGCATGATCGCCCGGTTCTCGCGGAACATCACGATTATCTACGACGGCGACAGTGCTGGTATCAAAGCCTCACTGCGCGGTATCGATATGATTCTCAAAGAGGGGATGAATGTCCGGACCGTGCTGCTGCCCGATGGTGAAGACCCCGATTCGTTCGCCCGCTCGCACAGCGCATCCCAAGTGCAGGATTTTATCCTGGCCCACGAAGAGGACTTTATATCTTTCAAAATACGGTTGCTGATGGAAGAGGCTGCCGGCGATCCGATCAAACGGGCCGCGCTGATCTCCGATATCGTGCAGAGCATCTCGGTCATTCCGGATGCCATCACCCGATCGGTCTATGCCCGGGAGTGCTCGCGGCAGATGGAGGTCGACGAGAACATCCTGTTGCGGGAAATCGCCATGAAACGGGTCGGACATAAGGCTGGCCCCGAAGCGAAAGAATTCATCCGCAAACAGGAGATCCTCCAACGTAAGCAGGCCGACGAGACTGCCTACACCCCACTGCAAACCGAAGCCGGCAGCAGCCTCGAAGAGCTCGAGCACGAGTTGATCAAATACCTATTGAAATACGGCGCTCAGAATTTCGAATACACCGAAGGCAAAAAGAGTACGGAACTAAACGTAGCCGAAGTGATTATCAGCAATCTGGACCAGAACGGCATAACGATGAAAAACGCGACGTTCCGCAAAATCTATGAAGAGTATAAAGAGTTATGGAAGGCCCAAGAGCCGATCGGGATCAACCACTTCATCAACCACCCCGACCCGGAGGTATGCAATGTGGTTGTCGACATGCTGACCTACGACGAAAACTATCCGGTCAGCAAACTGTGGAAACGATTCGACATCGTGGTCGAGAGCGAACAGGACCGGCTCCCCACCGCACTTCCCCGAGCCGTCATTCTCTACAAATCGAAGGTGATTGACGACATCATCGCCGAATTGCGTCTTCGTCTGAACGACACTTCTTTATCGGAAGAGGAACAGATCGAGATCACCCAGCAGATCTCCATTCTGAATCAGGAGCGCACCTCAATCTCAAAAAAGCTCTCCCGTCTGATCGTATAAATTACCCTCTATACACATCTCTTCGTGTAAAGATCATATTTTCAATCGGCAGGGAACACCCGTTAAAATACAGATTTTCTAAAATCCTTACGGGACGCTATTCTTACTACCATTCCCTTATCTTAAAAAAAATCGGAGGGCACCATAAGGTACCCTCCGAAACATGCTAACCATTTTTACACTTACTCTACTCCATCCTCCTATCTGTTGGGATTCAGACGAATCTTAACCCATTGACTCGTTTCACCCCATCCGTAAGTTACTTTTGCTTTAATAAAGAGGTTGCAAGGCTTTTCAACACCAGCACCCGCTGCATTGTTGGTAAAGATCAACTCATTACCGACATTCGATACAGAGGCTTCGGCATAAACATCCGACAAGTAGAGTGACTGTTCTGCCTCCAATGCGTCATCGATCACGATATCTCCACCATCCTTGCGCATACCGATCTTGGCCGTCTTGGTCTCCCATTCGATACCTTCTACTTCATAATATTTCCACAATTCCGCAGCATACTTTTGTTTCTCATCCGTTGTATTTGTGGTCACTTCAGCAACGATATAGTTATTGAAGTCGGTCATCGTAAAGGCTTTCGAACAATCGATCTTCGATCCGCTGATCACATGATCGTAGAACTCAGCATCGGTCAACTCGGCATTGATCTTCAACGGAGCAACGAATTTTACATTAAAGGCTCCAACCTCTACCCGGTTGTACCCGTTGATATCAGCCCAAACTTTCAGAGTTGCCTCCTTGTCGATCAAACCTTTACCCGCATCGTTCTTCACCAAAGAGATGAAGGCATCGGCATCATCCACTTCAGGACCATACCAATTCGGTGTCGTCGAGAACGTGATCGACGCTGCGCTATCCAATCCTTTCTTCAACAGATATCCGCTTGGATCATCAGCTTCTGCAGGTTCACCCACGAATGCCGGCGCATATCCTGTAACAGGCTGCGATGCGGCAAACTGCATATCCCACGTACCACAAGGAAGGAGATTCTGAACCAGACACATACCAGGAGTAAACAACTGCATCAGATTATAATCATATACACAGGTCGACTGAGCATTCGGCGTATTGTACTGAATCGGATATACATTTGCCAGCACACCGGCATTCACCCAATATTGTTCATAGAATCCATTGAGTTTGGGCCACATATTGATTGACACCGTACAACGGAACGTAATCGTCACATCACCGTTAACTCCGTCAGGATCGACATAGGTTACCGTAAACTGGTAATCTTTAGATTCAGCCGGAACAATCGTACCGATCGCTTTCGCATCCAATACCCAAGTCAGGGCAAACGCATCTTCAGCTTGATCAGATGGACTCGGAACAAGCTCTCCATTATCGTTCGGGCCTGCATATGTACCATCAGGATTCTGTTTGAGCACATAAGTGGCATCAAACTCCTCTTTCGAGATACCAGCTTTTTCCTTCAGTACGGCATATACATACTCCGTCATATTTTCCCACGTAAAGAAGTTCTTGATCGTATCGCATCCGAGGGCTTTTTCTCCGAAGTCGAATTCACCGAGATCAATCGGATCGGGATTAACCGTAATCTTCTGCCACTTGATTTTGAAATAGGTCATATCGACAACAGCATTGCCGTTATTCGTATCGATCAGACTCACCCGTACAATCGGCTCCTTATCCACTGCGGCTGCATTATCGCTATATCCGCCCGGTACAACCGACGAGATCACCGAACCATCGATTTCCGCAAACTTCTGCTGATCGGTTTGATTGGTTCCCAATTTATACTCTTCGGAAGCCAGATCAAACTGGAAAGCGAGACCAAAGCTCGATAACCTATCGGCAGTCAGCTCATACACCTCTCCATCCTTCTCATAACATGCCGCCACCATATTCAACAAATCGAATTTCTCCGTATACTTCAGGTATTTAGAGATATATTTTCCCATATTCGCCTCATTGTATACAGTAATCGAATCGTAGAAATGATAGTGTCCGGTCTTGTCACACATGAACGCCGTCACGTCAGCAGCATTATCATATGCCGCAGCGATCGATGGAGTAATGGTCTGTTCGCTCAAACCGGCATACTCCGAATAGACATAAGCTTCGGTTTCGTCCGCCAACAGATGATCCTTTTGGATGGGCACTTTCAACGATACGGTATAAATCTTATTGCCAGAGAGATTCAGCGACTCGGTTACCGTTTTAGCAGCGGAAACGACCAGGATACCGTTCTCAATGTTATAATCGACCACTTTGACCGGTGTATTCTCTCCGGTCGAACGGGTAACGGCCGTAGTCGATACAAAAGAAGGAAGCTCGATATCGCCTTTCTGAACACCCGTCGGATTCAAACGATATTTTGCCGTAGTCGATTCATCGGAAACAATCGTAGCCTTTATGTCTCTATCGAGTGTCCCATCTTCATTGACACCCACTACAGGATTATAAGAAACCGACAGGAACTCGATAGTTGGAACGCCGCCTACATAAAGATCCGGAACCAGTGTAATACTCGTCAGACGGGCCGAGAACACCCCGTTCAAAGAAGATACATTGGCATTGATCTTTTTTACGAGCTCATCGTTCAAATCTTTCACGGCTTTCTCCAATGCTTCTCCGATTGTACCGCCATTCAACGACTCTTCGATCAATTTGTCCACTTTTCCTTTAAGATCTGCAATCGACAATTTATCTCCTAAAGCCACCCCGAGTTTATCGAGTTCAGCTTTATAATCCTCCAAATCCACACCGAGCTGATCGAGTTCGGTCTCATAATTCTCCAAAGCTTTTTGCTGGATCTCCAAAGCCTGGGTCAATTTATTGGTCTCCTCTACCGTTGCATAAGCTTTCAGCTCCTCTCCCAAATCCTTCTCGACACCTTCAATCTTCGTCAGCAAGTTATCGTACATTGTTTGCAACGCCTCGTCATTCAAAGTTCCTTGCTCCTCAATCAGTTTTTCGCATGCTTCGATCGCCTCCTGGATGGCCTCTGCTTTTGCATCGGCTACCGCTTTTTCTGCGGCTGCGGCTGCGGCTTCAGCTGCTTTCCCTGCTGCTTCTGCCTTAGCGGCTGCTGACTCGGCTGCATCTCCTGCTGCTTCCGCCTTAGCGGCTGCAGACTCGGCCGCACTACTAGCCGCTTGTGCTCTATCAAGCGCCGAAGAGGCTGTTTGTTGAGTCGACTGCAATGCATTTTGCAGCGTTGTCAACTGCGACGTCAGCGCCGACGTACTCTCCGTCAAGTCTTTACGGACAGCATCAATGTCGTCGTCATAATTTTTACATCCGACATAACTCAACATTGTCCCGACAAGGAACAGCGCCAAGATTTTCCTAAAAAAATTACATCTCATACAAAAATTATTTTAAAAAGTGAAACAAAAAATTCTATTTCTCACTCCTTTTTTCTTTCAAAAAAGACTTTAGATAATCTTTGAAATTTATTACCTTTAGCCAGTTTATACCCATAATACCAAGGCCTGATTTTTGTTCTTCAAGAATCAGACTAATGAAAGGTTTATCACAGCGCAATGTTACGAAATATTTCGCCACAATGCAAGAAAAAGAACAAAATATTTCGCCAATCAAGAATAGGATTTTGTATCTAATTGACAATATGTCGATTAGCAAAAGAGATTTTTATAGCAAAACTGGTATATCAAGAGGCACATTAGAGAGTAAAACCGGAATAACCGAAGATACACTGGCGAAATTTATCGCCACTTATCCAGAAATATCCCTGGATTGGCTGATTCTCGGACGCGGAGAGATTACTCGCACTCCGAATACCGCATCCGGAATCTCCGAACATTCCAGAACAACAGATTTATTACTCGAAGCCAAAGAAACGATCATCCGTTTGCAACAAGACCAGATCGAACTACTTAAAGAAAAAATCGAACAGCTCTCAAACGAGAAATAGATCTTTCTTTGCATATTTTTGTAAGACAATACTTGGAATTTTTGCTAATTTTGGGATTGATAATCCTTAATTCAGCACTATGAGACGATACCTGCTTTTGCTTTTCGCTGCCGGATTCACCCTTTCGACCATGGGATTGTACGGCAAAACACCAAAAACCGTTTTCGTTATCCTCGATGGTATCCCCGCCGACATGATCGAACGCCTCAACCCTCCCACCATACAGGAGATTGCCAGCAACGGAGGCTACTGCCGGGCCTACTGCGGCGGAACCGTAGGACGATACGATCAAACCCCGACCATCTCGGCCGTAGGTTATGCCTGTGTTCTCACATCGACATGGGCCAACAAACACAACGTCTGGGATAATGCCCCTAAACCCAATTACAACTACCCAAGCATTTTCAGAATCGCTAAAGATCAGAAAAAAGGTTTTAAAACAGCGCTTTATTCGAGTTGGACCGATAACAGAACCGTCCTGCTCGGAGAAAATCTACCCGAAACCGACAGCCTGACAATCGACTATGTGGTCGACGGGCTGGATCTCGACACGGACAAATATCCGAAGGAGAAAGACGACCTCCATATTTTCCGCATCGACGAAGCTGTATCAGAAGCTGCTGCCGAAGGGATTCGCAACGATGCGCCCGACTTAAGCTGGGTCTATCTGTGGTACACGGACGATGCAGGCCACATCTACGGCAACAGTGACTTTTTCGACCGCTACACCCTTTTAGCGGACAAACAGGTAAAACGTATCTGGGATGCTGTCAAATACAGAGAAGCGAATTTCGATGAAGAGTGGCTGGTGATCATTACAACCGATCACGGGCGAGGGGATGACGGGCATCACCACGGAGGCCAATCGGACCGTGAACGTACCTGCTGGATTTCGACCAATGTAAAGCCAAACGGCCATTTCGCCGAACCCTGTTTATCGATTGTCGATATCAATCCGACGATCTGCCGCTACATGGGATTCAAGCTTCCGGATCATACACTTTGGGAACAAGACGGCGTTCCGTTCATCGGCCAAACGGATATTGCCGGCATTGAGACAATTCGGGACGACAATTCCATAACGCTAAAATGGCAAAGTTTGAATGATCAGGCAACCGCCACAATCTATGTTTCCAAGACGAATCGATTCAATCAGGGTTCGACGGACGAATGGATCAAAATCGGCAAGGTAAAAGCCGGAATCTGCGAGTTCGTATACGGCATTTCAGAAGACCCGCAAAGTTTTTACAAATTCGCTATCGTAACAAAAAACAATCATTTGACGTGCTGGTCTCCAAAATAACAACCGTTATCGTTCTTTCGAACAACAGGAGGCCAAACATTGCGAGAGCTCTCTCTATATGTTATATGACGCAAGAAAGAAAAAATGACAGACTGAAGATCGATTCCCCGTCATCACGGTCATCAGTTTCCATGCTCACAAATTCATCCACAACCGATGCCGTCACTTTTTCGGAATCGCCATCAAAAAAATAAACAGCGTTTCTCTTAAAAATAGAGATCGGGGTATCCTTTTGGATACCCCGATCTCTTATTAACATCCCAACAGAAGCTACTCTGCATTGAGAATCTCCAGAATCTTGATTGCAGCCGTTGAGATCGGAGTTCCGGGACCGAAGATAGCTGCCGCTCCCGCTTTATACAGATCGTCGTAATCCTGGTGCGGAATCACACCTCCGACAATCACAACGATATCCTCACGTCCCAACTTCGCCAGTTCGGCGACAATCTGAGGCACCAGCGTCTTGTGTCCGGCAGCCAAAGATGAAACGCCGACCACATGCACGTCATTTTCGACAGCCTGTTTTGCAGCTTCTGCCGGAGTTTGGAACAACGGACCCATGTCCACATCGAAACCGATGTCGGCATAACCCGTAGCAACCACCTTCGCGCCACGGTCGTGTCCGTCCTGACCCAGTTTTGCAATCATGATACGGGGCTGACGACCCTCTTTCTTCGCGAATTGCTCTGCCATCTGTTTGGCTTTGGCAAAATTTTCATCGTTTTTCACCTCTGACGAATATACACCTGAAATTGAACGTATAACGGCTTTGTATCGTCCTACGACGACTTCGCATGCATCGGAAATCTCTCCCAACGACGCTCTCGCTTTTGCTGCTTCGACAGCCAGCTCAAGCAGATTGCCCTTCTTGGTTCGGACACACTCGGTAATGGCATCGAGTGCCGCACGTACTTTAGCTTCGTCGCGGTTGGCACGAAGCTCTTTCAACCGTTTGATCTGTGCCTCGCGCACCGCTGTATTGTCTACGGCAAGAATATCGATTGGATCCTCCTTGTCCAGACGATACCGGTTGATTCCCACGATCGTATCGTTTCCGGAATCGATACGGGCCTGCTTCCGCGCCGCTGCCTCCTCGATACGCATCTTCGGGATGCCGGTCTCGATCGCTTTGGCCATACCGCCGAGCTTCTCAACTTCCTGGATCAGATCCCATGCCTTATGCGCAATCTCGTCGGTCAGAGACTCTACATAATAGGAACCGGCCCACGGATCGACCTCCCGAGTGATCTGCGTCTCCTCCTGAATGTAGATCTGGGTATTCCGTGCAATACGGGCCGAGAAATCGGTCGGCAAAGCGATCGCTTCATCGAGTGCATTGGTGTGCAGACTCTGCGTATGCCCCAAAGCCGCCGCCATCGCCTCGATCGCCGTACGGGCCACGTTATTGAACGGATCCTGTTCAGTCAACGACCAACCCGACGTCTGCGAGTGAGTACGCAACGCCAGAGATTTCGGATTCTGGGGATCGAACTGCTTTACAATTTTTGCCCACAACAGACGGGCTGCACGCATCTTGGCAATCTCCATGAAGTGGTTCATACCGATCGCCCAGAAGAACGACAGACGCGGAGCGAACGTATCGACACTCATACCTGCATTCACACCCGTACGCAGATACTCCAGACCGTCGGCCAACGTATAGGCCAACTCGATATCGGCTGTCGCACCGGCTTCCTGCATGTGGTAACCCGAAATTGAGATCGAATTGAACTTCGGCATGTTTTTCGACGTGTATTCAAAAATATCGGCGATGATTCTCATCGAGAATTCAGGCGGATAAATATAGGTATTCCGCACCATGAACTCCTTCAGGATATCGTTCTGGATCGTTCCGCTGAGTTGTTCGAGCGTACAGCCCTGCTCGAGTCCGGCCACGATATAGAAAGCCATAACCGGCAACACAGCTCCGTTCATCGTCATCGACACCGACATCTTATCCAACGGAATACCGTCGAACAACACCTTCATGTCCTCGACCGAGCAGATAGACACACCGGCTTTTCCGACATCACCCACTACACGGGGATGATCGGCATCGTACCCCCGGTGGGTAGCCAAGTCAAATGCGACCGAAAGTCCTTTCTGTCCGGAGGCCAGATTACGACGGTAGAAAGCGTTGGACTCCTCAGCCGTAGAGAATCCGGCATACTGACGGATCGTCCACGGACGCATCACGTACATCGTACTGTAGGGGCCCCGCAGATAGGGCGCAATACCGGCTGCATAATTCAAATGCTCCATGTTTTCGAGGTCCGCAGCCGTATAGACGCTCTTTACATGAATATGTTCGGGAGTCTCCCAATCTTTTTCAGGAGCATTTCCCTGAGCCCCGCAACACTTTGCTGCGACACCCGTATATTTTAAATCTGAAAATTTTGCTCTCATGATCCTGCCCGTTTAAATGCCGAGTTCTTTAAGATAATATTGAAGCGTTTCGAGCACGTTACTCCGGACACTGATGAAATTCCGGATTCCTTGTGCTTCGAGCTCCTCCTTGCATGCAGGCGCTCCGGCAACGACAAAAATCGCCCGATCGCCGATCATCCGAGCCGCTTCGGGAGCCAACGTCGCATAATCGTCATCCGACGCACAGATCACGACGATCTCTGCACCCGAGTCCAAAGCCGCACGAACGCCCTCCTCCAAAGAGTGGAAATAGGTGTTGTCCTGCACACGGATTCCTGCGCATGCGAAGAAGTTGCAGGAGAACTGCGCACGGGCACGGGCAAAGGCCAGTGAACCGACTGTCAGCATGAAAGCCTTCGGTTCTTTCCCGCTCCGGTCGACACGCAACCGCATCTGTTCGAATGCCATCGCGCCCCGGTAAGGAACCAAAGGCCTCACCGCTGCGGCAGCCTCTTTCGAACATCCACACCCGCAGGCAGCTTTTTTCTCGTGAACGACCTCTTCGGTAATCTCCGCCCCTGCCGTTTCGTTGAAATTCGGGAATTGGTTGGTCCCGAGCAAGGTCTCACGACGTGTAGCAATATTGGTATTTTTCTTGGAAGCCGAAGCCTCTACCTGATCCTGAATGAATCCGGCTTCGAAAGCCGCAATATATCCGCCTTTATCCTCCACCTGTTTGAAGAGGTTCCATGCCTGTTCAGCAATGGACTTGGTCAGATTTTCTACATAATAAGAGCCACCTGCCGCATCGGTCACCCGATCAAAATGCGACTCCTCTTTCAACAGTAATTGTACGTTGCGGGCAATACGTGCCGAAAAGTCGGTCGGCTTTTCATACGCCGTATCAAACGGGAGCACCTCCATGGAATAGACACCGGCAATCGCCGCACTCATCGCCTCGGTCGTCCCGCGCAGCATATTGACATAGGCATCATAGACTGTCATGTTCCACTGTGAGGTCACTGCATGCACCTTCATTTTCGCCGCACATCCACGCGACGGGTTGTAAGCCGAAACGATATTGGCCCACAGCATTCGAGCCGCACGAAATTTGGCGATCTCCATGAAGTAGTTCGATCCGATCGACATCGAGAATCGCAACGCCGAAGCAGCCTGATCGACGCTCAATCCCTGATCCATCAGCCGGACCAGATATTCATGTCCGACGGCCAGGGTAAAGGCCAGTTCCTGCACAATGGTCGACCCGCTGTTTTGGAAAACCTCTCCCGTTACGCCGACGAAACGCAATTTTTTGTACTTGGCTCCCCGCGAAACCAGCGACGAAAGATTCTCGAAACATTTGCATTCACCCTTACACAGCTCCTTCCCTTTCAAGGTCAATTTTCGGATAATCGGATCGATCACGAAGTTTGCTTTCACGGTTTCGGGATCAATACCCTCCCGGTCCAACTTGTCGATAAACAGATCGGCGACCTCCTTTACCGCACAGCCGCTGAAGATCAGCTCCGTGTTTTTCAAAGAAATTCCGGCCAATAAAGTATCGAGTGCATTCCGGTCGATAGCCTTGTCTTTGATTACAAATCCGATCGATTCTACACCCTTGGTCAACAGGACGGTAGCTTGAGCATTCGCCGCTTTCGGCGAATCCACTACGAGTGTCTGTACAATTTTCCAATCGTTATCCTTCTTCGTTCCGCGCACGTACGGGAACTCACCGCACTGCGAACCGAGATATTCGATGCCCTTGAGATCTTCCGCACGGTAATACGGACGTACATTAAACCCTTCAGCTGTCCGCCATACCAGTTTTTTCTCATAGTCGGCACCTTTAAGGTCTTTATTGATCGCCGCTTCCCACGCTTCGGTCGAAACCGGAGGAAATTCGGCAAACAATTTTTGCTCCTTATTCGCCATAGTTTTAAGTTTTGATAAGTTTAGTTTTCCCCTGACCCGACTTTCGTCAGATCTTCACAAAGTTACATTTTTTTATGATGATAACGACAATTTTTCAGGATATTTTCAGGAATTATCGTCCTGAAGCCATTTCTGACAACTTCGGGCCCGGCAGATTGCGTTTTTCCCCCTGCGTTTCCTACCCATCCACTTCTTCGCTACATACTGAATAAAAACCTCTACATCATATATCGTTTTTCATATATAACGTTCCGAGACCGACAGGAAACCTTTCATAAAAGACAAATGGACGATGCAGGAAATTTCCACATCGCCCATTTTATTTATCTCTACCTCTTTGTTTCTACTGCACGGGTACCGAAACTGCCGTGCTATCGGCTGGAAAAATATGTTTCCCGTAGTTGTACCCCGAAGCATCGTACAAACGGCGCAACGAGGTTACCCGTTTTTTGAACCCATCGAAATTATCCTTATTGTCATAAGACCAACCGACCTCCGCAATGGCCGCAATCCGCGGAAGAGCCATATATTCAGCATGGTCGAGCGTACTGATGAATTCGGTCCAGAGGTTTCCCTGCACACCGAGAATATATTTTTGCTCATCGGCATTCAACCCTTCATAGGGATCCAGCGAATAGACCTTTTCCAACGGCAAGAAACCGCCGATCGCTTTCGGCTCCTGATCGATCTTATCGGTCTGATAGTAGTCCAGATAGCAGTGCGAATTGGGAGTCATCACCACGTTGTTTCCTTTTTTAGCCGCCTCAATACCTCCGGCAGCGCCTCTCCACGACATAACCGAAGCCGTCTGAGACAAACCTCCTTCAAGGATCTCATCCCAACCGATCAATTTACGTCCCTTGTCGTTGAGGTACTTTTCGATCCGTTTAACAAAGTAGCTCTGCAATTCGAACTCATCTTTCAATTTTTCCGTTTTGATCCGTTGCTGGCAAAGCGGACACTCTTTCCAACGATCTTTCGGACACTCGTCGCCCCCGATATGAATATACTCCGACGGGAACAATTCGATCACCTCATCCAGAACACCTTCGATAAATTGGAACGTCGAATCTTTTCCGGCACAATAAACGTCTGACTTGACCCCCCAAATCGAAGGCACCTCGTAACCCTCTCCTTTACATCCGAGATAATTATACGAAGCCAATGCCGCCATCGCATGACCAGGCATCTCGATCTCAGGAATGATCGTAATGAAACGTTCGTTCGCATAACGGATCACATCTTTGATCTCCTCTTGCGTATAGAAACCTCCATAAGGAATCGAATCTTTCTGATTCGGATCGGCGGGCGGTTCCAAGCTGCAACGATCGCGCCATGCCCCCACTTCAGTCAATTCGGGATACTTCTTGATCTCGATCCGCCAACCCTGATCCTCTGTCAGATGCCAATGGAAACGGTTCAGCTTATGCATAGCCAAAATGTCGATATATCGTTTCACGTCATCGACACTGAAAAAGTGACGGCAAACATCGAGCATCCCCCCCCGATAAGCGAAATGGGGTTTATCGGCAATTTCAACAATCGGCAATTCGATGATGCCCGCTTTTTCTCCCTGCAGAACTGACGTAGGGAGCAGCTGCCGCAAAGTCTGTACCCCATAAAAAACACCCGCAGGGGAACCGCCCGTTATCATCACCTTTTCGGGTGTAATACTTAACGTATACTCTTCGGGAGCCAAATCGCCCAAACCAAGATTAATAGCTTCAGCCAACGGTTCCGACGCGTATGCGAAACGCAACGTTTTTCCGAAAGAGCTCTGCAACATATCGTTTAAGCTATTGGCTGCATACACCAACGAGGAGTCCTCCGAGAGGAGTACGATCTTTGTTCCCGAAGTAAGTTCGAAAACTCCGTCCAAACTTTGTACGGAAACCGGTTTCGGGACAATATCGATCGATTCGACCTTTGCGATACGTTTCCCGCAAGATCCGCAAGAAAGCACTGCCGCACAACAAAATGCAAGTAAAAGATTCTTCATACGTTATGATTTTACACAGTTTGCAGACAAATTTACGATTTATTTTGTAAATATGATCAAAATTTGCAGCAATCTTTTAAAATCCAATCA
>DWXH01000037.1 GCA_019119305.1 Candidatus Alistipes merdigallinarum | reverse complement strand
GACCGTTCCGTTGTATCTTATTGAAATTCTACATCAAACCACAACTATTTATTTTTGAGTAATTAATACATTTAAGTTGTATCTTATTGAAATTCTACATCAAACCACAACGCCGGGTCTGTTATCTGTTGATAATATGACATTTGCAGGGGATTTGTCTGCCCCAAAATTCAGATCGAGCCTCCGGTGAAGTCGGTTTGATGAGCTTTTTCAGTATTTCAAAGAACAAATATAGAATAATTCTTTAGAAAAGTTCCAACTGTTGTGGAATTTCCGGTTTAGCCCGTTCAACTTTCCCCCAGAAATTCAGAATATCTCCGTATTGTTTATCCGTCACGGAAAGAATACTTGTGTAGCCAGCAGGTGGCATCGAACGGCGTACTCGATTGATGTGGACCTGCATGTTCTCCTTCGATGCACAATGCCGGACGTACACAGAATATTGCATCATCGAAAAACCATCTTTTTCCAACGCCTTACGGAATTGTGCCGCATGGCGACGCTCTGTTTTGGTGTTGGTCGGCAAATCGAAGAAAACAAATAGCCACATGATCCGATATGCATTCAAACGTATTTCTGACATCACATTACTCTAATATGGGATAGACGATTTTTTTCTGGGTACCGGCTAAACATTTAGCCATTGAGGATGACGTGAATGTGAGTCCGACGTCGAGTGGACGCATGACTTTATCAAAACGCGTATCCATAAACAGTATCCGTAGCAGTTGGCTTTTGACCTCTTTGTTTAATTGTTCGTGTCCTTGAGAGTAAAGATTGTATACCAATTCGTCGACAAAGGGCCGATACGGTTCCATCAGGTCGTCGGCCAGAGGGAAAGCATTGTATCGGTTGCGGTGGAAGATTCCGAATGCAGGAAATAATCCTGATCCCATGATCGAACGTGTTACGGCAGCCCGTAAAATCGTGTAACCGTAATTGAGCAGGTTGTTAGGGGAAGAGCCCTCTCGGGATCGAATAAAATCGGTACCGAATAGCTCGGACCAATAGATTTTGGCTGCTATCCCTTCCCTATTGTCTGCATCGGCGCTTTTGACATTCATGTAGTAGGGTTTCAGTTTGTCACCATCGCGACCTAATTTCCGCAACAAAGCGGCTTGGTTACGGATTTTTGCTTCGACGATCTGTTTCCAAAGTCCTTTCTTCAGAGGTTCGCTCGCTTCTATTTGTGTGCGGTAACATTCTCCTTGTGTTTTGTTGGAATCGAGATTCATCAGCATAGCATTCGGCATCCGGTTTTCGCCACAGAAAATTACAGCGACATTATTGTCTGAAAGGGCGTTGAGCAGAGGAAGGGTGATCGAACACTGCTGGTCTTCGAGTATGACAAAACCGATATCTTCGATCGGGACACTCTTTTGGATGTCGGGAGCTTCACGGGTATGAATGACCATTTGCCCGTTCCGAAGATTCAGGCAGTATGGAGTCGAAAAAAATAGGGCACGTTTCAGCATGGCATTCTGTGTTTGAAAATGATCTCGCCCGTAACAGTCAGTTCAAAATCATAACCTTCGACATAGGCGTTGAATTGAGTGTGTAGTAAAGAAATAACCGGTCTGTGTTCTTCCTGTTGGGTCCATTCACCGTTTTTGGCTTTCAGCTCTACTCCTGGCCGGGCTTCTTGATGGTATCTTAGAATAAGTGTTCCATATCTGTCAATTTTCCCATTAGAACGTTTTAATGTTAATACACTCATTCCAGTGACTTTATACAATCGTTTCACCAGCTCTTCGCGGGTGCATTCGTAGAGTTCGGCAGGAGTGTGTTCATAGAACAGCACCATGGTTCCTGTTTTCAATACACATTTGAGCGGATAACCGTTCCCGTCGGCGACCGGAACCAGATCGGGACGATCGTCATGGTCGGCGCTCGCTTTGAAGTATTGGGCTGCCTCCAGATTGCTGACGATCTCGAATGTCCGTTTTGTCTTTCCTTTCTTGTCCTGGCCTTCGTAGATGGCCATGCAATAGTTACCGTCGTTGACAACATGATAATCTTGCTTGTACTCTTTATCCGAGAGGTCCCGCTGCTTTTTTAATAATATCGGCTGCGTAACGTTGGGCGTAAAGATTCGTACCTTACGAATGGGGATCCCTTTCTCACGATTCATCCAGATCGTGTATTCCGCGGGATTCATGGCGGTTTTGAATCCGACTGTGGCGATTGCTTCCTTAACAAGAACCTTTACTGCCTCATCGACGATCTTTTCAATGTCGGTAACTTGGAGCTGTTCGAGAGACTTACGTACCACATAACGGATTTCGTCGTCCCGTTTGATCGCTCCGTAGAAGGTGTCTTTGTGGAGGAGGGCTCGGGCCGTGTCGCCCTGCAGGTAAATGGGCTGGCCTGCGCTGTTTAATTTCACTTTACCCCGTACCCGTAATTTTTTGCGGGTTTGTTTGGGCATGTTGTCGGCTGTGTGGTGTGCGACAAGAAGTTCGTTGGCAATGGCTTTGACATCTTCCGTGAAGGTCGGCCACGGTTTCTCGAAGTGGGGTTTTGGTCCTTTCCCAAAATGAAATAGCTCTTCTGCGACAGCATATTGAGCCCATCGGTCATACTCCTTGCGGCCGATACAGGCAATCGTAATGGCATCGATGCAATGGTGTACGTGATTTATACGCTCCTTTTGGGTATACTCTTCCTGCAGTCCCCACATTTTGCGGAAAGCAGCGGTCGTATTCCCCTTAACCGTATAGATCCGGTCGAAGGCCGTTTTCAGATAGAGCCGGGCATATTTACCGATGATGCCGATATCGACACCTTGTCGGTTACTGAATCCTTCGGGAACTTCGGTCATCGTAAAGCGCTCATATTTTCCACGCCAATAGTCGAGGTGCATCTGCAGATAATGACGTCGTTGGATGGCTCTGTCTTTTTCCTCTTTGGTCGCTGCATTTTTGCTTTTACGAACCAGAATTTCGATTTGTTTCTGTAATGATTCGATCCGTTCTCTCCAGCCGAATGATTCGATCCGTTCCAGGATTTCGGCATGGTTGGACAATTCGGAGGGTAATTTGTTTCGCTTGATGAATCGGTTGAAATATATTTCACACAGGGTTTTGTTCATTTGGGAGTCGTCACCTCCTCGTGCTCGAGGCACGGTATGTTCGATGTCAAATACCGGCGAGGGTCCTATAAAATCCGAAATCCGAATTTGGTTTTTAATTTTTTTATATGGGCATATGTGTTTTTGCTCTTCCCAGAAGCGGTATTTGAGGATGTCATCCTCCGAAGGTTCGATTTCCTTGCCGGTTTCGGACGCATATTGTTTGCGTATCTCCTCGGCATATTCTCTATTTTCGGCTTCCCGTTCGCGTTGGTACTGTTCAATGGCTTTACGGCGGTTCGCATCATTCAATCCTCGGGCAAATTCGATGTTGATTTTTGTATCGCGATCGATTTTCCCCTCTCTCAACAGTTGGTTTACCAAGGCCCGCAATCGGAACAGAGCCCTCATGGCCATCGGATTGCGGATCGACGATGTGCGCGGAGAGCCGAGCTGAAGAACTCCTTCTTCATTGGGCTTTGCATCACGGTACGTTTCGGTTTTCGAAGGGTGGTATAATCGGTTCAGTCGTGAAGTGTCCAATCCGTGTTCGTTGAAATAGTCAGCAATGCAACTCTCTTTTGTGTGGTTCCTGTTCAGTGAATTGGTTCCGTAGTCTAATAGTAACGAGGCGATGTCTTGTTCGATCTGGCGACGACGTGATTCGTCAGTATATACCTCTTTCGGCAGGACGGCTTTGAGGTTGGCCAGAAAGACGGCCTCGTCGTAGCGATAGCCACATCGCAGATAAGGTAATATCTTGTTGATTGCGTTCAGACTCAAGGCCGCATAATCTTGTGAAATTTTAATGGAGGCAAACTCTTTGGCTTGTTCGTCGGTGAGTTGCAGTTTTTCGCAGGCCCAGGCCTGGAGACGGCTTTCGTCCTGGAATGAGAATAGAGCATGCCAAATGTCGTTTAGAATTTGTTCTTCATTTTTCCCCTCTCCAAGCAGATACAGGCTGCAGATTTCCGACAGCCAATCGTTGCCGAAGACAGAGATCAACGAAGCCGTTATGGGGCATCCCGAGACAGTGGCCGACCGTGTAAAGTTGAATCGATATGGAGCTTCGTTTCGATCGTCTTTGCAGGCATATTTCCCTTTGCCGGCGATTTTTCGGGCGATCTCCTCGAAATCGAAATAGGGTTTGCTTTTCCGTAAAAAGAGCGGTAAAATTGTCGCGATCTCCTCTTGGGTTAGGGTTCGAGGGGTACTTTCATTCGGCCCTGTTATCCGGATGTTGTTGATGAATGACAGCATGCGGAATTCTTCGAATCGCGGGTGCGACACTGGGCAACGGCTTTTCGTATGTTCGAATGTACATTTGCCGACCAGACCTTTCTGCGACTTGAGGTCCCGTTGGAAGAAGATGGCCCGATGCAGTGCTTTCCTCCACTCTTCGGGTAGGTGTTGTCGGTCGCAGATGGCGTTGAATTCAGCCAGATAATGTTCGTTGCGGGAGGTGTATTTTCCTCGAATCTTCTCTTTTTGTCGGTAAAGTTGATAAAAATATTCTCCGAGATATTGACAGCCGGTTGCGGCTATTTCTGCTGACAGATTCTTGATGCTGCTTTTGACAACTCCCTCTTCCTGTTCCTTACCTGTATCTTTGCGGTTGCTGATAAACCCGCGACGTTGAGACAGATGATAGAATGCCCGTCCCAGTTGGTAACGGTCAGGTCGGTTCTCGAGATTGAGGGGGGTAGTCAGGGCTCGATAACGGTCGTGGTAAGGATTTTTATCTGAGTTTTCATCGGTTCGCTGCCAGCGGAGGAATTCTTCGTCGAGAGGATAGAGCTTCTCCTTTCGCCAAACCGATAACTGTTCTTCGGTCAATGGCGGGCACAGATCGTAGCGGATAAGTACTTTGAGGAGTTCGATTTTCCGCAGTCGACGCCGAAAATAGAGGCGCCGCAAAGCTCTTGCATTCGTCCGGTCCTGAACGGCCGGTTTTTCGTTGTTCTTATCGCGAAGGACTCCTTCTTGAAAGATATCCACACCTTTATCGGTCAGCGTATATCCCTCTTCGTTTTCTTCGACAATGGCCCATCCGATAGAGTTAGTGCCAAGGTCCAATCCCAATATCTTTGCCATAAAAAGAGAGGTTTTCTGTAAAATTAAATAAAAAGTTGCAGAAACCCGATCTTTTATATAAATTTGGAGGGTAAGATTCTACATCTTATCACAATAAGGCTATATGCCGAAGGTTTTTAACCTATAGTCTCCGCGTACTCCGTGGAGACTTTTTTTGTCGAAGGAGTAGCCTTTCTTTTTTTGACTTATTTGTGTAGTATCTTCCGGCATTGATTTTTTAATTTGTGTCTGTAATACCGGCGGAATTCATAAATGAGTCGGGTAAAGGCTCCTTTGAGTTGTAAATATTCGGGGTCGATATGTGCGATGCGGGCGTATTGTTCGAGGATGTACAGGTAAGCGGTGGCCGGACAGGAGAGCCGTTGCAGATTGATCAAACGTTGCCGTTGGGTCAGGAAAACGCCGAATTTCATGCGGTTCGTATCGATGATTTGGAAGTCATATCCGCCGGAACCGTTCTCTTTGTAGAGAATGTTTCCGATGTGGAGGTCTTTGTGGTGCACTCCTACGCTGTGCATGGTATATAGAAATCCTGACAACATATCGAGTATGGGTCGCTTTCCCGATTCTTGGGTGAAATTTTCGGTTATTGGGCTTAATGGACAATAGTCGGAGTATGCCGATACGAAATAGCACACTTCCAGTATCCCCCGTTTCCGAATCTCGATGAAAGCGATCTCTTCTGGAGTGTCGATCTCCAGCTGGCGCAAACGCGTTGCATGCCGAAAAGCCCGTTCTGCCTTACTTTTCCGGATATGTGCACTGTATACCAACAGGTTGAAAAAAGATGGCCGTCCGAAACGTTTTACAACGAACTGCATGCCGTTTTCTGTGAATAGTTTGACGGTATTGCGTTTGTCGTAGAGTACTTCTCCCCCATTGTTGAATTGTCCCGAAAGAATAAGTTGTCGTAAATAGGGTTCCAAATGGGTGTATTTGGGATTTGTTTTTATTCTTATCATGCTGGTAATTAGGTTTTTACTTGATTGATTCGAGTTGGTTTTCCGCTGAGAAGGAGTAAAAAACTCCCCTAAACGATGTAAATCGTTCATTTGACGTGACGAGATTATCGGTTTAGAGGAGTGTGGGGCTTATTCTAATTTGCCTGTTGCTCGTAAATATTCGGTTTCGTATATTTTGTATTGGGTCTGTGCCTCGATCAAGTTGCTTGATGCCTGTTGCCATTGCGATTGGGCATCGAGCAGGTCCGTGAGTGGAGCCATCGAGGCGGCATAACGGTTGCGCATGACCCGTAGGTTCTCTTCCGCTTGCCGGAAGGCGATATCGGCCGCTTCGATCATGCGGTATCCGTCTTCTACGTTGCGGATGGCTTGTTGTACTTCAAGATCGAGTAACCGTGAATTTTTTTGTAGTTCGAGTCGGGCGTTGTCGAGATCGTAACGTGCCTTGCGAACTTTGTTGCGCCCCTCGTTCCAGTGAAAAATAGGAATCTTTACGGCAATCATGGCCAATCCGATTCCGTCGCGGAATTGTTGTGTATAGGGAATCTGTGTCCCGTTTCCGATGTCGGCGGTACCTTTCAGCTTGATGTTTCCGTAATAGGTGTAGCCGGCACTGAAACCGATGGTGGGTAGCATGTCGGCCCGAGTCATGCGGATCTGCTGTTCATTGGCTTCGATCTGCTTTTCGAGTAGATGCAGTTCCGGCCGGGAGTCGATGTTGTCGTCTAAGTGAACCGGAGCCGAGATCGATACCAACGTGTCGGTCGGAATAAATTCCGTATCGGATTCTACGCCGATGATCCGACACAGCGACATGCGACAAAGGTCAGCTCCGTTTCGGGCCCGTTGAAGCTGATATTCGATTTCGCTGCGGCGGGCGTCGATGCGCAGCAGGTCGTTATCCGTTGCCATACCCACCCTCTGGGCGGCTTCTGTTTGGCGGAACAGAGTGTCCATGAGGGTTTTGTACTGCTCGGTCATTCTGACTTTCCGCTCGACGGCAATATAGCTCCAATAGGCGTTGTCGGCCTCTGCTATTACCTCCATGCGGGTCATTCGCCGCTGTTCGGAAGCGACGGCCTCTCCGATTTTGGCTAAACGTTGACCCGACGAGATTTTCCCTCCCGTATAAATGGGTTGGGTCAGAGAGATACCGGCCATATAGACTCCGCGCATACGGAGTTCGGTTCCCATCATGTCGATGTCGGGTAAGACGTAGGTGCCTGTGGCCGATCCTGCAACATTAGGCAGGTATGCGGAACTTGCTATTTTGCGATCGAGTCCTGCCTGTCGTATGGCGTTGTCGGCCTGTTGCAACTCTTCGCTGTGGGCGAGTGCCCGTTCGCGACACTCGGCTTGGGACAGTGCGAGTCGTTGTCGTGCTGAAAGATTGGAGCAGAACAATAAAACGGCGGCGAGAGATATGATTGTTCGTTTCATTTTCTTATAGGGATTGAATGGATGGTGTGTTATCGGTCGAGGGTTTCCTGATATGGAACATGGCTGTATAGAAGAGCGGCAACAAGATCAGCGTAATGATTGTTCCGACTGTAAGCCCGCCCATGATCGTAATGGCCATCGAACCGTACATCGGGTCTCCGACCAGAGGAATCATACCGACGATCGTGGTCAGCGATGCCATCAGTACCGGACGGACACGGGAGACGGTTGCCTCTACGACAGCTCGGTATGGAGCGACTTTCTCTTCGGTCTGGAGCCGGTTTATTTCGTCTACGAGTACGATGGCGTTTTTGACCATCATACCGATCAGACCCATCATACCGATGATGGCCATGAAGGTGAAGGGTTGCCCGGAGAGCAGAAGGGCGGGCGTAATGCCGCAGAAGACGAAGGGGAAACAGAACAGAATCAAGAGAACCTTGCGCCAACTGTTGAAGAGCAAAAGCAGAATGGCCAGAATGATGAAAATTGTCAACGGGACGTATTTCATCAGATTTCCGATGGCTTCATTCTGGAGCTCTCCCTCGCCTACCCATCGCATGGAATATCCTTCCGGGAGCGGAATCGCTTCGATTTTATCTTGGATCGAAGCGACCACTTTGGCGGGAGTCGCCTCCGACAAATCGGGATTCGGATCACATTCGGCCTCGATGGCACGACGTCCGTTATATCGGTATACGACAGGTTCTTCCCAGTCGAGATGGATATCACGGGTAACGTTGCCGAGCGGTACGGATCGGAACATCCGATCCTGAAGGGTACTCATTCCTTTTCCGGAGACGAGAGCCGATTGTAATTCTTCGTCCGTCATACGGATGTTCATCATGCTCCAGACCGGAATGTCTCGGAGGTCGGAGATTCGACTTCCATCGGCATTGCGGACTTGAAGGTTGACCAAGACCATACGGTCCTGATCGTTCAACACACCGACGGGCATTCCATCGGTGGCTGCAAGCAGCGCATTGCCTACGTCGCTCCGGCCGATTCCCGATCTGAGGGCATCTTGTTGTACGAATTCGGCGACGAAAGCTTTACCTGTCGGTTTCCAGTTGTTTTGTACCGAATAGGCGTCTACGTATGGACACTCGCGCATAATCGCTTCTGCTTGAGCGCTTAGATCCCGTAATACGGCGGGATCGGGTCCGGTGAACTCCACTTCGACCGTGTGTGAGGTGGAGATCGAAAAGTTGTATTTGCGAATACGGATATAGGCGTCGGGATATTTTTCCCGAAGTTCGCGTCGTACTTCGGGAATCTGTTTCATGACGGTTTTGTAGTCTTTGCAATCGACCATCAGTTCCCCGTAACAGTCACCTCCGGCTGTCATCGGTCGAACGAGGCAATAATGTGCCGGAGCACTTCCCATACTGACGGCAACGCGTTCTATTTCCGGATTTTCAGTGAGCAGTGCACCCATCTCCAGCAGGTCGTGCCGTACCTTGTCGGGAGAGGTCTGTGCCGGATAGAAACATTCGACGATGAATTGTTTGTAGTCGAAGTCGGGGAAAAAGAGGTTTTTGACGCGTGTCATACCGGCGATAGAGATACCTAAAACGACAATCGCTGCGGTAATCGTTGTCTTTTTATGGTCGATCAGGAACGATACGGAACGCCGGACGAAACGGTGTACCGGAGAGTTCATCACCGTCGAATCTTTTTTATCGTGTCGTTTTTCACGGGCCGAAAGCCATGTTTTGGCACAAACCGGAACCTGGATCAGGGCCAGTACCCAGCTGGAGAGCAGACTGAAGCAGAGTACCAGGAAAAGATCGCGGGCATACTCTCCGGCAGAGTCGGGTGAGAGATAAACGCACAGAAAAGTCGATGCGGCAATGATCGTGGCTCCCAACAATGGCATGGCTGTATTACGGCCGATTCGGTAGAGATATGTCTTGGGACCCAATCCGCGTTGTTTGTCGATCAGGATGCCGTCCATGATGACTACGGCGTTATCGACCAACATGCCCATCGCTACGATAAAGGCGCCGAGAGAGATTCGTTGCAGGGTAGTTCCGCAGGCCAGCAAAATAGGGAACGATACGGCTACGGTCAGGATCAGTCCGAACCCGATGATCAGGCCGCTGCGGAAACCCATCGTGAAGATCAGTACCAGGATGACGATAACGACCGATTCGAGCAGGTTCCACATGAACGACGAGATCGCGTCACTCACTTTGTCGGGTTGAAAGAAAATCTTCTGAGTTTCCATGCCGGCCGGTATTGTTTTCATCGCCTCGTTCAGCCGTGCGTCTACGGCTTTGCCGACATCGGGGACGATTGCATCGTCTTCTAAGGCAAGACAAATTGCCAAAGCCGGCTTCCCATCCACGAAAAAACCGTTTCGTTGAGGTTCGGAATAACCACGTTTGATTTGCGCTATGTCACCCAGCCGCATTTGCCGTCCGTCCATCGTAGCGATCAGCAGGTTGCGTATGTCTTCTTCGTCTTCTATCCCCGAATCGACGTGCAGTGCGATTCGTTCCTCACCGCTGCGGTATTTTCCCGCTTCGACGCTCTTGCCTGCCCCTTGCAGAGCCGACATGATTTGAGTAGGAATGATTCCGTTTCGGGATATCTGTTCTTTCGGCAGGATGATGTCGATCACCTCATCGCGGTTTCCGGCAATGAGGATGCGTTTGACTCCCGGTACGTCGAGCAGTGCCCGGCGGATGTATTTGGCGTATTCGTACATTTCGGGGTATTCGTATCCGTCGCCGGTCAAGGCGTAAAAAATGCCGTATACGTCCATCATGTCATCGATTACCACCGGATCGTAGCACCCTTGCGGCAGGCGTACGGCCGCATCGTTCACTTTACGGCGCAACAGATCGAAATGTTGCTCCAATTCGCTGCTCAAAACGGTCATCCGGAACTCTACGGTAAAGATGGCGGAACCGTCCTGGCATTCGGTTTTGACCTTTTTGACATTGGGCAGCGCACGCAACTCCTCTTCCATCATGATGGCTGCTTTCAGCTCGATCTCGTGGGCCGTAGTTCCGGGCCATGGGATTACTACCATGGCCTGTTTGGCCGATACGGCAGGATCTTCCAGTTTGGGCATGCGGATGAACGAGAGTACTCCGGCAATCAGTATTCCGATCATTAGGGACCAGAAAAGTACCGGACGGCGCATGAAAAATTCGGTCGGTTTCATTACAACAGCCCTCCCTCATTGGTTTTGCTCGGAGCGTCGATCACCCGTACTTTTTCTCCTTCCCGGAGCATATTCACTCCGGCCCGGACAACCTTTTCATTGCCCGTCAATCCGGATGCGACGACAGCCTCTCCTTTTGTTGTCGTCCCGCCAATTTCGATACGACGTTTCGATACGGTGGAATCCGGTTCGAGTGTCCAGACACATACCCCATCTCCGTCTCGAAAAATTGCACTCAGCGGAAGGGCATAGCCAGTAGTGCCTTCAGCCATTCGAATGCACACTTCGACATTCATGCCGGCCGTCACTTGTTTGTCGGGCCGTTCGGCAAATGCAAGCCGCATTCGGTAGAGTTGGTTGTTATCGGCTTTCGGGGTCAGGCTCGTCAGGGTCATGGGTAGCTCCTTTTCCCCTGTATATGCCGTTTTACAGCCGAATCGGGTGAATTGTTCCCGATCCATATAGGCTTTGACCGGAACATCGGCAACTACTTCGAGTCGCGAAACATCCAACAACCGAAAAACGGCAGTCCCGGCATCGACCATCTCTGCGGGGGAAAAATTAACGCTCCGTATGTATCCGGAACATGGGGCATATAGTTTTGTGTATTCCAGTTTGTTTTTGTTGACTTGAAGCTGTACTTCCAGTTGTCGTAATCCGGCGGTGGCTTTTTCGTAATCGTTGGCCGAAATACTCTGTTGCTCGAAGAGTTGAGTCGTCCGTTCCACCTCCTCTTTCAACTGGTCGTACTGAATCTGTAACGCATCGACACCCAGTTGATAATCGACATCGTCCAGTTCGGCAAGCAGTTCTCCTTTCTCTACCAAATCGCCCTCCTTGACGAGGATGTTTTTCAATTGTCCTGCCGTTTTGAATCCGAGACTGATTTCGTGAGCCTCTTCTACGATTCCCGAATAGGTCTTTAACTGCTCCTCACCCGTTGCGGCAGGTTGTGTCACGTAAACGCTATGAACGAACGGAACGGTTTGTTTCCAACCTGTGCAGGAGACCATCAAGCATGTCGCTGTTGTTATCCATTGTAGAATTTTCATTTTGTTATCGGTAGTTTATCATTTTAACGAGTGACAAAGTTCTGTTTTTTGCCGATACTCTTATGTCGTTCTGAGGAACATAATTGTTCTAAAAGATGACAATATGTCTTTTTTGAATAAAAAACATTTAATATTTTATTTGAATAGGTATATTTGTGCTTAAAAAAGATGGATTTTCTATATGCAGAGATCTAAACAATTTCGAACGTTGAATCTGTGGATGGTACCGCTTGACGACCGGGCCTGTATCTTCAACGATGATTTTATTTTGACCGATAACCTTACGGGAGACTCGGAGAATATTTTATCGAATCCGGAACTGAAATCATTGGTAACCCTGCCCGATCCGTTCAAGATTGAGTTTACGATGATCCTCTTCTGTCTTGGCGGTTCCATGCGTATACAGTTGAATCTTACGGAGTATGAGTTGAATAAAAATTGTATTTTGCTGGTGCAGCAGGGCTCCATCGGACAGTGTTTAGAAATATCGCCCGATTGCAAATTGGTCTTTTTTGCCTTCTCGAAAAACTATTTTGTCGTGGAGCCTTTGCACGGAGCTATCATTATACGCAAATTTCTTATGCAGCAGTCGATGCTCCGGGTTACTGATGAGCAGATGGAAGAGCAGATGCAGATATACAGGACGTTACGCCAAAAGATCGAACAATCGGATTATTACTATAAGCGAGACCTGATCATGAGTTATATGCAGGTGCTTTGTTGTAACGCATGTCAGTTGATGATACCCTACGTACAGATGCAGGAGGCCCAGATCGGGAACAGGAAGAAGCAGATTTATGATAAGTTTATGGAGTTGCTTCAACAGTATTATGCTACCGAACGCAGCATCGGATTCTATGCCGATAAAATGTGTATTACGCCTAAATACCTTTCACAGATGGTCTATGCAGTCAGCGGTCGTCATGCCGGCGACTGGATTCGGGATTATGTGATTTTAGAGGCTAAAGCACTATTGAAGAGCCGGAAATATACGATTCAGCAAATCAGTGACATGTTGAATTTTGCCAACCAGTCGTTTTTCGGCGTCTATTTCAAAAAAGAGGTCGGTTGCTCGCCGAAAGCCTACCAAAATGCGAAGTAGGACCCCTCCGGACTTTTTATCTCGGATGATCGAAAAGTTAATCGAGATAATTTTGGTATCGTCCGTCCCCGGTATCTGCTGGATGTGGGGACAGTCAATCTTCTGTCAGAATTATGCTCTGTTCGTCGAAAAGCGGAGCATCCTGACCGATCTCGAGGAATATCGCTTTGTCGGGATGGCTATCGTGGATTTCGAAATACCGGATCCCGCTGTTGCCCATGCCCCAGCCGTTACATGTTGTGGGGATTGGTTCCTGTGAGGAGAGTTCCTGTATCTTTTTTGCATAGTCACCGGTGGGGACAAGGCTGTAGCGTTTGACCCCTTTCCTGTTGCTTTTTCCCTCTTCGAATGCACAAGTCTGGGACATATCCCATTCGGGTGATTGTTGTAATTGACGGAGTACGTCGTCGATGTTTTTATCTTTCAATGTAAAGACCTTGATGACCATCCAACGACTCGGTTGCTCACCCCCGCGTTCGACAAATGCACATTGTGAACCTTCATCTAAAACGATATGTATATTGGGGTTGCGTTGGGCCCATAGTTGGATGCCTGCCCCGCTGATTTTCTCCCAAGTAAAACCTTCGTATGCGGTTCGAGACGGTTCTTCGGGAAATACAGGATATGTTTCGGTCTGCTTTCCGTTACGGCAGGCTACCGCCATAGCAATCAATAAAAACGATACAATGTGCTGGATTTTCATACTCATAAAATCGGATTTTCGATACAACGGATACGAAGTTAGGAAATTTTCCTACAAATTGTATCATAAAAGATCTTGTAGCGATCGGAAACGTATGGTAAGCAAAAATTATCGGGCGATCAGGCGTGTTTTTTCAAGGTGAAAATGAACTCTAACCCACCCTCTTTCCTGTTGTGGACCGATATGGTGCCTCCGTGGAACAGTACGGCGTGTTTTACGATGGCAAGCCCCAGACCCGTGCCTCCCATCTTGCGTGAACGGCCTTTGTCGACCCGGTAGAACCGTTCGAACAGATGGGACAAGTGTTCCTCTCCTACTCCCACACCGTTGTCGGCAAACGAGATACGGTACTCTTCTGCCGTGTCGTCGAGTAATCGGATATATATGTCGCTTCCTCCGGAGTATGCAGAGGCATTGTCTGCCAAGTTTCGGAATATCGATCCGATCAGTGACGGATTGCCTTCGATTTCGACATGCGGCGGAAAATCGCAGTGGATGCGCAGTTGCCGTTCTTGCGGGCGCAGCTCCATTTCGGTGTCGATCTCTTCGATGAATTCGTTCAGCGAAGTGGGTTCCTTACGGATCTGTACACTTCCTTCGTCCATGCGGACCACGGTCGAAACGTCATTGAGCAGCCGTTGCAGGCGTTCGCTTTGCGCGTAACCGTTTTTTAAAAATTCCGTCCGTTTCTCTTCGGAAAGCTCCGGGTGGGCCAAAAGGGTTTCGAGATAACCGCGAATGGCCGCTACGGGAGTTTTTAATTCATGGTTGATGTTGTTGGTCAACTGCCGTTTGATCCGGATCTTCTCCTGCTCTTCGTGGAGGGCGAGGGCATGTTCGCGGTCGCGGTCCTCCTTGGTCTTTTGCAGACGGGCATATAGTCGGATCAGGTGGTTCGAGATGTTGCCCAATTCGTCGTGGGGGAATGGTTCGCTGTCGTCGATGCGTTCACCGCGTTCGGCACGTTCGGCAAACTCGTTGAGGCGGGTGATGTTGTGTCCCAGCCGGCGGGTGGCGAAATAACCGCCGATACTCATCAATAGCGTGATGCCCAGCATGAACCACAGAAATTCACGGTCGGCGGCCAGTACTTCTCGTAAGGAGACCGAGTACGGAACGGCTGAGCGGACAATCAAGGAGTCGTTTCTCGTAGCCGAGTAGAAGTAATTGAGGTGGGTGCTTTCCGAGTGGCGACGGATGACGTAACCCGTGCCGTTTCCGAGGGCCTGTCTGACCTCGGGACGGTCGAGGTGATTTGTCATGGAGGCCGTGTCGGATGAGCTGTCGAACAGCACTTTTCCCGAGAGGTCGATCAGCGTGATACGTTGTTCGTCGAACGTTTTTTTGCTTTGTCGGACAAGGGAATCGATGTTGTCCCTTTCGGTGAGGGCATCCAGAAACTGGATATTGAAGAGCTGTAATTCGCTGTTGAGCTGCTCGGCTTTGAAGTGTTTCTCTCGTCCATATTGGAAGACGACGAAACAGGCGACGAGTACCCATGAGGATACCAACAGCAACAACAGCAGCCGTTTGTGATAGGGCAATTTACTCTTCAAATCCATATCCGTATCCTTGTCGCGTGACGATGTGTTCGCTGTAAGGGCTTATTTTGCGGCGCAGACGGGTGATGTTGACGTCGATGGTGCGGTCGAGTACGATCACTTCGTCGCTCCACACACGGCTCAGGATCTCTTCACGGGAGAAGATCGTACCTTTGTGGGAGAGTAGCAGGAAGAGGATTTCGAACTCTTTTTTCGTCAGTTTCAACTCCTCTCCGTCGAGTGTACACCGTTTGCTGTTGAGGTCCATTTGCAGTCCTTCGTAACTTGCGGTTTCGATGTTTTCCGGAGTCCCGTATGTACGGCGCAATACGCTGCGGACCCGGGCCAATACTTCCCGTACCGAAAAAGGTTTGGTGACATAGTCGTCGGCCCCGAGGTTGAATCCGGCGATCGTGTCGTCTTCCGTATCTTTTGCCGTACAGAAAATGATGGGTATCTGGGCCGTTTTGGGATTTGCCTTGAGTTGGCGGGCCATGCTGAAACCGCTCATCTCTCCCATCATCACATCCAGCAGAATCAACGAGTAGTGTTCGGGATTCATCGTCAGGGCCTGTTCCGCGCTGTTGGCCGTATCAGCTTCATATCCTTCTGCTTCGAGGTTGAACTGGAGAATCTCGCACAGCGAGTCTTCGTCATCGACTACAAGAATTTTGTACTTTGCCATGATCGGAGCTTTAATACGGGTGCAAAATTACAGAATAATCGGTTAGGCTTGTGTATGTAGGGGCCGGATTTAACAGGATTGTAATACACAGCCGGTCGGAACCGGCTGCGTGTATCTGTCATTTTGAAACAGGAACAGACCCCTCTATTGCGAAACGACTTTCCAAAGTTCGGTACGGAGCATCGAGGAGTTTAGCCGGTTGTTCAGACGGGTCGGGTGGACTGCGTTGGATAGAAACACCATGTAGATGCCGCTTTCCGCATCCATCCAGAAAATTGTCCCGGTGAATCCGGTGTGTCCGAAACTGCTTTTACCCCCCAAGTCGCTGTTCTCGGGATCCCGTTTGTCGAAGCCGAGTCCGCGCCAAATACCCTTGTCTGCAAGGGGTGATGCCGTGAAGAGCCGGACGGTATTTTCCGACAAAATACGCTTGCCGTTGTAGACTCCCCCGTTGAGGATCATTTCGCAGAATCGGGATATATCCTCCGCCGTTGTGAAGAGTCCGGCATTGCCCCCTACCCCTCCGGCCATAACAGCCAGCTCGTCGTGTACGTAACCGGTGACCGTATCGCGTTTGAGGACGTGGTCGACTTCTGTCGGCATACACCGTTCTTTGCTTCTGTATCGTAACGGATTGAAATAGGTATTTTCACACTCCAATTCTGTGAACAGATCGCGGGTCATCCGGTCGAGCGTTTGGCCTGAAACGCGTTCGGCAATCTGCATCAGAATCCATAAATTGGTATCGCTGTATGCATAGGTCCCTCTTTTTTCCGGATTGAAGGCTTCGAATATCTGGGCATAAAGTAACGAGTCGATCGCCGGATTGATGAAGAGCCGGTCACACCCTTGTCTCCATCCCTCATGCGGGGTTTCGGAAAAGTAAGTGGTGTCGAACGCCACGTTGCGGCACACGTAGTAGTTTTTCCCAATTTGGTAGGGATATTCGTCTGATTTTTTGCTGGAGAACATCTTGCCTCCTTCGGCATTATGTACGAAAGGCGAATAGAGCACCTGTGCCGGCATCCCGGAAGTATGGGTCAACAGCTCTTCGAGGGTAATGCTGGAGATGGGCGACCCGACCAGTTCGGGCAGGTAGTGTCCGATCGAGTCCTCGATCCGGAGGCGTCCCTGGTCGAACAGGCGCATGACAGCGAAGGTGGTTGAGAGCACTTTGGTACACGAGGCGACATCGAACACATCGTCCTCGCGGACCGGAAATCGTTTCGAGTAGTCGTGGTATCCGTAACTTTTCAGGTAGAAAATGCCGTCGCGTGTCCCGATGGCGACGGAGGCACCCGGAAAAGCTCCGTTGTCGAGCTCCTCCGTGATCATTGCGTCCACTTTGGCTTTCAGTGATTCAGGAAGTTTCTGGCTCTGCACGTTGAGAGTCCAACAGCATAAAACCATTAAAGGTAGAAAAAATCGGATCATGGTTTTGGGTATTTTGTTTATATCTCGTCACATTTGGGGATGATACGCAGGTCCTGCCAACAGAGGGAGGTCTCGCCGTTGCTGCCCCGAATGATAATCCGGACAGCTTTGACCGGATGTTCGGGCCGGATCAGGGCGATCCCGTCGTCGTCCAGCGGGACCTCTTCCGTGAAGTCCCGGCCGTTGTATGACCACGATACGGTTCCGTCCGTGACGCTGTATCGGGTGATGTCGGGCAGCCCTGTGCGGATGTCGATCGCTTCGCAGGCTACCGGGGTTTCGAACGTATATAAAATGTAATCGTTTGCCTTGCATGGCCGTGAACTGCGTGCGTACGAGCTGAATTTATAGTCGGCCGCACGGGATACGGGGTATTTTGACAGACACTCGATCGAACTGGTTACCCGGACCGGAGGTTCGATGTAGCACGAGGGTCTCAAGTGAAGTTGCAGTTTGTCCGTTTCGTCACCGTCGTTTTTCAACGTCAGGGACATCGTCGCATGGCGGTTCAGGGAGTCGATGTAGAGCCGGATGTCGTGGAATGGATTGACCTTTTGTCCGTTTCGTATGATGACATAGGCCGTGTCCGGGCCGTTGATTTCGAGCCGCGATATCTTCGTTCGGTCCTGTTCCTGTGTAAACGAGAGCAGCCAGATTCCGTCGCGGTTGATGTATTCGCTGAGGGGCAGGCTGACGGTTTTTTGTGCTCCGGCCGGCAGTTCGATCTGTGCGGTATGAACGGTAGGCGTTACGGCCGTACTCCATCCTCCGTCGGAGAAGGCACGGAAAAGGTAACGTTCGGGATGATTGGTACGGATCGGCTCGGTGTAGAGCGGAGAGGTTTCGTCGGGGCGTTGCAGGTCGGTGGTGTAGCGCACCTCCTCGGCGGTCGATGAAACGGAGATGACTCCGTGTTCATATTTGACTTCGGGTGGAGTCATCCGGAAGCGGATGCCCATGGCGCCGAGACGAGCCATGTGGGTTCGGTGCAGCCTGCGGTCGAAATCCCTCCAGTTGCGTCGTTCGGTCGGTGTCCAGCCGATTTCGGCCAGTGCACAGATGCGCGGATAGCCCTGATATTCGAGAAAGTGAGCGGGATGCATCATCAGTTCGCTCCATTGGGCTGCTTCGACGCCGCGAATCCACTGGCGATTTTCGGCCGGGATGAATTTTTCGGGACGGAAATCGTATAAACGTCGCGTATCGACCAATCCGGCCCAAGTGTGTCCTCGGTCTTGGGCGTGTTGTTTCATGTCGATGTAGCAGTACGTTCCGGGCATCATGACCAACGGCCGGCCGGCGGCGGCTACCTCCTCGCAGGCTTCGGTGTGTTCCCAGCCGAAAAGCAGCGTGCTGTCCTCGAGTCCCGGACACGACAACGCTTCATCCCATACGGCACATTTTTTACCCAGCGAGTCGATGATCCTTTCCATGCGTTGGGTGAAATAGTGCTGTAATTCGCGTGCGGACTGCATCTGTTTCCTCTTCATCAGTGCCTGACAACGGGAGCAGTTCCTCCAATATTTCAGGCTGACCTCGTCGCCGCCGATGTGGATGTATTCCGATGGGAAGAGGTTCGCAATCTCGCTGAAAATGTCTCGCAGCAGTTCGTAATTCTCCTCTCGTGCCGTGCAGATAACGTTTTTCATCTCCTCATCGGGATAAGAGCTGTCCGACAGACAGAAGGTCTCCGGATAGACCGATGTGAGCGTTTGGCTGTGTCCGGGCAGGTCGACTTCGGGAATGATCTCGATGTTGCGGAAGGCGGCGTAGCGGACGATTTCGCGAATCTCCTCCTGCGTGTAGAATCCGCCGTACCGTTTGTTGCCCGATCCGTATGACGGAGGCAGGACCTCTCCCGGTCCGCGCCATGCTCCCTTCTCGGTCAGTTCGGGGTATTTTTTTATCTCGATGCGCCAGCCGTTGTCATCGGTGAGGTGCCAATGCAGCGTATTGATTTTGTGACGCGACAACCAGTCGATATACTGGAGCACGGTATTTTTATCGAAAAAGGTGCGCGAGACGTCCAGCATTACTCCACGATAGGCGAATCGGGGAGCATCCTCGATCGTGTAGCTCGGAATGCCGCACGTCTCCCGAGCCGTAGCCGACCCATCGGTTCGATAGACGTCGTTCGGCATCAACTGAAAGAGGGTTTGCAAGGCGTAGAACGCCCCTCCCCGATCGTTTCCTCGAATGGTAATTCGATGCGGAGTAACGGTGAGTGTATACCCTTCAGTGGGGCCTTCTCCTTTTTCGAATACGATGCGGCTCTTCTCCGGGGTATTCCCCGATGGAAGGCGGTAGCGGCACAATCGTTCGATGTGGTCGTTCAGATAGTCGGTCAGATCCGGGAAATCGGCGTTGTAAATCGCCGTATACCGGTCGATCAGAAATTGTCCTTCGGTACGTTCTGCACAGACCGGAAGCGGGATCAGGTTTTGTCCGTTCGCGATCATGACCCATCCGAGCAAACATAGGGTTAAAAGACTACTCTTCATACAGCAGATAGGGTTTGCGACGGACTTTGAACTTCTCTACATCCTCTTTCCAGCACGCTTTGATCTCTTCGGCGTTGGCTCCATCGAGAATCATGCGGCGCACGTAATCTACCCCGATGAGTTTCTCGAACATCGGCGTGAAGAATTGCTCGCCGAGCCCTGTCTGGTTGTAACAGTCGATGATGTAGTGCAGATCCACACCGCGATCCCAGATTTGCCGATCGGAGGGTTCGGTGCGCAGGTCAACCCCATAGCATACCTGGTCTTTCAACGGCGGGTTTTTTGCTCCTGCATTGCTGTGCGGAGTGAACCGGAATCCGTCCGCGTCCATCTTCGGGTGTCCGTACACCTGGAACGGGAAATCGGTACCGCGTCCGAGGCTTGCCGGTGTGCCTTCGAAAAAGCAGAGCGACGGATAGAGGTAGATCGAGCGCATGTTGGGCAGATTCGGAGAGGGCTTTTCCGGTAGGACATATCGGGTCTGGTGGGTATAGTTCGCACACGGGATAACGGTCAGCCGGCAGGTGTCGCCGTTCTCTAACCAACCCTCCCCGTTGATCATGCGGGCCAATTCGCCCAGAGTCATGCCGTGTACGGTCGGTATGGGATGCATGCCGACGAACGACCGATATTTCGGATCGAGGATCGGTCCGTCGACATAGAAGCCGTTCGGATTGGGCCGGTCGAGTACGATCATCTCCACATCGTTGTCTGCGCAGGCCTGCATCATGTAGTGCATCGAGGAGAGGTACGTATAGTATCGCAACCCGACATCCTGGATGTCGAATACGACCACGTCCAGCTGATCCATATATTCGGCCGATGGAGCCTTGTTCGCTCCGTAGACCGAAACGATTTGAATACCGGTACGCGGATCCTTTCCGTTGTCGATATGTTCACCGGCATCGGCATCTCCCCGGAATCCGTGTTCGGGAGCGAAAACCATCCGGATGTCCACTCCCGTATCGTACAGTGAGTCGACCAAATGCGTCGACCCGATCCGGCCGGTGTTGTTGGTCAGGATTCCGACGCGTTTGTTCTCAAGCAAGGGTAAATATAATTCGGTGCGTTCGGCTCCGACGATGACTTGCTCTTGTCCCTGAGCAACGGCGCTGCTGCTCATTGCGATGAGCGATAGAGTTAAGGCTAATAGCTGTTTCATGGGTATTGTTTGGTTGTTTGTTTATTCTACGGTTACGGATTTGGCGAGGTTGCGGGGCTGATCGACATCCCGACCTTTGTTTACGGCGATATAGTAGGCCAGCAGTTGCAGAGGTATCGCTGCGATCAGCGGAGCCAGCCGTTCGTCCGTTTCGGGAAGTTCGATGACCGAGTCGGCGAATCGGGCCACCTCGTGATTACCCCGGGTCACCAGTGCTATGATACGCCCTTTGCGGGCCTTGATCTCCTGGATGTTGCTGATCGTCTTTTCGTAGATGCTGTCGGTCGTGGCGATGGCGACAACCGGCATCTCCTCGTCGATCAGGGCAATGGGCCCGTGCTTCATCTCGGCGGCAGGATACCCTTCTGCATGAATGTAGGAGATCTCCTTGAGCTTCAAGGCACCTTCCAAAGCAACAGGGTAGTTATATCCCCGTCCCAGGTAGATGAAATTGCGGGCATAGGTAAATATCTTCGAGAGCTCGCGGATCGGGGCATCGAGCTTGAGCGTCTCCTCCATGCGTTGGGGAATGGATCGCAACTCGCCGAGCAATTTTCGGTAAAGCTGTGGGTCGATGCTGTTTTTCAGTTTGGCAATCGTCAGGGCCAACATCGAGAGTACGGTTACCTGCCCGGTGAATGCTTTGGTCGAAGCCACTCCGATCTCCGGACCCACGTGGATGTATGATCCGCTGTCCGTAGCACGGGGGATGGACGATCCGATGACGTTACAGATTCCATAAATGAAGGCGCCTTGTTTTTTTGCGATCTCGACGGCAGCCAGCGTATCGGCGGTTTCGCCGGATTGGGAGATGGCGATCACGACGTCGTCCGGATAGATGACCGGATTGCGGTACCGGAACTCCGAAGCGTATTCCACTTCGACCGGGATGCGGCAGAGCTCTTCGATCAGATGTTCCCCGATCAGGGCAGCGTGCCACGACGTTCCGCAGGCCGCGATGATGATCCGTCGTGCGTTCAAGAAGCGTTCCTTGTTATCCATGACGCCAGACAAGACGACATCGGTTCCCTCAGTATTGATTCGTCCCCGAATGCAGTCGATCAGTGTCTGGGGTTGTTCATAGATCTCCTTCAACATGAAGTGGGGGTATCCGCCCTTTTCGAGTTGGCTGATATCCATGTCGATGTGTTTGATCGGGTGGGTATGTTCTATATTTTCGAAATTGACGATCTTGAGCGGTTCGCCCCGGCGGATCACGACGATTTCCTCATCGTTCGGATAGATGACTTGTTGGGTGTGCTCGACGATCGGAGTTGCATCGGATGCGATGAAAAACTCATCCTTCCCTATTCCGATAACTAATGGGCTGCTTTTGCGCGCTGCGATGACCTGGTCGGGGTTCCCCTTTTCGATCACGGCAATGGCGTAGGCCCCGACCACTTCGCGCAGAGCTTGTTGGACAGCCGTGCACAGATCATATCCATTGGTCTGTTGAAGGTATCCGATCAGTTGTACTAATACTTCGGTGTCGGTTTCGCTTCGGAATACGACTCCGCGATCCTGCAGATATTTTTTCAGCACGGCATAGTTTTCGATGATCCCGTTGTGGATCAGTGCCAGCGAGCCTGTTTGCGATACATGCGGATGGGCGTTCGTGTCGTTCGGTTCACCGTGGGTTGCCCATCTCGTATGGGCGATTCCGATTGTCCCCGAGATGTTTTTCGAATCGGCAAAATGTTCCAGATTCGCTACTTTCCCTTTGGCTTTATAGATGTTCAGTTCGTTGTTTGAGTCGATTAATGCGATACCGGCACTGTCATAACCTCTGTATTCCAGACGATGAAGCCCTTTGATAAGAATCGGATAGGCCTGTTGAATGCCGATGTATCCTACTATTCCACACATAAATTTATCGGTTTGATTTATCGTTTGCAAAGTTAACGTTTTACTCCAAATCGTATTATCTTTGTAGAATCGATAAATCTAAAAATTATGGATAAAAGACTGGAAGCAGTAGGCCGTTTGCTCGATGTGATGGATGAGTTGCGGGAAAAGTGTCCGTGGGACCGGAAGCAGACGTTCGATACGTTGCGTATGAATACGATCGAAGAGACATACGAGCTGGCGGACGCGATATTGGAACACGACCTGAATGAGATTAAGAAGGAGTTGGGTGATCTGTTGCTGCATGTCGTGTTCTACTCCAAGATCGGATCGGAACAGAAGGCATTCGATCTGGCGGATGTGGCCAATGGAATTTGCGACAAGTTGATTTTCCGGCATCCGCATGTGTTTGGCAACGTACAGGCAGACAATGCCGATCAGGTAAAACAGAATTGGGAGGATATTAAATTACAGGAGAAGGCGCTCGATCATAAGAAAAAGCGTGTTTTGTCGGGCGTGCCGCAAAGTTTGCCGGCGATGGTCAAGGCCTATCGGATCGGTGAGAAGGCGGCTTCGGCGGGATTCGACTGGGAAAAGCGCGAAGATGTTTGGGATAAGGTCAAGGAGGAGTTTTTTGAGGTACAGGCTGAACTCGACCGCCAGGACCAAGATCGGATCGAATCGGAGTTCGGAGATCTGTTTTTCTCGTTGATTAATGCCTCTCGCCTTTATGGTGTCGATCCGGAGGCGGCTCTCGAGCGGTGTAACAAAAAATTTATCGAGCGGTTCAACCACATCGAAGATCGGGCCGAGGAGCAAGGTGTTGCTTTGAGGGATATGACCCTTGAACAGATGGATGTGTTTTGGAACGAGGCGAAAAACGAAGAGAAATCGAAATAAAATCAGGAAAATATGGGACTTATCAGAACATTAAGAGGATTTACTCCGGTTATCGGAGAGGGAACATTTGTGGCCGAGACGGCGACGATCATCGGAGATGTAACGGTCGGACGTGATTGCAGTATATGGTACAGTACGGTGCTGCGCGGGGATGTCAACCGTATCACGATCGGCGACCGAGTCAACCTTCAGGACGGCGTTGTCGTCCATACGCTCTATCAGCGGTCGGTGACGGAGATCGGGAACGACATCTCCATCGGGCACAATGCCAATATTCACGGGGCGAAGATCGAGGATAAGTGCCTGATCGGTATGGGGGCGACGATTCTGGACCATGCCGTAGTGGGGACCGGTTCGATCGTCGCCGCCAATTCGCTCGTGCTGTCGAATACGATTATCGAACCGGGCAGTATTTATGCCGGCGTTCCGGCAAGGAAGGTTAAAGACGTATCGCCCGAACAGGTGCGCGACATCATTGAACGGACAGCCCGTGATTATGTGATGTACGCCTCGTGGTATAAGTAAAATTTTGTAATATAGGTAGAAAAATATCCGCCATGATCAAAAAGACCGGACGATATCATGTAATAGTCATCAATCTTTTGGTGGCATTAGCATTGACCCTGTTGGTCAACTTTTCGTATTTCGTAACCGGCAACGAAATGAGGGGGGGACATCGCCCTCCCCCATTCATAACGGTCGAACCCAGTTTCGTGATCTTCCGGCTGTTCTATTTTTATGTGATGGTGGCGCTTCTTGTCATGTTGAATACGGTCAAGGGGCTTTCTATATGGCGGAAGATTTTTTTGAGCCTGCTTATCGCGGTTGTCTTTTATCTGTTTGTGCCGACGTTGAGCTTTAAGGGACATTGGAATATGCCCACGTTTATGGGACGGCTCTATAATCCGTTGCAGATTATGAAAGTGTCGTTTATACTGGTCGTATCGGTGTTGTATGGAGTGATTTTCCAGTTGCTGTATCAGAAACAGCACATAAGTATCGAGAACGAGAAACTGAAAAACGAAAACTTGCAGACCCGTTACAACATGTTGGCCAATCAGATCAGTCCCCATTTTCTTTTCAACTCGCTCAATTCGCTGTCGATGCTTGTTCGGGAGAAGAGCAATGAAAGGGCTTTGCTTTATATTGATCGTCTGGCCGACACGTTCCGTTATATGCTTCGTTCCGGTCAGGGCGAATTGACTACGCTGACCGAAGAACTGCGTTTTACGGAAGCCTATATCTATCTGCTGACGATCCGCTACGAGAATAAGCTGTTTTGTGACATACGGGTCGAGGACCGGTATATGAATTGGCGATTGCCGGTCCTCTCGCTCCAACCGCTGATCGAGAATGCGGTGAAACACAACAGCATTACGTTGACCAAACCGTTCCGCATAGAGATCTATACCGATCAGGATAAACTGTTTGTTTCCAATCCGTTGATTCCGAAGATAGAGCCGACGAAAGGAACCGGGATCGGCCTGAAAAATTTGGCGTCGCGATACGAACTGCTCACTTCCCGTGAGGTAGAGATAACCGATGCCGACGGTGTGTTCCGAGTGGGATTGCCGTTGCTCGAACCTGAAATTTCCGAAAAAATAGTTGAATAGACGTTTCTAATTCCCAAATATCTTGAATTTATGAAGAAGTTGAAGCTGCCTGTTTTCGTATGGTGCACGATCACGTGGTTTTGTTTGACCTCTGTTGCGTTTGGAGCACCTTCGTCCGAGACGATATTACCCGACGAACAGGGTACAACGCCTGCTGTCGAATATCCCTATTTCCCAAGTCGGCAGTATGCTTTTGTCTGGCGGAATTGGACGGTTGTTCCGGAAGAGCGTTTGGCAGAGGTTTTGGAAACCGATGTGGAACATGTCCGGAGATTGGCCTTTTCGATGGGTCTTTCTCCACAGCAAGCCATTGAACCCCAGTGGAGTACATCATGGGGATATATAACGGTGTTGCGGCGAAATTGGCATCTGCTGCCTTACGATCAGTTGTTGACGTTACTCGGTATTTCGAAAGAGGAGTTGGCATGGCGGTTGATCGAGGACGATTTTCTGTTTGTGAAACTTGGATACAAGAAACCCTATTGTCAGCCTCTGCGTTATGAGGAGCCGACGGATGAGATGGTACGTCAGGCAGCTGAGCTGAAAAAAATCGTGCGGAAAGAGTTCGGAAAAGAGCATGAGGTGCCTCGCTTTGCCTTTATGGAGGAGTTTGCCGAGCCGATCGTCGAGGTGGCTTCAACTACGGAGGGTGCACAGAGCGATAACTTCGCTTTACGGCTGATCTACCCCTATTGTGCGGCATTCGGCGATCCTTTGATGGATCCGGAGCTCTCCTCCTATCCCGAAGGATTGTTGCAGCGCCTTGCCGCAAAGGGAGTCAACGGGATATGGATGCACTCCGTGTTGAACAAACTTGTACCTCCGGATGGAATCTTTCCCGGGGCGGAAGATGCTTCTCAACGGATTGCCGGGCTGAAACGGTTGGTCGACCGGGCTGCCAAATACGGGATCGGGATTTATCTCTATATGAACGAGCCGCGAGCCATGCCGCGTACGTTTTTCGATGATTCGCTCCGTCAACAGCTTATGGGAGCCCCCGAAGGGGAGCAACGGGCATTGTGTACGTCGGCGCCCGGTGTTTTGCCGTGGGTGGAACGTTCTGTCGAGCGGGTTTTCCGCGAGGTTCCCGGTTTGGGGGGAGTCTTTACGATTACGGCATCGGAGAATTTGACAAACTGTGCTTCGCGGGGCGGACAGCAGAGTTGCGAACGGTGCCGCAACCGGTCGTATGCCGATCTGATTGTCGAGGTCAATCAGGCGATAACCGCCGGAGTCAAACGGGCCGCTCCCGATGCGAAAGTGTTGGTGTGGGATTGGGGATGGAATGATGCCTATGCCGGGGAGATTATTTCACGGTTGCCGAAATCGTGTTGGTTGATGTCGGTGAGCGAGTGGTCGTTGCCGATCGAGCGTGGCGGAGTGTCGACGGCTGTGGGCGAATATGCGTTGTCGGCCGTAGGGCCCGGACCCAGAGCACTGAGCCATTGGGAAATGGCCAAAAAAGCCGGTCTGAAGACCGTGGCGAAGGTACAGGTTAACGCATCGTGGGAGATGGCGGTTGTCCCGTCGGTACCTGTACTCGATTTGGTAGCCCGCCATGCGAAAAATCTGGCGGCTGTATCGACCGATGGAGTGATGCTGAGCTGGAGCCTTGGGGGGTATCCGTCGGTGTCGCTGGAGCTTTTTGAGTCGAGTATGGCCAACGGTGAAGAGCAGGCGTTGTCGCATCTTGCCGAGAAATATTACGGAGCGGAAGCTGCTCCACTTGTCCGTGAGGCATGGAAGCTCTTTTCGGAGGCTTTTGAAGAGTTCCCCTATCACGGTTTGACTTTATATTCAGGGCCACAGCACATGGGTCCGGCCAATCCGTTCTATACGGAGCCAACAGGATGGCCGGCCAGTATGGTGGGGATTCCGTACGACGCTTTGGATAATTGGCGGTCGGTCTTTCCGGCAGAGGTTTTTATCGGTCAGATGGAGCGTGTGTTCGAGGGTTTCGAGCAGGGGTGTGGGTTGTTGGAGCGGGCGCTACACAAGGCTCGTGGAGAACAAAGAAAGCGGTTGACGATTGATCTCGGACGGGCTCGTGCGGTTGCCATTCATTGTGCTTCTTCGGCCAACCAGGCCCGTTTTGTGGATGCGCGAAACCGGATGGAGGCAGCGAAGAGTCCGCAAGAGCGAAATGTGTGTCTCGCAACGATGCGGCAGGCTGTTCAGCAGGAACGGGAGGTGACCGAACGGTTGCTGCCGATCGTGCGTCGCGATGCGGCGATCGGTTATGAGTCTTCGAACCACTATTTTTATATTCCGCAGGATTTGATCGAGAAGTTGATCAACCTGCATTATGTGGATCAATGGCTCGATGGTCAGGAAGGAAAAACAGATGAGATATAATTTTATGAAAGCGCTCATTATCGAAGATGAAACGGCTGCAGCGACCAATCTGAAAGCCCTTTTGCGGGAGATCGACCCGACGATCGAGATTTTGACAGTGATTGATACGGTTGTGGATACGATTCAGTGGATACGCAGCAATCCGTTGCCTGACATCGTTTTTATGGATATCCATTTGGCCGACGGCGAAGCGTTCAAGATTTTCGAGCAGGTCGATGTGGCCTGTCCGATCGTGTTTACGACGGCCTACGATCGGTATGCGCTTGCTGCCTTTAAGGTCAATAGTATCGACTATATCCTAAAACCGATCAAACGTGAGGAGTTGCAGCGGGCTATCGAGAAGTTCAAACGTTTTTCGGGTCATGAGAAGGCGGAATACGTAGAGCAGACTCATCGGTTTTTGACCTCCCGTGCCCATAGCTTTTTGATTCCGGTCCGGGATAAACTCGTTCCGTTGATGACGGAGGATATCGCCTATTTTTATACGGCGGATGAGAAGGTCTCGGCCTATACGTATGATGGACGGAGTTTTCCGATGGATCGCTCGCTCGATACATTGATGGGACAACTGTCGGAGATGGAGTTCTATCGGGCCAACCGTCAATTTATTATCTCCCGAAAAGCGGTCAGCGATCTATCGGTGTGGTTCGGAAGTCGGTTGTCGTTGAATCTGTGTGTCAAAACTCCGGAACGGATCATCATCAGCAAGGCCCGTGTGTCCGACTTCAAAAAGTGGTTCGTCGGGATTTGATTTTTAGAGGAAGCGTCATAGAAAGAAGAAACGAACAGTAATAACCTAAAACAAAAAAGCATGAAAAGATTATTTGTCGGATTGTTGATTTTGGCGACGGCGTTTGCAACGCAGACGATGGCCAAAGGGAAAAAAAGTCTGGCCTGCAAGGCCCGGTATGTGGTTTTGATCGGGAGTGACGGTTTTAGCTCTGCGGTTGTCCGTGCACATCCCGGAGCCTTCCCGAACATAGAAAAGTTGATGCGTGAGGGAAGTTATACGCTTGAGCGGCGGAGTGTATTGCCGTCGTCGAGTGCGGTCAACTGGGCTTCCATGTTGATGGGGGCGGGTCCTGAATTGCACGGGTATACGACATGGGGCAGCGAGGTTCCCGATCTGCCGTCGCGTGTGATCGGAAAATACGGTCTGTTTCCCGGAATTTGCGGGGCAATTCACGAGGTACGTCCCGATGCCGTTATGGCCTGTGGATACAACTGGTCGACGATCGGTCGTCTGTATGAACAGCAGGTTGTCGAAATCAACTACGATGCAACGGATGATGCGGCGCTGGCCGACAGTATGTGTTATTATCTGGCAACCCGTAAACCCGATTTTACGTTTATCGCCTTCAATGAACCGGATGGAGTCGGTCACAGCATAGGATGGGAAAGCGAGGAGTATTTCGAGATGTGCAAAGTGATTGACGGTTATGTAGGACGCGTGATGGAGACGCTTGAGGAGAATGGGATGATCGATGACGCGATCGTCTTCTTTACGGCGGATCATGGAGGGATCGGCAAAGGGCACGGAAGCATTTCGATGGCCGAGATGGAGACTCCGTTTGTGGTTTGGGGCAAGGGGATTGCCCGCGGCCATGAAATTCCGGAGAGCGTAATGGTTTTTGATACGGCTCCGACGATCGGGTATATCTTTTCGATCGAACAACCGCAAGTCTGGATCGGACGTCCGGTTATGTCTGTATTCGAATAGCGTGGAAAGGGTTGCACGTTTATGGTATTATGGGTTAAGGGCTGTCGGATTCGATGGCCCTTAGTCGTTTCACCCGTTATATTTTCCGTTTGACCGGAACGGTTTATAGAAATTGGGACAAGAGGTTTATTTTTGTCCTGCAATTTTTGGGAAAATTACGATGAAGAATACATTTGTACTGAAGACTTTTTTGATAGCCTGTTTGTGGGTACTCGGGAGTTTTTCCGTATTCGGGCAGAGCAAAATCGATGTCAAGGGAAAATTAATCGATCAGTCGACCGGCGATCCGATCATCGGAGCCGTGGTGGAATACGTGGCCAGCGAAGGAGGTCAGAAACGTTATGTATCTTCCGATAAGACGGGAGCCTTCACGTTGCCATCACTCTCTGCCGGGACCTATGATCTGCGTATTACCTATCTCGGCATGAAACCCTATACGGCGAGCGTCGAGATTTCGAAGAAAAATTCGGACTTGGGGACCATCGCCATGGAGATCGATGTGAAGGAGATCAGCGAGGTGGTTGTCGAGGGAATAACCATGCGGACGACGCAAAAAGGCGATACGTTAGTCTATAATGCAGGAGCTTTCAAAGTGGCTCAGGATGCGACAACCGAGCAGTTACTCTCGAAGATGCCGGGTATAAAAGTTGACGGAGGAGCCGTTGAGGCTCAGGGTGAAGAGGTTAAAAAATTATTGGTAGATGGCAAAGAGTTTTTCGGGGATGATGTGACTACGGCTATTCGGAATCTTCCGGCTGAGGTGATCGATAAAATAGAGGTTTTGGATAAACAGAGCGATCAGGCAGAATTTAGCGGGGTTGACGATGGCGAAAGTTATAAGGCCATCAACGTGGTGACACACGGAGGAATCGATCACGCTCAGTTCGGTCGTTTTTATGCCGGTTACGGATTCAATGATCTGTATAATGTCAGTGCCAGTCTGAACCTTTTCAAGGAGAACCGTCGGTTGACGTTGCTCGGAATGGCCAATAACGTCAATCAGCAGAATTTCGGTATCGATGACCTGATGGGGGTGATCGGTTCCGGCGGAGGACGTAGAGGGGGTGTCGGCGGTATGATGGTCGGCAATCAGAGCGGTGTATCCACGGTGCAATCCTTTGGTATCAACTATGCCAACCAATGGAAAGACGATAAGATTCGTGTCGAAGCCAGCTATCTGTTCAACTCCTCGAAAAACATTACGGAGGCATTGACCGAAAGAGAGTACTTCTCGCAGCAGTTCTATGATGAGCGGGCCCGGGATGACTCGAAGAACTTTAACCACAGAATCAACGGACGGGTCGAATATAAAATCGATAGCAACAATACGATCATGTTCCGTCCGACACTCCGTTTTCAGACAAACGATGCGTTCAGCTCCGACACTTCGTCGACATCACTGACGAGCGGTGCGGAAAATGCTTTGTTGAACGTCTTTAGAAGTACGAACGACGCGGACGCATTCGGATACAACCTGTCGGGTAGTTTGATCTATATGCACAAATTCGGGGGCCGCGACGGTCGGGTTTTGATGATGTCTGTCGATGGAGGTCTTTCGAAGAACGAGCAGGACAATACACAATATTCCCTGACCCGGTATCTCAATCCCGATTCGACCTCACTGTTGAATCAGTATATCATGAACCATTCGAGCGGATACAACGTAAGTGGTAGAATCTCTTACTCGGAACCGATTTCGGATCAAGTGCAATTGTTGGCCAATTACCAGATCTCGTATAACTACTCCGATCGGGACAAACGCTCCTATGAATTGCCGGGTGATCTTTTCCTGGACAGCCTGTCCAATACCTATAACAGTGGTTATTTGATCCATCGTGTAGGGCCCGGATTGAGGTACCACACCGAAAAAACCATGTTTGTTACGAACATCAACTATCAACGTTCGACCTTGACGGGCGATCAGGTCTTCCCTACCTCAGCCAAGGACCAGATGGATGCTTCGTTCAATAATGTGGTCTATATGGCAATGCTCCAGTTGCGCTTCAATCCGAGCAATATGTTGCGGATCCGGATGAATTCGAGAACAAGCAACCCATCAGTAACCCAGTTGCAAAATGTCCTGGACGTATCCAACCCGTTGTTTATTTCACAAGGTAACCCCCATTTGCAACCGGTCTATTCGAACAACATGAATATCCATTACCGACGGGTCGATGTGCAAAAGGGACGTACGTTTATGGTGATGTTGAACGGTTCGACCCAGAGCAATTATATCGCCAACTCCGTAGAGCGGGCTTCCGCCAACGGGTATGAAGTGAAGGATGATGCAGGAAATACGATTGTTACGCTTGACCAGGGAGCACAATATTCCCGCCCGGTCAATTTGGATGGATATTGGAATGTGTCGGGAGGGGTAAGTTACGGCCTTCCGGTCAAATGGTTGATGAGCAATCTGAATTTCGATGCCCGGGTGTCTTACAATGCGACTCCTACGATTTATAATCTGGTACAAAGTACGACTACGACCACCTCTTACACCGGAGGGATCACCATCGGTAGCAACATCGACAAACTCGATTTTTCGTTCTCCTATAACGCGGGGTACAACATTGCCCATTCGACCTCCAACAATGAGTATTTTAACGGTGTGGGAACCGGCCGTATCGTTTGGGAGACGTGGAAAGGAATCACGCTTCGGGCCAACGGCAGTTATATGAAATACCGGGGGGTGACCGATAAGTTCACAGAAGAGTACTTCCTGCTCAATGCCAGTATCGGAAAGAAAATTTTCAAAAATCAACGGGGAGAGATCAATGTTCAGGTCAATGACATTTTGAATCAGAATAAGAGCTTTTCACGAATCGTCAGCGAAAACTATATTCAGAATGTGACCTCCAATGTTTTGGGACGTTATGTTTGTATCAGTTTTGTCTATAATCTGAAGAATTTTACGGGTAAAGACGGACGGAGATATAGTCAACCGCCCGAAGGTAGCGATTTCCGTTCGAGACCGCCTCACGAAGGAGGACGGCCAATGGGACCTCCTCCGGGTAGACCGATGCCTTTCTAATCGGAACAAGATGAATCAGGACATTTTTTCATAAATGTAGTTTTTAGTAGTGTGTGGAGCGAACGCCGAAACTTAATGTTTCGGCGTTCGCTTTTGTTGTATGCCACCTGGCCTAACAGCATACGATGGCTGTTTGAAATGCGGGTTGTTACAGAGGGATCGTTGTCCCTGTCCGATCGCTCTCGAAAATGGCATCGAGGATACGGATGTCGTTCAACATCTCTGTGTGGGTGATTTCAGCTGGGTGTCCGTTACGAATGGCGTCATAGATGTTGTCGTAAAATTGCATGTAATTTCCGGCAACGGAAGGGTAAGAGGTGCGACCCGATTCAGTGTTCAGTATCCCCCACTCCGACTCTTGCTCGGTACACCAGACGGAATGTGTCGGAATAGCTTTCTCGTATCGCAACAGATGTTCCTGTGGGTCGGTCCCGAATTTGACGTATGAACCTTTTGTTCCGTGTACGGCAAATCGGGGGGCCTCTTCACGTACCAGCATGCTGGCACGCAGCAGTACTTTCAGCTGGGGGTACAGCAGAACGGCCAAACTGTAATCATCGATTTTGCTCCCGTCACGCAGTTGTCCCAGAGTCGCCCATATTTTTTGTGGCATGCCGAACAGAACTATGGCCTGGTCGCAAAGGTGCGAGACTAAATTTCGCGTAATCCCTACTCTGCTCGGTCCGGGTTCCTCTTTCCATGCCGATTGTGCCAGTGCAGGACGGAAACGTTGAAAAGAGGATTGAAATTCGACGACCCGTCCGAGTGTACCGCTGCTGATTATCTTTCGGACAGTCAGAAAATCGTTGTCCCAACGGCGATTCTGATATACCGTGAGCAGTAGCCCTCGTTTTTCGGCCATTTCGACCAGGGTTTCGGCTTCGGATGTAGACGCGACGAATGGTTTTTCGACGACGACATGTTTCCCGGCCTCGAGGGCGCGTCGGCACATATCGAAATGTGTGGCGTCAGGTGTGTTGACAACGATCAGTTCGATCTCGTCCATTTGCAACAAGGCATCGAACGATTCGACCGAGCGGACTCCCGGATAATCGGTACCGATTCGTTTGTTGTGGCGTTCTACGGCTGCCGTAAGTTCGAAACCGGGATGTGCATTGATAAATGGAGCATGAAAGACCTGTCCCGACAGGCCGTATGCGGCGATTCCTGTTTTTATGAGCATGAGTATCGGTTTTTATTTTGTTATTTGATTCAGGGTGTGATTTTATCGGCATTAATTTTAATAAAAATAAGTAAAAAATCCGATTTCAACAATCATTTCGAAGATGTTTTGGATTTTGAATGATGATATAATTTTTTGTTCTTGACACTTGGTATGAATAATATAATATGAGGAAATAAATATTGTTTTTTCTGGAGAAAAAATTAAATTTGTAAAAAGCAATAAATAGAAGCTGTTTTTTATGATTACGGGTAAAGTAAAGTTCATATTGGTAAAACATGGGAAACAGTTGTTATGTATAAACGTATTCTTGTTTTCTTGTTTATTTGCGGTAGGTGCATCACAAGATTCTATAGAGCAAGTTTTGACGAATTATTTTCAGGAATTGGGTAAAACGCCTCAAGAGAAACTTTACTTGCATTTGGATAAATCGTATTATGGTGCAGGTGAAAACATATGGTTTAAAGGATATTTGTTGAATGCCATTACTCATAGAGACAACAGTCCGAGTAATTACATCTATGTGGAATTGGTTGATCGAGGTGACTCGGTGTTGTATCGACATAAATACAAACGAGATACGATAGTGGGTTTCCGAGGTGTATTCCCGCTTCCGGCAACCCTTCCGGCAGGGGATTATTACCTTCGTGGCTACTCGTCATGGATGAGGAACTGGGTCCCCGATTTCTTCTACTATAGAAATATTAAAGTTGGGAATTCGATAGCGAATGATATTCTTTCTGAAGTAGTTGAACGTCCGAGCGCAAGTGAGAAAGGGACAATGAAGGTTCGTTTTTTTCAAGGGGGAGGAGATCCTTATGGAGGGGGTAATGTTACTTATACGATCCGATCGGGAGACCGAATCTTCGAAGGGCGGGGTGTGACGGATGACGACGGGGTACTCGAAATTGCCGATCGTGATTTTTCGGGTGATCTTGTGCGGGTCGATGTAAAGTTCGAAAACGAAAGTATGGAGTATGAAACTTCGTTTCATTTCGATAATGTTTCGAAAGATGACTATTCGGTATCGTTTTTCCCCGAAGGCGGCGATTTGTTGTCCGGCGTGTTTCAACAGGTTGCCTTCAAGGCTCAGGCAGCGACCGGTTTTTCCTTGCCTTTGAGCGGGGTGTTGTTGAATAATATTGGAGATACAGTATTGACTTTTACAACGGAACATGACGGTATGGGGGCGTTTTCTTTCACTCCTGAATTAGGAGTAAGTTATACGGCCGAAACTTGCTCGGATAAGGGAATTGTTAAGCGGTTTTCTCTTCCCGAAGTGCGTGAAGGAATCGGTTTGAGTATGGAGTATCGTGACGGTTCTATTTTTTATCAAATACAGTCTTCTCCTTCGATCGTATGGCCGGACTCACTCTATTTAGTGGCACATTCACGTGGGGATCTTCGCTTTTTTATTCCGTTGAGTCAAGATAAAGCGGCGGGAAAAGTCAATGCGGAGATCATGCCGGATGGAGTCTCCCATTTCTTGCTTGTCAGCGGCCAAGGGGTTCCGATCAGTGAAAGATTGTTGTTTGTCCGGCATCCGGAAGCTATTCAGATGCAGGTAGAAACGGATCGTCAGACTTATTCGAGGCGGGATCCAGTCAAAATGCGTATTTCGTTGGCCGATATCAGCGGGACACCGATCGGAGGTACTTTTTCCATGAGTGTGACGGATAACCGTGTCGTGGGGTTGGATTCTACGATCGGACATATTGTATCCTCATTGCTGTTGACTTCCGATTTGAAAGGGTATATCGAAAACCCCAACTACTATTTGGGTGATCCGGAAGATTTGTTGATACAACATCGTGCGGATTTGGTGATGATGACGCACGGTTGGAGTAGATTCAGGATCGATAGTTTGATGCAGCTTCCCCAACTCGAAGGGAAATATTATATCGAAGTGGGACAGACTGTTTCCGGGGAAGTACAGAACGGCTTCGGAAAAGGGGTGGAAGGAACGACAGTAACCGTTTATTCTCCAGAATGTTTTACCATGTGTACGACGGATCAGGATGGCCGTTTTTTAGCAGAAGGGATCCAATTCAGCGATAGCGTGTCTCAGTTGGTGGTTCAGGCCCAAAATGCTCGAGGGAAGTCGAATGTAACGGTGGAGGTTGATGAGGAAAACTTTCCTGATGCGTTTAATACGAAACCGTATTCCGAAGGGATTCCTCAAAATCTGGAAAATTATTTGTCTTATGTACGTGATCAGTATTACGTAGAAGGAGGAATGCAGGTGTATCGGTTGAAAGAGGTCGTGGTTCACGGAAAACAGAAAAAACAGGAGGATGTGTATCGTTCGATGGCTGATGTGTCGATCGATCGGGAAAATATGCCTACGTATGCCTTGGGGTATTCCGTTTTCGATTATGTACGGACTTTGAATGGAGTCACATTGCGTTTTAAAGAAGGAAGGTCGTATTTGAGTATTCGGGGAAGTGAATATGAGCCGCTTGCTTTAATTGATGATGTACCCTATACAAGTAATGAGGCGTTAAAACAAGTCCACATGAGAGATGTTGCTTCGGTAAGCATTATAAAAGGGGCCCAGGCAGCCTTTTTCGGAACGCGGGGCGGAGGAGGTGTGATCAGTGTCAAACTTGTCGATGGTACGACGCAACCGATACTCGATTTGCCGGCCCCCGGAGTGGTTTTTATCAATCGTCTTGGATATCATTTTGTTAAAGATTTTTATGCGCCGACTTATGAGACGCCCGAAAAGAAACAGGCTGCAACGGCCGATCGGAGAACCACTATTTATTGGAATCCGGCATTGCAGATCGACTCTACCGGGGTTGTGGAGACGGAATTTTATATGCCGGACGATCCGGGATCGTGTCGGATCACAATCGAAGGTGTTACCCAAGAGGGATATCCGATTCACTATTCGGAGGATATAAACAAAGAGGAATAGATGACTATCGGATAAGAATATGAGCGTTTGGGGCAAGGGCTTCAGCCGATAAGTCAGAGAGAACCGAGACGTCGATTCCGGCTTGACGAAGCCTGTCAGCTCCGCAACACTGAACGAAACGGTCGGGTTCGTATGTTGCGAACACGACTCGTTTCATTTTATGGCGGATGATCAGTTCTGAACAGGAGAGCGGTTTGGATTTCCGTGTGGAACATGGTTCCATCGAACTATACAACACGGCATCTTGTAAAGAGACTCCGGCCTTTTCTGCTTTGAGAATAGCTTCCTCTTCAGCGTGGTTGTTCGGGGCGGTTTCGCGGCTGAATCCGGTAAATACATCTCCGTTAGAGGCGACAATTACGGCTCCGACCGAATACGCCGAGACGGATTGCGGACACTTTGCGGCTTGATCGATGGCTTGCCGTAACCGGAAATGATCGATGCCTGTTTGGCTCAAGGCGTAATCCGTGACGCTCATATCCCCCACCCGTCGCACTTGAATAACGTTCATGCGTCTGTTTTTGTCGAACGGAAAACCACCTGTTGTACCGTAGGTCAAACGAGGAGCTTGGGATTCTCCGACGAAAAAGGGTGCAACCGCGATTCGTAACAGATCAGCTTTTCCTGCTTTTAGAAAAAAAGTCAATGTACGGCTTCCTCCCTCTACAAAAAGAGAATTTATGCCGTTGCTTTCGAGTATTTCCGTTATCGAGTGTACCGAAATCGGAGCATCGACAACGTATACGGAGGCAGCCTTCCTTAGAGCAGCGATGCAGTAAGGATCGGCTCCCTTTTCGACAATAACAATTTTATCTCCAGATCCTGTTGTAAAGAAACGGCTCTTAGGATCCAGATTCCCGCTTCGGGAGAGAACAACTTTTGTCGGTTCGGGAGTTTTCCCGTGTTGGATACGGAGTTGTTGTAAAGTTTTGTCCTTGAGGCGGAGTGAGGGATTGTCGCGTCGAACGGTCTCTGCCCCGACCAGTATCGCATCGTATTCGGCCCGTAACCGGTAGACCTCTTTCCAGTCGTCCGGATGGGACAAAACCAAACGTTCGCGGGAGCAGTCGTCCAGATATCCATCTGCAGATATGGCTGCCGAAAGTTGGATCAGCATGATAAACTGTGTTTTATCGCGTTAAACGGAGAACAAATATGTAATTAATTTTTTTAAATAACAAATGAGAGTAACTTTGCATATCCGAATGCAGAAATGTCGGAAAAAATGGAAAATAAAGTATTGAAAAATACGTTATTCATGCAACGAATATCCCTCTTCGTACATCTATAATAGTGTTCGGAGCATCATAAGCCAGTAAGTAGGTGACCGAGAAAGAGTTAATAAAACGCTGTTGTAAGAATGACCCGCGAGCACAGCAAGAGTTGTATGAGAAATACGCACCGAAAATGTACGGTGTGTGTTTCCGATACGTGTGCAATCGGGAAGTGGCTCAGGATCTGTTGCATGATGGATTCATTACGGTTTTTTTGAAGATCGGTGGATTCCGTCATGAGGGCTCTTTTGAGGGATGGATGCGACGAATATTTGTCAATACGGTATTGGCGTATTTACGGAAAAATGATGTTTTGCAAGATTCCGGACCGATGGATGGGGTGCTTCGGATCGAAAACAATGAAGCATCGGCTATCGATAAAATGGCAGAATCTGAACTGTTGCACTGTATAGGGCAACTTCCGGAAGGTTATCGGGCTGTGTTGAACCTTTTCGCTATTGAAGGTTATTCGCACAAGGAGATTGCCGAAATGTTGCATATCAGTGAAGGTACTTCTCGGTCGCAGTATCTGAGGGCAAAACAATATTTGAAGAATTTACTTCATAAACAGGAGGGTTGATCCGGTATCGAACTATGAAAGAGGATTCGTTTGAGGATATATTGAAAAAGAAACTACAGAATTACCAATCTGCTGAGGAGGTGCCGTCGTGGCAACAGATGCAGCGGAGGATGGAGCTGTACAAAAATGCACATCCGGAGTTAAGGCTTCGAAATCCGATTCGAAAACGAATTTTGTACGGAGCGGCGGCTGTTTTGTTGTTTGCAGCGGTTGGTCTGGGTGGTTACAAATTGAGTCAAAGTCCGATTTTTGATTCGAAGCGGAGTGAAGCCACACTCCTACCCTCTTCAAACGGTACCGATGCGACCCGAAATGTTTTGCAGACGGCCATAAAGGATCGTTCCGACAATTCGGTATTAACCGATGTGCTTCGGTCTGCGAAAAAGGTCGAGGTGATTGCTCCCCAATCGTCAGGACAACAGTCCGTTATATTGTTGGCGGAAAATGAAAGGAAGGAGTCAGCCGATGCCTATTCGAGTCCGAGTCAGGTTGCAAATAGTCAAGAAACTCCATCCGATGACAGCCGTACGGTAGTTTCGGCATCTTCGGACGAAGATCGAAGGGCCCCCGTTTCGGATCGAGAAAAGTCGGGAACAGCTGTAGCGTCAACAGAGGCCCGTTCGTACGATCCGGGAATTTACAATCGTTTTTTCAATAAACAGAGAAGTGCTTCAAAGAGCCGGTCTTCCCGTCAGTGGATGGTTGGGGCCTTTGCCGATGCATCCACTTTTTCGTCGGTTTCACCGAATGGCGGAGCGATACCGCGGCTTTCTTCATTTGCGATGTCGACCCAAATCCAGGATATGACGGCAACCAAAAGTGATTATCCGATCGATTTTACGGCGGGAAGTATGGATCATCGGTTGCCCGTTTCGGTTGGGTTGAATGTCAGAAAATATGTAACGCCTCGTTTGGGTGTGGAGACCGGTTTGGTTTACTCCTATCTGCGGTCACAGGCACAATTAGAGGGAGCATTCGGATACAAATATACACAGAAGGTCCACTATCTGGGTATTCCGTTGTCTGTCACCTATTCCGTATTGGATAGAAAACGTTTTGATATTTATTTCATTGGCGGTCTTATGGTTGAGAAGGCACTTTATGCGACAGGACAGGTCGAAGTTTTCAATGGGGCGTCGCGTATCTCTTCGACAACGAATCGATTGTCGGCCAACGGAGTGCTGGGATCGGTACATGCAGGTACCGGATTCGGATATAATTTTATCGATCGGATGGGTCTTTACATCGAACCGAGCGTAAATTATTATTTCCGGAACGACAACCAGCCGATTACCTATCGTACTGCAAATCGCTGGAACATCAACATACGGATGGGGTTGCGGTATAATTTTTAATCAAAATCGTC
>DWXH01000036.1 GCA_019119305.1 Candidatus Alistipes merdigallinarum | reverse complement strand
TATACGATGTTGGACAACGTCTTTACGCTCGAAAAGATCGGTGAAGATGAGCACGGGTATACGATCAAGGAGCGGCGTAATGCTTCGGGAGCTACGGTAGCCGGTATCAGCACCGAACTCAAACTCGGAATCCCGAACCGCTTCGATGTACAGCTTGGCTACACCTTCCAGCGAAGCCGCTACAACAGGCCCGAAACGTGGTCGGATGAGGTGGCGGCACAGCGGTGTATGTTCCGCTCGCCGGACCACTACGGATATGTGACGGCCAACTATAACTTTACCGATGAGTTCAAACTCTCGCTTTTCGGAAATTTTATGGGGAAAATGTTGGTGCAGCACAACAAAGGTGTCATCGAACGGGATGAAAACCGGTTGACTCCGGCATTCTGGGATATGGGAATGCGAATTTCCTATGATTTCCGTCTGTCGCAACAGTGTCGTATGGAACTCAATGCAGGGATGAAAAATATCTTCGACAGCTACCAGAAAGATCTCGATTTCGGACAGCATAAAGATGCGGCTTATGTCTATGGGCCGACTCTTCCGCGCACTTGCTTCGTGGGGGTTAAATTTTCGTTGTAGCCGGATATAAATGTTAGAAAAGTAGCAGCATCTTATTCGAATAAGATGCTGCTACTTTTTCTGCTTTTTGCGGAAGGAAAGTGCTTCGGTTTGTTTCTCTTGCCGGTCAATGCAATGTCTGTCCTGATACGGTTTTTCGCTATTTGATCTTTCTGTTTAAAAAACGTTTTGAGAGGTATCTGCGGACAGGCTCATCGTATATCTTCAGACAACCCCAAGCCAATACGACATTCCCTACAATCAGCAAAATGGCTGTTACCCACGTCTGGCCGAAGGTATAGTACTGGTTCTTGATCAGCCATGCATAGAACAGATAATAGAGAGGGTAGTGGATGATGTAGACGGGGAAGGAGATGTCGCCTAAGAATTTGCATACGCCGGAAGAGAATCTGTCTGTTGTCGACCCCGATGCACCCAACCACACCAAAAGGGGAAAAACAAGTGCAATGCAGACCATTTCGAACAGACCGTTGTAACAGATGGGGGCCAGTCCGGGAATGAACGGTACGTGGAACAGAACAAACAGAATCAGCGAACAGATCCAAAAGGCACCGCGTATTTTTATCGGTTTAAAGTGGCGGAAAACCAGCATACCGAGGCTGAACGGAAAGAGCATCCGCAGCAATCCTCCGATGAAGTTGGTTGTATCGAGGGTCCATCCTACGCCCAGATTGCCGTACCCGGAGAAGTCGGTAAGGGTGAAAAAGCCCAATCCGATTCCCATCAGAGCGGTCCAGATGGACAAGGCTCTGTTGCTGAAACGATGAATGAAGAGTGCATACAATATGTTGCCGATGTACTCGAAGAACAGCGACCATGCGGGGCCGTTAAGGGGAAACATTTCACCGTTGCCGCGTATTTCGTAGTAGCATCCGGGCACTGCCGGGATGAAAAACATGGCACACAGCAGGGCGATCATTACCGCAGAGGTCATCACATGGGTCTCGTCCCATTGAACGCTGCCCTGCATAAGAAAAGTTATGACTCCTAAAACGGCACCCAATACGACCATGGGGTGCAGGCGGATCAGGCGTCGTTTGAAAAAGTTGCCGAGTGGCATCGACTTTCCTATACGGTCATCGTAGGCATAGGCAATGACGAATCCGGATAGGATGAAGAAAAAATCGACCGCCAAATAGGCGTGGTTGGGCATTTCGATGATCGGGGCACCGGCCGCAAAAGCATACCCTTCGAAAACATGATACCACAGGACCAAAATAGCTGCTACACCGCGTAGCCCATCCAATATGTCGTAATGGGGCTTGGAGTCTGAAAAGGTTGCTGATAATTTCAAGTTTTGCATAAATATCTATTTGGACGTTTTGTTTAAATTCATTTTTAATTCATCAAGTCCTTGGACAAGAATTTTCTATTCCGTTGCCGATTGGTGTTTTTCATCCGGTTCGAAGGTCGCGATAACGTTTACGGCATCGGCCGGCATGCGGAAATGGTAACTCTCCGGAGCGTACGGAGCTTTTGCATTGGCCGTGCAGTCGATCCCGTTTCCGTGGCTGTCGAGTACCTCCAGATGTGATAGCCGATAGCCGGTATCGGGAATTACGGTGATTTTTACGGATTCGCCGCCCCTTCCTTTGGAGGGTAATACCGAACAGCTTCCGTGGTCTGCCTCCGAAACCACGACTGGTTGCAGTGGATTAACGCTCCGGCTCCTCCGTCCCTTGACAAATTCGATTTCCCGCAACAGAGCTACCCGTTGATTCTGGTTGTCGAACGACAGGAAAAAGGCTTTCTGTCCGGATAGTCCTCCAATGGCTTTCAGGGCCTGGTTCTCTTCGAGATCGTCGATCGGGATGGAGATAGAATGGTAGGCGCTGTCCGCTTTTATATATTTGGAAAGGTCCACCTGTTTGAGGATCATATGTTTTTCCGGGGTGTCGGCGTCGGCCGGCAGGGCGACTGAGAGTGTCATCCGACAGGGTGCGAGCGATTGCATGTTCAGTCGTAGGAAAAGGCGGTCCGCATTGCTTAAAGGCTTTGGCCCGAAATTGAAATATTTCCATCCGATCCGGCTCTCCTGACCCTCGATTACTACGGGATTCATTCCGTCTGATTCCCGTTGCAGGCCATTGATGTATACACCTGGTGTCGTCCAACAGATCGTTCCTGCATAATAGCAACGGAACGGGTCCAACCCGTCGGTCAATACGCCTTGAGAAGTCATCTCCACAGGAGGAATAACGACCCGATCTCCCTCGATACGTAGATCCAACGGTTCGACCATCGCCTGGCGGTTGAAATCGTTGTTGGTCCGCCGATGATAGAAAACATACCACCGATCCTTTACCTTTACGATGCTGCCGTGGTTGTTCCCTCCGTTCCAGTTCCGCATGTTGTCTATGATTCGGCCGCCGTAATGCCATGGGCCCTCGGGAGAGTTACCGTAAAAGTAGGTCAATGCCGGTATGAATTCATTCGCAGAGCAGATGAATACGAATTTATCCCGGTCGACCTGTTTGATGGAAGAGGCTTCGAACAGCGTGGAATAACCATTCAGAGCGGGATTGTTGAGCGTGCGATACCAGGCGTTTCTGTCCGGCTTTCGGGTTTTTCCATTGATGATGGTATGCATGTCGTTTGGGTCGATCTCGGCCCAGCAATCACCGTGAAACATTCCCCAATAGGCGAATACACGCACAGAACCGTCTTCTTGCGGCCATACCAGTACCGAAGGGTCGAAAGTCCCCCGGTCATTCACCGATGGCCAATCGCACATGACGGGATTCACGAATGGACCGGCCGGACTGTCGCTTTCAGCCATGACACATTTGGGACCGAAAGAACCGTACCCGGACACCACACCGGGTTGACCGGCCTTCGGGCCTTCTTTCCCGTCCATCTGATATAGTTTGCCGAGAAATGTATATAGATAGTATTTCTTGGTTGCCGGATTATAGACACAATCCGGTGCTCCGAAATGTTGTTCTTCGACTTTCCCGTAACCGATGTCCCAGACCTGTTTTACGTTGAAAATTTCTCCGTGATTGGTCCATTGTGTCAGGTCGTCTACGGGGGCCGACCAGACATCGTGGCCGTATCCGCAGAAGTCCGTAACACGTTCGTCTCTTGAGCCGTATACGAATACACGGAGCTCGCCTTGATATTCGAATACATGGGGTTCTCCGTCGGGTATAAAGGCGGTCGGGGGTAAAATAGGATTCTGGGCTGAAATGTCGGACAGCCCGACAGCGAAGGAAAGTATTCCTCCAATGACTATTTTGTGTAGGTCCATGTTGGGTTAGTTTAATTTACAAATATAGAAAATATTGGATTTGGTGATGATGTTGAATGTGTAGATAGAATCAAAAACATATGAATCCGGAATATTTTATTTGTCAAGTTTTCTTCCGGTTCTTAAAATTTGTTTTGAGGAATTGGCTTGCAAGAGGGCACAACAGGTATTTATTATATATTTATTTTAATACAAGTGTTTTAATGCAAGAGGCTGATTGATATATTTTACACTGTTTGTGAAAAAATAAGATGGTGTGTCTGTTGAGATAGTGTGACGATTGTGTAATAGTGAATCAGGAGGTGTAAAGACGTTCTCTTTGAGAGAGGAATATATACAAAAAATAGACTTGCAATAAGGCAAGTCTATTAAAGTCGCTAAAAACTCTGTTTCCGGTTGAGCTGTTGACGAGGCTTGAACTCGTGACCTCTTCCTTACCAAGGAAGTGCTCTACCACTGAGCTACAACAGCAGAATATTTGTTGTGTCGCTACAAGGACTCTGCCTTTTCGCGGTGACAAAAGTAGTATTATTTTTTAATTTACCCAAACTCTCTGCTATTTTTCTCGGAAAATTCCGCATGCATATCCGTCTCAATCCTGTCAACCGTCACGGAATAGGTCGGTGAAAAGCCCTTTTATTTCTCGATTGTTTATTTCTTGGAGATACAGATAGGAAGGGGTAAAGGTAAATCGGAAACCTGTGTTTTCATTTGTTACGGTATGGGTCTTTCTTTATATTTATAGAATATAGGATGCATTCTGGTATAGTCGAACTTGAAAACCCCGTTTCCGTTTGTTACTGTATGGGGCTTTTTTTATATTTGTATGCGATTGAACATTGTCTATAATCATATTACTAACTTAATTCAATCTTAAAATGAATACAAAAAAATGGGGTAAAACGGGGTTGTTGTGGGCTGCTGTATGGGCTTGCTCGACAACTCTTTCTGCGCAAACTCAGCCCGATACGTGGGTCGCCCAGGATGGATTGGGACGATCGCTCGGATCGACTGAGCAATATGGTGAAAAAAGGGATAACAAGACAGTGGGTCTGTTTTATGTCATTTGGCACGGATCTCACGGTTACGACCGTTCGACTCCCACACTCCCAGATGAGGGTGTGATGATCCCGACGCCGGCCGATTCTCTTTCTCCGTACGACAATCAGAAATTACTCGATGCCAATCCGTCCAATCCTCAGTACGGACCGGTGCACGCATTCCACCATTGGGGAGAGCCCTATTTGGGTTATTATGTGTCGAACGACGAATGGGTCATCCGCAAACATGCGCAAATGATTACCGATGCAGGAGTCGACGTCATTATTCTCGATGTGACCAATGCGGTTATATATTTACCGACGATCAAGACGATTTGCGATACATACATGAAAATGCGGGCTGAGGGCTCAAAGACACCGCAAATAGCTTTCCTGTTCAATTCATCGGCTCGTCAGACGGTACAGCGGATTTATGACAACATCTATGCGAAAGGTTTGTATAAAGATTTGTGGTTTAACTGGAAGGGGAAACCGCTGTTGCTGTCGCCACCCGAGGGTGTGACGCCCGAAATCGCCGATTTTTTCACAGTACGACATTCGTGGTTTTGCTCGGCGTGGGATTGGTTTGCCGATGGGAAAGACAAATGGCCATGGGCCGACAAGTATCCTCAAAAGGCCGGATGGCACGAATCTCCGGATCGTCCCGAACAAGTTTCCATTGCGCCGGCCACCCATGCGCACGAAGGAATCGGACGGAGCTTTCATGACGGGAAGGAGCCGGAAATACATCGCAGCGGAGAGGGATTGTGTTTCTCGGAGCAGGCTGAACAGGCACTTGAAATCGATCCCGAATTTCTGATGATTACCGGATGGAACGAGTGGTCTGCCATGCGTTTTACCGATAGAAATTCGACGATGATGTGCGGGAAGCCGATTAAACCCGGAGATACCTATTTTGTCGATGATTATAATCATGAGTTCAGCCGGGATATCGAGCCCTTGCGCGGGGATTTTGGGGATAATTACTACTATCAGATGGCCGATATTATCCGGCGTTTCAAAGGCGTGTCGGAACAACCTGTTTATTCGAAACTTCATGAAATATCGCTCGATGACATGTCAACATGGGCAAAAATCGATGCCGAGTATACCGATGACCGGGGAGATGTGTTCCATCGGAATCATCACGGGTACGGCTATCGGCTGGGCCAGTTAATCAATACGACAGGACGTAACGATATTCTTTCTGCAAAAGTGGCGAACGATGGAGAAACGCTCTATTTTTATGTGCGTACGGCAGAACCTATTTCTCCTTATTCAGACAGCTTGTGGATGCGTTTGTTCCTTGATGTGAAGGGAAATGACCGGGGAACGTGGGAAGGATTCCAATATATGATCAATAACCGCGTGGCGAACGACCGTGAAACACACTTGGAAATGTGTCTCAACGGATGGAATTGGAAAGATATGGGGGCCGTGGCCTATCGGGTTCAAGGGGACGAGATGGTGGTTGCCGTGCCAATGGCTTCCATCGGAATCGACGACCCGGAAAAATTTACCGTTGACTTCAAGTGGGTGGACAATGCCGTAAAATCAGGCGATATTCAAGAGTGCCTGAGTGATGGAGATGCAGCTCCGAACGGACGGTTCCGCTATCGGTATACCTTTGAAAAATGAGTAATGTCCGGGGATGGTTGGTCCCGTAATCGAGATAATTAAAAAGTTGTAAACATAAAATAAGGAGTCTGTTTTCAGACTCCTTATTTTGTTGAGCGGAAGACGAGACTCGAACCCGCGACCCTTAGCTTGGAAGGCTAATGCTCTACCAACTGAGCTACTTCCGCATCGTTTGCTCTTTTACACTACTCTGTGGGCGGAGATGGATTCGAACCACCGAAG
>DWXH01000035.1 GCA_019119305.1 Candidatus Alistipes merdigallinarum | reverse complement strand
TGGCTGAACGAAAAAACAGATATTCAAAGAGCTGGTAAGTGTCGCTCTACTTGCGGACTCCTAATTCATACGATGGGTAAGATTGCAATCGCTTTTTTATACCTTATTTTCAACTACTGATTCAAATTATTTATTATTAAAATACCATAGAGTCTAAAAATCAAATAATAATCGATTATGGATTTGTATCTTGTTATCGTGATCATCATGTTGGCGCTTGCCGTTTCCAGTCTGATCGTCGGCGTTGCGAATGACGCGGTGAACTTCTTGAATTCGGCGTTGGGCTCTCGTGTAGCTCCCCGTTATGTCATTATGACGGTTGCATCCGTCGGAATTATTGTCGGAGCGTTGACATCCAGCGGGATGATGGAGGTTGCTCGTAGCGGGGTGTTCCATCCCGAGATGTTTACCTTCTCCGAAGTCATGCTGCTTTTCCTCGCAGTGATGTTTACGAATGTGATCCTGCTCGATATATTCAATACACTCGGGATGCCTACCTCGACTACAGTCTCTTTGGTCTTCGGATTGTTGGGGGCGGCTGTCGGAATCTGTATTTTTAAGATATCAAGCGATACGTTAGCTACTTTACCGGACGGTACGAAAGCCACGATGGGGGATATGATCAATACGGGAAATGCCATGGTCATCATTGGCGGAATCCTGCTCTCCGTAGTGATCGCTTTCGTATTCGGAACAGTGATCATGTATATTACCCGGTTGATCTTTTCATTCCGGTATAAAAAGAATCTGAAAACTTTCGGTTCCGTGTGGTGCGGAATTGCCCTGACCGCGATCACCTATTTCGCCGTGTTTAAAGGTCTGAAAGGAACGAACATCATTCCTGCCGATTGGATGGCGTGGATGGAGACCCATAAAATGGTCTTTTTGGGCGTTTTGTTGGTCGGTTGGAGCATTATTATGTTTCTTTTGTATTTGGTAAAGGTCAACATATTAAAGATCACGGTCCTTGCGGGAACATTTTCGTTGGCACTGGCTTTTGCCGGAAACGACTTGGTGAATTTCATCGGAGTTTTCGTTGCGGGTGTTGATGCTTACCAGATTGTCCATGCTTCCGGGGATACAAATATGTTGATGAGCGGCCTGAATGAACCGGTTGTTGCCAATCTGTTGGTCCTTTTCATTTCAGGAGCTATCATGGTAGTTACTTTGTGGTTCTCGAAAAAGGCGCAGACCGTATCCGACACCGAGATCAATCTCGCGCGCCAGGATGCGGGGATCGAACGGTTCGGATCGACTTCCGTTTCCCGCGCGATTGTGCGAACAGCGATCAACGTCAATCGCAATTATGAAAAATATATGCCCGAGCGGATACAACGTTTCGTTGCCAGCCGTTTTGTCCCGGTTCGAAACAAGGATAAAGCTCCGTTCGATTTGATTCGTGCAACAGTAAACCTAACGGTGGCATCGTTGTTGATCTCGGCGGCAACCTCCTTGCAGTTGCCTTTGTCCACCACATACGTGACATTTATGGTGGCGATGGGTAGTTCGCTTTCCGACCGTGCATGGGGGCGCGAAAGTGCAGTCTATCGGATTACCGGTGTGTTGACTGTGATTGCAGGATGGTTCTTTACGGCATTGATCGCCTTTACGATCGCCTTTATCGTTGCGGCGATTTTGATGTGGGGGCAAGGGATTGCTGTGGCTGCATTGACTTTGCTGTGCGGGTATCTGATGGTTCAAAGTACACTGGTTCACAACCGTAAATTGAAAAAAGAGGCAGAAAAGCAGGCAGAGCACGAAGCAACGGACGAAAAATCGATTGTCGGCCGGAGCGTAAAAGAGGTGACAGAGACGATGAGCAAGGTGACCACGATCTATAATCAAACACTGATCGGCTTGTTCAATGAAGACCGAAAGTTGCTGAAGAAGATGGTCCGGGAGTCGGAGGAGCTTTATCAGGTTGCTCATGAACGCAAACATGAAGTTTTGCCGACTCTGATTGAGATGCAAGAGAACTATCTTGAAACGGGACATTATTATGTTCAAGTGGTGGATTATCTCGATGAGGTTGCAAAGGCTTTGGTTCATATTACGCGGCCGAGTTTTGACCACATCAACAACAATCATGAAGGCTTCCGAGTGGATCAGTTGGAAGACCTTAAACGGGTCAACGATCAAGTAAGCGCGATTTATGCGCGAATCAATAAGATGTTGAGCACGAATAATTTCAGTGATCTAGACAACATTTTGCGTATGCGGGATGAGTTGTTTGATATTTTGGCGGCTGCGATCAAGAGTCAGATTAAGCGTGTGAAGGCAAAAGCATCCACCACGAGAAGTAGTATCCTCTATTTGACGATCATCAACGAAACCAAAACAATGGTGCTTCAAAGCCGTAATCTGTTGAAAGCGCAAAAATATTTTTCAGAAACGGATAAATCGTCCTTGTCCCGAGAAGCTGTGGAAAAATAATCGGATCGGTCATACAATATTTTTCCCGTACGTAAGTTCTAATTAAGGAGGGAATAAAAACAGGCTTTTTGTTTTTGTTAAAATAGTTGTAATTTTGTTCCCTATTTCGGTTTTTCGAACGTGAATCGTTTGCTGAAAATAATTATAGGAGTCGGAGTCTTCGTCCTTGCTGGTTGTAGTAAGGAGGAAGACTTTCTTATCGATCAACGAGACTCATTCGAAAGTTACCTTTCTCGTCAGGAGGGAGGTTATACTGTTGAAGGAGGAGTCTATCGTTATGTCGTTAATGCTGATCGAGAAGGTTATACGGATGATCCGGTAATCGAATATGGTGATTCGGTAACATTCAATTTTGCAGCCTATACTTTCGGATCTCCGTTGGGAACCCTGTTTTATACCAATGTCGAAGGGTGGCTGCCTTCCAATAGCGAGACACTTAATACCTCTTATTGGGACATGACACCTCGTCGCATCAGGTTAGGGTATACACCGTTGCTTAAAGGAGTGGAATCCGGCTTGGTCGGGAATAGAATGAACGATTCATTGCTGTTGTTCGTAACCTCTGATTTAGCGTATGGAGGTGTGAGTGTCGGGGCTGTCGGACCAGACGAGCCGACAGTGTGGTCTGTTAAAATTAATAATGTAGTAAAACCATGAAAGGGAAACTGCGCTTTTTTTCTGTAATTGCCGTTGTAGCTTGTTTGGTAGTGGCTTGTGCAGAAAAGGTCGAAGATGATATAGAAGCCAAACGGAAACTGGCGTTCGAAACGTGGATGGAGATGTATGGTGATGGTGCGACCCGGCTTTCTTCAGGTGTATACGTGAAGAAGTTGAGCTCATCGTCGACCAGCTCTGTCGTTAAACCACCAGTAGATGGAAACTGGGTATCGTTGAACTATACGGGACGGACCCTTTATACGGGTAATATTTTTGTGTCGCGCGATAGTGCGACCGCTCGTCTGATGGGATCGTTCGAATATTATACCCATTATGTGCCGGAATTTGTGAAGTTTAGTAAAACAGATACAGTTGGGGTGATAGAAGGTGTATATGATGCATTGGCTACGATGAATGAGGGAGATGTTGTTCGGGCATATATCCCGCCCAGTTTGGCTTACGGTACGTATGGAGCATCGTTTTCTGGTGGATATGAAGGACAAACCACTTCAGTGGGAGGAGATGTGGCGATTATTATGGATCTGGAGTTGAAGAAAATTGTGCCCGATCCGGTTTCGTATGAAACGGAACAGGTACAGCAGTTTGCCTATAATAACTGGGGAAAACGAGTAGATGATACAATCGCTAAAAATATATATCGTCAGACGTTGGAATTGGGGAAGAAGGACACATTGACGGTATCGGATGATACAACGGTGTGCGTCTATTATGTCGGACGGTTCTTGGATGGATTTATTTTCGATACGAATATTGCCGATACGGCGAAGAAGTATAATATTTACGACACCTCGATCGGGACGAAGTACGATTCGTTGAAAATTTCGACTAACGGAACGGATACGACTTATATACAAGGTTTTTATAAGGCGATTGTCGGTATGAAATTCGGAGAAACTGCGGAGACGGTCTTTACGTCGTTGTATGGATATGGCAGTACGGCACAGACTCCGGATGATGGGACATGGATCAATCCCTATACGCCTTTGCGATATACGATCGAAGTGCTGCATCCCAATGGCGAGGGGACGAATCTGCATCCCTATAATGTTGCCGGATTTAAGGCGCAAAAAGAGCTTGAGCAAGGAGTATGGGTACGAGGATATATTGTCGGAGCCGTGGAGGGGACAAGTGTTGCGACGGATGCGGTTTATTCAGATACGATTAATGTGAAGACCAATATTCTGATTGCCGATACGCGTACGGCCGATACAGCGGAGAAGGTGATTGCTATTGAATTGCCCGAGGGCCCTATGCGAGATAAACTCAATTTGCAAGACAATCCTTCGATCTACCGGGATCAGATCGAGTTTAAAGGAGATATGGCAGTCTATCTTGGACAGGTAGGTATGGTCAATGTCGAGCAATATATATTGAAATAGCGAATAATCCACATGAAAAAGAGAGAGGGGAGGGAAATCTATTCTTCCCCTCGATTTTATTAACGGCGAGGGTCGTCGAGGATACAGAAAATGACAACCGATTCTTTTGTATTTAAACAGTTCGAGATCCGGCAGGGGCGTTCGGCGATGAAGGTAGGGACGGATGGAGTTTTGCTGGGCGCATGGTTCGACGTGGGCATTGGGGCTTTTCGGGTTTTGGATGTTGGTGCGGGGACCGGATTGATCGCTCTCATGGCGGCCCAGCGGAATCCGTGGGCGCGAATCGATGCGGTGGAGATCGATCCGGAGAGTTGTACGGATGCTGCGGAAAATTTCAGAAACTCTGTGTGGTCCGATCGTATCGAGTTGTATGCATGTTCGTTTTCTGAATTTTGTAGCCGAGCCGAAGCAGAAAGTTATGAACGGATTGTTTCAAATCCGCCCTATTTTGTTGACTCGTTACGGGCGGCAGACGAGAGGCGTAATTGGGCACGGCATGCAGACGCGTTGCCATACAACGAACTATTGAGAGGTGTGGCAAAATTATTGTGCAAAACAGGACGGTTTGCGGTTGTTTTGCCGGTAGAAACATATCGGGAATTCGTCATGGAGGCTGCGAACAATGGTCTATTCCCTGCTCGACGGACCGATGTAATTACTCGTGTTGGGAAAGGGCCACTGCGTGTTCTGGCGGAATTCGTTGCGGAACCTGAACGATTGTGCGTGGAGACTTTGACGTTGATCGAAGACGGATCGTCCGATTATTCGGTAGCTTATAAAGAACTTGTCGGCGATTTTTATTTGAAAATATAATCGGAAGTTCCGAAATATAGTGTAACTTTGTTTCAGGTCGATGGACGACGAATGAAATTAATAACAGTGAATGATGAAAAAACTGATCGTAACTTCAGTGCTCACGGTTTGTATAGCCGGAGGGCTATCGGCGCAAGTCAAAGCTTATAAAACGGATAATTTGTCTAATCCCAATTCGGTGGCCTATGCTCTGCCCCAAACGGTGGTAAAAGTAAGAGTTGAAGCCGAAAAGGAGTGCGTAAAGGTCGGCCCTTATGCACGGTTTGCTCAGAAGTTGTTGGGGGTCATGGCTCCTTTGTCCGATAAGAGCGTTTTTTCGATAAAACAGGCAACGATAACGAGCTGTCAGGAGGCTGATCCGGCAGAGGTGTATGCTCTTGAAAATCCCGATAAAGGTCCGGCCGGCCTGTATGTTTCGACTCCCGAAGGATTGATGGCGCCTCCGTTGGAAGGGGCTATACCGGCCTTCGAGTTGGCTCCGGCGAGGCCTATAAAACCCGGGCCGAAGGGGGATAAAGTGGATGTTGTATCTTATTTGACATGTGATACGGCTTTTCTTCAGGTACCGGTAGATAAGCAGAGTACCCTGAACAAAAGCCTTGAGACTTTGGCTTCAGAAGCGGCTGAAATGATCTTTTCGTTGCGCCGGCACCGGATTGATCTGGTTACCGGAGAAGCGGGCGAGAATGTGTTTGGAGGTGGTTTGAAAGCTGCCTTGGATGAGATCGACCGTTTGGAGCAAGAGTATCTGTCGCTGTTTTTGGGCAAGCAGTATCGGCAGCGCGTGGTCGAGGAGTTCAGTGTGATTCCTCAGGCTGGAGAGAATACGGTAGTGGTATGCCGTTTTTCTGAGAATGGAGGTCTGTTGCCTGCGTCCGATCTTTCGGGACGTCCCATTACGTTGGAGCTCAACCCGGAAGGGAAAACAGCCAATTCTCCTTGGGTGGGCCAGAAAGGTAAGGATACCAAAGGTTCTGTCTACTATCGGATTGCCGATATGGTGAATTGCCGGTTGACGGATGGTAATCGGGAAATCACTACCGAACGAATGCCTATATATCAGTTCGGTGTAATCGTACAGATACCTGTATCGGCAGTAAAATAGTATATACGGGTGATGGATGATACGGCATTAATGATCCGTCTGCTGGGCCGTTTGCGAAAAGAGATGAACGGTGCGGTAGTCGAGACGATGCGGCAATGCGGGGTGAACTATCCGCTCAATTATGGGGTGTCTTTAATTACGATCCGCGACATAGCGAAAGAGTATGCCCCCAATCACTCTTTGGCCCAGCTTCTCTATAAACAGCAGGTCCGGGAATTGAAATTTGCTGCGGCGTGGATTGATGATCCGCAACAGGTCGATGCCGAGCAGATGCGCCGGTGGGCCGATGATTTCGTCTATACGGAGCAGGTCGAGCAGGCGGTGTATGCCCTGTTTCGGTATGTCTCCCCTTCGGTAGCTGAACCGGTTGCGGCCGAATGGATCGAGTCCGGCTCTACGATGAAATGTTATGCGGGTTTGTTGACGGCGGCGGCTGTCGTTACCCCTCAAAGCGAAAAGGACTGGATTGAGGCCATTTTTGATGCAGCCGATCGGATTGCAGGAGATAGTGTGGATCTGGATTGCAATGTGGCACGAGGAATCGTGACTCTTTTTCTCAAGTTAGCTAAAATTTTCCCTTCGTATCGGGATCGGGTACAGAAGATCGTCGCTATTTATGCGTCGGCTGATGATGCGGCTATAAGAACCCTCTCCTCGGAGCTGGAGTGGCAACTGAAGTATTTGGAATAAATTAAAAATGGATACATCGGTTATCTGAAATCGATGACTTCTACTTCGGGATGTGCTTTCCGATTGAATACGAACGTATCGGAGGGGAGCTCTGTGAGCGGTACGACTTTCTTTATGGCAATGGAGATCGGGGCCGCCCCTTCTGTCCGGTATTCGATAGAAACGGGTAACGCATTCTGGTCTAAAGCGAGTAGAATCGATTGGCAACCTCCGGCTTGCTGTTTTGTGGGGATCAATTCGATGCGTTCGACCGTTTTGCCGTCTATAACGCCGGTTCCTTTATAAACGCATCGAAAATCCTTCATCCCCGACTGGAAAAAACGGGCGGGATTGGTCAGAGGGGAGGGATCGGCCGGGTCGGCCTGTTCAATCGTTACCTCGTCCTCATTCGTGTTGTAGGTGTAGAGATTCTTACCGTCGCAATAGACCTCGTAATCGTTGATCTCGACCCGATAGCAGGCTCCGCCTACGATGATCTTTCCGGGAAGATCCGAAAATTCATTCTCCATGTCGGCCGTAAATTCGATCCGATAGTTTTTATAGCCGGTCATCTTTTTGGCAAGGGCTTCGACGACGGCTGTTCCCCGGTCCTGTGCGTGCAGACTTGCGGCCGTCAGGCAAAGTACAAGCGCGGTGAGATAGTATAGTTTGCGTTTCATATCTCCGATCAATTGTTTTATGAAGATAACGAATAGGGGAGGCCTATTCGTATTTTGAAGTGTTTTTATAAACTGTCGAGCGACGAGAGAATGTGTTCTAAAGACATCGTGTCCTGGATCAGGACCTCTCTCGGCTTACTTCCTTCGGCCTTACCGACGATACCGGCCATCTCCAGTTGGTCCATGATCCTTCCTGCCCGGTTGTATCCGATCGAGAAACGGCGTTGGATGGAAGAGGTCGACCCCATCTGGTTCTGTACGACGAATCGTGCCACCTCTTCGAACATGCTGTCTAATTGCGACAGGTCATTCGATTTGCTTCCAGAGGCACCTGACGAATCTCCATTCTCCGGAGTATATTCCGGAAGTTCATAGGCGCTCGTGTAGCCCCGCTGGTTGGCGATGAATTCGGTAATCCGTTCGATTTCGGGGGTGTCCACGAACGCACACTGGACACGGATCAGGTCGTTGCCTGTTGAAATCAGCATGTCGCCGCGTCCGATCAGCTGATTGGCTCCGGGTTGGTCGATAATGGTCCGCGAGTCGACCATCGAGGTGACACGGAATGCGATACGTGCCGGGAAGTTGGCTTTGATGACGCCGGTGATGATGTTGGTTGTGGGTCGTTGTGTCGCGATGACCAAATGGATTCCCACGGCACGGGCCAACTGCGCAAGACGGGCGATCGGAGTTTCGATTTCGCGTCCTGCCGTCATGATCAGGTCGGCAAACTCGTCGATAATCACCACAATATAGGGCAGGTAACGATGCCCTTTGTTCGGATTGAGCCTCCGGTGGACGAATTTGTCGTTATACTCGGTGATTTTGCGGACCTCAGCTGCCCGCAACAGATTGTAACGTTCGTCCATTTCGGTGCAAAGAGAATTGAGCGTATAGATCACCTTGTGCGTATCGGTGATGATCGCCTCCTCTTCACCCGGCATTTTAGCCAAAAAGTGCCGTTCGAGCTTCGAATAGAGGGTCAGCTCGACCTTTTTGGGATCGATCAGAACCAACTTGAGTTCGGCCGGATGCTTTTTGTAGAGCAGAGAGGTGATGATGGCGTTCAACCCGACCGATTTTCCTTGTCCCGTAGCTCCGGCAACTAATAGGTGGGGCATCTTGGCCAAATCGATGACGAAAGTCTCGTTCTGAATCGTTTTCCCCAAGACGACCGGAATATCGTAAGTTGACTCCTGAAATTTGGTTGATTTGATGACCGAACACATCGAGACGATCTTTTTATCCTTGTTGGGGACTTCAATACCGATCGTTCCTTTCCCGGGGATCGGGGCAATAATTCGGATACCCAATGCGGCAAGGCTCTGGGCTATGTCGTCTTCCAGGTTCTTGATTTTCGAGATGCGGACACCCGGAGCCTGAACGATCTCGTACAGTGTAACCGTCGGACCTACCGTCGCCTTGATATTGATTGTTTTGATTCCGAAATTTTCAAGTGTCTCCTTGATGCGGTTCCGGTTTTCGACCAACTCCTCACTCGAAACGCTCACTTCGACACTGTGGTCTTCAAGCAGTTCGATCGGGGGACGCTGGTAAGTAGAGAGCTCCAAAGTCGGGTCATATAGCGTGCTTTCGATCTGGTCGTCGCTCAGACTTTGGTCCTCGGGCAACCGTTCGAGTTGCAGGTCATTCCGCTCCTCGATCTGCATGCCTTCGGGGACAGATGCTACGAAAGCGTTTTCGGGGTGGGGAACCGGTACACTATTTTGTCCCGGATCCATTGGTGCCGGTTCCGGGCGGTATTCCGGTTGTACGTTCGGGGCCGGTTTCGAAGGGACCGCATCTTGTTCGTCTCCATTGGCATACTGGATGACAAATCCGTTTTCGTCTTCGACGGGATCGGGTGTCGGTGTCGGTGCATTCAAATCCGTAATGACAAAACCTGCGTCGTCTACTTCGACTTTCCCTTTCCGAACAGGTGCGGTTGGATCTTCTTCCTTGAACGAAGGAACTCGAGAGCGATCGACAATGGTAAATCCGTTATCGTCGATCAACTCGCCCGGATAAAGCGGGGGATCATCATCCGATCCGTTCCGGACGATAAACGGATCTTCATCTTCCTCTTCCTGTTGGAGTCCTTTGTGGGGCGTCGTAGGTTTGGGTGTTTTGTCGTTTTGAGGTTCAGACGTGGATTTGTCGTGGTTGCCGATAAGTTCGGCGGCTGTCGAAGAGACAGCCTCTCCGACCTTTTCTCCGACTTTTTTGCTGTTGTCGACGAGTCCTTTCCCAACACGGTTAATCAATGAGATCGTATTCCGATTAATATAGATCGCATACAATATGATCGAGAGCAACAGCAACAATCCGGTGCCGAAAGTTCCCAGTATCGAAACCAGCCATTCCGATATTTCGATTCCGTGCCGTCCGCCCAATCCAGTCCCGAAAACTTCCCAATATCCTTTGAACAATAACCCTAAAGTCAAAGAGCCGAGAATCATCAGAATCAGCGTCAGTCGGACCGATTTGCGCAGCAGCGTGGGACGGAATCTCATGATGCGCAACGACAGAATGATCAGAACGATCGGGATACATAAGCCGAAAAGTCCGAATCCGTCGGCTACCAGCAGACGGGCCAAAAGAGCCCCTAACTTTCCTCCCCAGTTTTCAGCTTCTCCCAATACGGGATCTCCTCCGCCGAAGAGGTGACTCCATGTGATGTTTTGATCGTCCTTCCACGAAAAAAAGAAGGAGATGACCGATATAGTGAGGAACAGAGCGAAGAACAGCAATGCGAATCCGTAGATCCATCGCTTCGTATCGCTTATTCCTTCGGCCTTTTGTTGTTTTGTCGTATTTTTCTTTGCTGCCATGTTGCGTGTTTCCTGTCGGAGATATTTCGACGTCGAACTACTCCCATTACAAAGTTAAAAAATCATCCGTTTTGCCGTTTCGCTTTTAGCAATTAATCTTTGGCGATAGGTCTCGTCGGCACACGTACAAAACTCATACGTGGGAAGATGTCCGCTCTCGGCCCGCAGATCGAATTTCCGCATGACGGCTTCGGCCTGTCGTTCGACGGCCTCGGCAGGTTGGATCAGCCCTACGTTGCGTCCCGCGATAATTCGTCGCATGACTTCCGAAAGGAAAGGGTAGTGCGTACATCCCAGAACGATCCGGTCGGCTCCCGCATCGAGCATCGGGCGGAGCAGTTCCCCTACAATTTGTTCCGCTTCAGGGCTCTGTTCCCGGTTTTCTTCGACCAGTTCGACGAATCCCTCTCCGACTTGAGCAAGGATTCGGACCCGATCGGCGTAACGTTGTGAGGTCTCACGGAACAATCGTCCTTCCAACGTCGCTTTGGTAGCCAGAATGCCGATTACACCGCTTTGCGAAGAGAGGGCTGCCGGTTTTACAGCCGGTTCCAATCCGATAAAAGGGATCTGATAGGTCTTCCGTAAATAGTCGATGGCGACGGCTGTCGCGGCATTACATGCGATGACAATCATCTTGACTCCTTTGTCGATCAGCCTCCGTACAGCATCGTCGACGTAGGAGATTACCTTTTCGCGCGGTTGGTTCCCGTAGGGGCAGTTTTTCCCATCGCCGAAGTAGATCAGCGACTCCTCGGGCATTTTCCGGTAGAGCTCGCTCCAGACAGTCAACCCTCCCAAACCCGAATCAAAAACCCCTATCGGAGCGTTATTCATGGCTTACTGCTTTTTTCCGTTCGATCCATTTGCGGGCGTTGACGAAAGCCTCGATCCATGGGGTCACCTCGTCTTCAGTCCGGTTTTCCGGATAATAGGGCCAGTTCCATGGACGTATGGCCCGTTCGAGGTGGGGCATCATGGCCAGATGGCGCCCGTCGACCGAACAGAGGGCTGCGGCATTGTAGTCGCTGCCGTTCGGATTGGCCGGATATTCGGGATAGAGGTACTTCATCGGAATGTTGTAACAGCTCTCTTCGTATGGTAGCGAGAATTTACCTTCTCCGTGTGCAATCCAGATGCCGAGTTTGCTACCTGACAGCGTTTTCAGCATGACAGAATCGTTCGGTTCGATCGTGACTCCGACGAAGGTCGATTCGAATTTGTGGCTGTCGTTGTGCAGCATGCGGGGTTTGTCTTTGTGCCCCGGAGTAATGAGTCCTAACTCGATCATCAGCTGACATCCGTTGCAGACTCCTAACGAAAGCGTGTCGGGACGAGCGAAGAAACGGTCGAGTGCCTCTTTGGCTTTCGGGTTGTAGAGGAAAGCCCCTGCCCAACCTTTGGCCGAGCCCAATACGTCGGAGTTTGAAAATCCGCCCGGGAAGACGATCATGTTGACCTCTTCGAGGGTTTCGCGTCCGGAGATCAGGTCGGTCATGTGCACGTCCTTGACATCCATTCCGGCCAGATACATGCACCACGCCATCTCCCGGTCGCCGTTGATTCCCTTTTCGCGGATGATGGCGGCCTTGATTCCGGTCGGTTTTCTCCGACTGGCAAAGAGATCCCATTGAGCCAGTTTCCCTGTAAACGATTCGGGGAAGGAGTAGACGAGTTCCTGTTTCTTGTAGTTGGCGAACCGTTCTGAAGCCTTCTGTGTCCCGCTCTGACGGCGGTCGAGCAGGTAGGAGGTCTTGAACCACGTGTCGCGCAGGTCGTCGATCAACAGTTCCATATCGAGTCCGTTATGGGTGAAGCTGAAACGGCGTTCCTGGTTGACATCTCCGATCACATAGGCGTCGACGCCGGCAAATTTCAGGTCTTCACAAACTTGAATGCCGTTATCTACCTGTAATACTAAAGCCGGTTTTTCGCTGAACAGCACCTTGATCGTATCCGGTTCGCCGAGGGCTGCGAAACTCAGGTCCATACCGCTGACGTTATCGGCGAAGGTCATTTCCAACAGTGTAGTAATCAGACCTCCGGCCGATATGTCGTGTCCGGCGAGGACTTTTCCCGAGTTGATCAATTCCTGGACGGCGGAGAAAGCTTTGATAAAGTAGTCTGCGGATTTGACCGTCGGTACATTCGATCCCACAAATCCCAGAGTTTGCGCAAAGCTGCTGCCTCCCAAATGGAATGCCGAGCGGCTCATGTCGACATATACCAGTTGGCTCTTCGTATGTTTCAATGCGGGCGATACGGATTTCCGGATGTCGGATACTTCGGCCGCTGCGGTAATGATGACCGTTCCCGGAGCGTAAACCAACTCTCCGTCACGATATTTTTGGGTCATCGAGAGCGAGTCCTTACCGGTCGGGATGTTGATTCCGAGAGCCTGTGCGTAATCGCTGGCCGCTTCCACTGCACGATACAGGCGTGCATCCTCTCCCTCATTCTTGCAGGGCCACATCCAGTTGGCACTCAACGATACGGAGTGGATCCCTCCGTCGATTGCTGCAAACACGATGTTGGTCAGCGCTTCGGTGATAGCCAGAACCGAACCTTTGGCAGCATCGGCCAGTGCGGCAGCCGGAGCGTGTCCAAGGGAGGTCGCGATTCCGTGATTTCCTTGGAAATCGAGAGCCACTACGGCACAGTCGTTCAGCGGTAGCTGAATGCTACCGGTCGTTTGCTGCATGGCGATACGACCCGTCACCGAACGGTCCACCTTGTTGGTCAACCAATCCTTGCAGGCTACACCTTCGAGTTGGAGCACGTTCTGCAGATATTTAAGCAGGTTTCCGGCCTGATATTCGGGTTCTGCAAAGGTCTCCTGTACCGTATGGTCGTTCATGATCGTACGTGGAGCTTTGCCGAACATATCCTCGAGCTTCAGATCGATTGGCTTTTCATTCGTCTTATGGTTGACGAAGGTGAATTGCATGTCTCCGGTCGTCTCTCCGATGACATAGAACGGGGCCCGTTCGCGTTCTGAGATCAACCGCAACTTCTCTATATCTTTCTGGTCCATCACTAGGCCCATACGTTCTTGGGATTCGTTGCCGACGATCTCTTTGGCACTGAGTGTCGGGTCACCGATCGGCAGACAATCCATATCGATCCGTCCTCCGGTGGCCTCTACCAGCTCGCTCAGACAGTTGAGGTGGCCTCCCGCTCCGTGGTCGTGGATCGAGATGATTGGGTTCTGCGACTCTTCCGATACGGCCCGGATCGCATTGTAGACCCGTTTCTGCATTTCGGGATTCGACCGTTGTACGGCATTGAGCTCGATCGCTCCGGCGTACTCTCCGGTGGCAACCGACGATACGGCCCCTCCGCCCATTCCGATGCGGTAGTTATCGCCGCCCAGCAATACGACCTTGTCGCCGGGTTCGGGTTCGTCCTTGATGCTGTCCTGTTTACGGCCGTATCCGATACCTCCGGCCTGCATGATGACCTTGTCGAAACCGTATTTCTTCCCGTTTTCGAAGTGCTCGAACGTTTGAAGGCTTCCGCAGATCAGCGGTTGTCCGAATTTGTTGCCGAAATCGGAGGCTCCATTCGAGGCTTTGATCAGAATGTCTTCCGGGGTTTGGTAGAGCCATTCGCGGGCTTCAGTTTGTTTTTCCCACTCGCGGCCTCCGTCCAGACGGGGATAGGCGGTCATGTATACGGCCGTTCCCGCAACGGGGAAAGCTCCTTTTCCGCCGGCGATTCGGTCGCGGATCTCACCTCCCGTACCGGTTGCCGCGCCGTTGAAAGGTTCGACTGTCGTAGGGAAGTTGTGGGTTTCGGCTTTGACCGAGATGACGCTTTCGAAATCGGTGATCTCAAAGTAGTCCGACGTGTCGTGACGAGCCGGAGCGAATTGTTCGATCTGGGGACCCTGCAAAAAGGCGCAGTTGTCTTTGTAAGCCGATAAAACGCGGCCCGGATGCTCTTTCGTGGTCTTTTTGATCAGACCGAACAGCGTCGAGTCTTTTTCTTCTCCGTCGATGATAAACTCTCCGTTGAATATTTTGTGGCGGCAGTGCTCCGAATTGACCTGCGAAAAACCGAACACCTCGCTGTCGGTCAATTTCCGGCCCAGCCGTCGGCTCAACTCTTCGAGGTAGGCGATTTCGTCATCACTGAGGGCGAGTCCCTCCTGCTTGTTGTATGCGACCATATCGTCGATGTATACGATCGGGTCGGGCTGCTTGCTGATTGTATAGACGTTCTGATCGATCGTATGGTATTTTCTGCGCAACATCGGGTCGAACGGAGTCTCTTCGTCGTCGGTTTCAACGAACTCTTCGATACGTTTGATACCTTGCAGACCCATGTTTTGCGTGATCTCTACGGCGTTGGTACTCCACGGAGTGATCATTTCGCGACGCGGACCGATGAATATACCCGAGATACTTTCCGAGTCGATGCGGTCGGCACCTCCGAGCAACCATTGTAAACGGGAAAGCTCTTCTTCCGAGAACGGTACGGTCGTCTCTACGGCAAAGACCGTGTTGTCTTTTTTGAAAAACAGAATCATCTCAATCAGGATTTATGTGTGGCAATTAATTGGTATACGTTTTGTCTCTATTTTCGAACGATTTTTTTCAAAACAGGTTCTGCATCATCATACGGGATGTAATATTGCATTTCGCCGATGGATAATGGCGCTATTTCATTCGGACCATATTGCATATTTATTCCCGTGCTGTCGACACTGATGTTCTGGGGCAAAGGTAATTCATCTATCGGAACAAACAAAGACTCTTCGGAGATCACTTTGTCGATCAGGTAGCGGGAAAAATAGACTTGGTTCAGTTTTTTCAAAAGTGTCGTGTCCGAAATGATATCGTCGCGAGTCAACATGCGGCTGTCACGACGATCTATATTGTAAACACAAGAATAAATATTGGAACTGCTGTCATTCGTTCTGTGGTACACGGAACCTCGTAAAGCGATCACATTGCCGCACTCTTTTAAATAACCGTAAAAACGTAAGTCGTATAAAGTTTGATTAAGAGTCGAATCTTGTTTTTTCCAGACGAAGAGGGAATCGATAGCCTGTCGTATGTTCATGTTTGCAAAACGGAGATCATTGCCGCAAAGATGCTTGCGGATCAGAAAATCGATACGAGCATTGATTGAATCGTAGTTCGGACCTTCGGTAATAAGAGGATAAATGACTTCTGCATAATTTTTTCCTACGGCTGTATCGTTTACAATAAAATAAGTTTGGTGCCAGACTAACGGCTCAGAGGTAGAGCACCCGGCAAAAATGATGAATGAAAAAAATATGGACAGAAAATTTTTCATGATTCTGAGGAGTTAAGTAGATGTTCAACGTAATGTATGATGTGATCGGCGATGTATTCATCGGAAACCCCGTCACATTGAATGATTAGTTTAGCTTGTGAATAGTGTTTTTCTCTCTTCTCGACATTGATACGGATGAAATCGATTAGTTCTTCTTGGGATTTGTTTTGAAGCAGCGGTCGTTTGGCCTTCCCGTGTTCGAGTCGTCCGGCAAGTTTTTCCGGACTCATCTGAAAATAGACGGTAATTCCGGATCGATTCATGACATCCATATTGTCAAAAAAACAGGGAGCACCTCCTCCGGTAGCGACGATACAATTTTGTTGCCCTGTTACGATCTCAGCAAGCGCCTCTTTTTCATGAAGGCGAAAACCTTCTTCACCTTCCGCTGCAAAAATCTCCCGAATGTTTTTTCCGCAATGCTGCTCGATGAGCGGATCCATGTCCAAAAAGTCCATCTTAAGGCGGCGCGCTAAGGCTCGCCCGATGGTGCTTTTCCCACATCCCATGTATCCGACTAAAAATATGATCATTGCCCTATTTATTTGTTGGATGGTTTACTTGTCCGTATTTTCTTGGCTGAATAGGTCCATCTGTCGGGATTCGCTTTCGCCGTCAGAGGTTGGAAATTCAACGGAATCACCTGCTTTGTAAAGTTTTTTCGGTGATGAGATGTCTGATTCCGGATCTTTCCCTTCTCCTTCAGCGGGTTGTGCGGTTTCGGAATTTTCGTCGACCGTACCCTCTTCCGGGGCTGAATCGTTTTCTTTTTCGAGCGGTTCGATAAAGGAGATGTGCGAGATTTCCAATGTCGAAAGCCGTTTGCCTTTTGCCCGATGGCTTTTTACTCCGATAAAGTTTTCTACATCGATCCGGTCTTCCGGACGGTTGATATGAGCTCCGCCATAAGAGAGAATGAGTTGCGGATACTGGTCATCACTGATGGCGATCAGTTTCGCTCCCGACGCTTCGTCGACAAAACTCTGCATGCGATCGCTTTGTTCGGCAGCGAAGCGTTTCACGTAATAGTAGTTTTGTGTGTTGTCGAAATAGACGACGGAATAAATTCGTTGGCTGTCGTATTTCTCGACACGAATAGTATCTTCTCCAAAATGGAGTCCCAGATCAAAGCCGATGGTGTAATAGGTCCCTTTCCCGGAAAAGACGATCAGACGGTCGTCACCGATGAATTCGCCTAACAGGGTCCCTCGTCCGTCGGTATTGAGCCTGCGGATTTCGTCGTCGTACCATGCGTTTACTCCGCCGAGAGTCGAGCTCCCCCGTTCTTTGAGTACGATTTTGTGGATGGCATACCGCGAGAACAGATTCCCCTGGGATTGCCTTCCCTTGATGGCGAGTTCACTGAAATTCAGGTCAACGATCAGTTTCTTCAAACGGGGTCTCGGTTTGAAATAGATTTTCAGCACTTCGGCCTCCCCGTTCGAGTTGACGCTCATGTAGAGGATTTCGCTGCGCGGCGTTCCGCGGGTGATGTCGTACTCGCGGTCGCGGGTAATACTTTTGATCGCACAGCGTTTCATCATGATCGGGCCGTTTCGGCCGTCACGATAGAGGACGTTGTAGATGGTCCTTTCATCGTTTTTTTTGAAGACACCTATGTAATAAATGTTTTTTGCAAAAAAGGCTTTGTCCGAGACTTTCGTAATGATGTATTTACCCTCTTTCGTAAAGACGATTACGTCGTCGATATCGGAGCAATCGCAGACAAACTCGTCTTTCTTCATCGACGAGCCTATTCCGAAAAAGCCTTCAGCCCGATTGACATACAATTTGGCGTTGGCTACTACCACTTTGGTCGCTTCGATCGAATCGAATGTCCGCAGTTCGGTTTTCCGATCACGCCCCTGGCCGTATTTTGCTTTGATCCGTTCGAAATAGGCGATGGCATAATCGGTCAGGTGGGCCAAATCGTGACGCACCTGTTTGATCTCTGATTCGATGTTTTTGATATGTTCTTCAGCCCGGAATGAGTCGTAGCGGGAGATGCGGATCATCTTCAGCTCGGTCAGTTTGATGACATCTTCGCGGGTGATGTCGCGGCGCAGTAACGGACGGAACGGTTGTAAACCGCCTTCGACCGCTTGATAGGCCGCTTCGCGGGAGTCACACTCCTCCATCAGTTGGTAAATCTTGTTCTCGATAAATATTTTTTCGAGGGAGGAGAGGTGCCAGTCCTGTTCCAACTCCTCCATTCGGATCTCCAGCTCACGCTTCAGCAGCTCTTTGGTGTGGTAGGTGCAGCGGCGCAGAATTTCACAGACTCCGATGAAATGGGGTTTGTCGTCGATGATGACACAGGCGTTCGGTGAGATTGATACTTCGCAATCCGTAAATGCGTACAGGGCGTCGATGGTCCGGTCGGAGGATTCGTCGTTGCTGACGTGGATGATGATCTCCACCTTGTCGGCCGTATTGTCGTCAACCTTTTTGATCTTGATTTTCCCTTTGTCATTCGCACGGATGATCGAATCCTTGATCGATTCGGTCGTCGTACCGAACGGTATCTCGGTGATGGAGAGCGTTCGTGTGTCGATTTTGTTGATTTTGGCCCGGACTCTGATGCTGCCGCCTCTCAATCCATCGTTGTACCGGCTGATGTCGGCCATTCCTCCGGTCGGGAAGTCGGGGTAGAGCTCGAACGGTTCATTGCGCAGGCAGGCGATACTTGCATCGATCAGTTCGTTGAAGTTGTGGGGCAGGATCTTCGAGGCCAGACCTACGGCGATCCCTTCTACTCCCTGAGCCAGCAGCAACGGGAATTTGACGGGAAGGGTTACCGGTTCCTGATTCCGTCCGTCGTAAGAGAGCATCCATTCGGTGGTTTTCGGGTTGAAGACCACTTCCAGTGCAAATTTCGACAGCCTTGCCTCTATATAACGCGGTGCGGCCGCTCCGTCGCCCGTAAGGATATTTCCCCAGTTCCCCTGGCAGTCGATCAACAGCTCTTTTTGACCGAGTTGGACCAGAGCATCTCCGATCGAGGCGTCTCCGTGCGGGTGGTATTGCATGGTCGATCCGATGATGTTGGCCACTTTATTGTAACGGCCGTCGTCCATTTTACGCATGGCATGCAGAATACGGCGTTGTACCGGTTTCAGCCCGTCTTCGATATGCGGAACGGCTCGCTCCAGAATGACATACGATGCATAGTCCAGAAACCAATCCTTGTACATGCCGGTCAATTTCCGTCGGTCGGATTTCTCTCCCGTCAACCGGTCGTATTTATCGCTGGTTTTTACCGGTGTCGAAATCTTCCCTTCGAAACCTTCCGGCCGTGGCGTACCGTCGGTAAGCTCTTTGTTCGAATCGGTCGGATCGTTGCGATCCAGCTCTTTGTCGTTCATTATAGCTAATTATTACTTTTATATCAAATCTTCCACATAGTCGGCTTCGACTCGCAAGTTTCCGATAATGAACCCCTGTCGTTCGTTGCTGTTTTTCCCCATATAGAATTCCAACAGATCGGAAATGGGGTCCTCTTTGGTCAGACGGACTTTATCCAAGCGCATGTTTTCGCCGATAAACTCTTTGAATTCATCGGCAGAAATCTCTCCAAGCCCTTTGAATCGGGTGATCTCCGGATTGGGACCTAACTTGTCGATGGCCTTTTGCCGTTCCTCTTCGTTGTAACAGTAACGAGTCTCCTTTTTGTTGCGGACGCGGAACAGCGGCGTTTGCAGGATATAAAGATGCCCCGACCGGATAACTTCCGGGAAAAATTGCAGGAAAAAGGTCATCATCAGCAGCCGGATGTGCATCCCGTCCACATCGGCATCGGTCGCGATGATGATCTTGTTGTAACGGAGGTTGTCCATGTCCTCCTCGATGTTGAGGGCAGCCTGCAACAGATTGAACTCCTCGTTTTCGTATACGATCTTTTTGGTCAGCCCGTAGCTGTTGAGCGGTTTGCCCCGCAGACTGAAGACCGCCTGTGTGTTGACATCCCTCGATTTGGTGATCGAACCGCTGGCCGAGTTCCCCTCCGTGATGAAGATCATCGACTCTTCGGCCCGGTCGTTTTTGTCGGTCAGGTGGATGCGGCAGTCGCGCAATTTTTTGTTGTTCAGGCTCACCTTTTTTGCCATCTCGCGGGCCTTTTTCTGGATTCCCGATATGGCTTTCCGCTCTTTTTCGTTCTCCTGTATCTTCTTTTGAAGCACATCGGCCGTCTCCGGATGTTTGTGGAGGTAGTTGTCCAACTCCGTCTTCAAAAAGTCGAGGATAAAATTTCGGACCGTGGGACCTTCGGGACCCATCTCTTTCGATCCGAGTTTCGTTTTGGTCTGCGACTCGAACAACGGTTCCTCCACCTTGATGCTGATCGCGGCAATCACCGATGTGCGCACATCGGCCGGATCATAATCTTTTTTGTAAAACTCTTTGACCGTTTTGGCAATTCCTTCGCGAAAAGCGGCCTGATGAGTCCCTCCTTGTGTTGTATGTTGTCCGTTGACAAATGAAAAATAGGTCTCGCCGTATCCGTGTCCGTGCGTGATGACGACTTCGATATCCTCTCCTTTCAGGTGGATGGGGGAATACAGCGGATCTTCGTTCAGATTCTCTTGCAGCAGGTCGAGCAAACCGTTTTTCGAAACGAAAGCCTGTCCGTTGATCCGGATGACCAGACCGGCATTCAGGTAGGTATAGTTGCGGACCATAGCCTCCACGTACTCCATGTGGTATTCGTAAGGTCCGAAAATCGTTTCATCGGCATGGAATTTTACTAATGTCCCGTTCTTGTCCGAAATACCGTTTTCGGAACGCTCCTCGATCTCTTCGCCCCGTTCGAAACGGACGTTACGGGCCTCCCCGTCACGCACGCTGCGGATCAGAAAACTGTCCGACAGGGCATTGACGGCTTTTATACCGACCCCGTTCAGTCCGACCGATTTTTTGAAGGCTTTTGAGTCGTATTTTGCTCCCGTATTCATTTTTGAAGCGACGTCGGCCAATTTCCCCAAAGGAACGCCTCGCCCGTAATCCCTCACGGTAACCGTTTTGTCTTCGGCGATGGTTATGTCGATGTTTTTGCCGAACCCCATCATGTATTCGTCTACCGAGTTGTCGAGTACCTCCTTGATCAGGATGTAGATCCCGTCGTCGGCCGAAGTACCGTCACCCAATTTCCCGATATACATACCCGGTCGGCGCCGAATGTGCTCCTTCCAGTCCAGTGTCTGAATGTGTTCGTCTCCGTAATCTGCGACCATATATTTTTATTTTGTTTTTTTCGTTTCGTTCCGCATCTCCGTAAGTTCATTCCGCATCCGTGTTTCCATCTCTGCGGCGAGTTCTCTGGCCTGTTTCGAAGCGACGTACTCCGAAGAGAGGGGGTCGAGAATCCGGACCCGGAACGTGTGCGGCATGCGCAGTTTCCATCCGTCGATCAGGCTCCATGTTCCGTCGATCACGACGGGTTGTATCCCCGTGCCTGCATGCTGGGCAGCAAAGAAAGCCCCGTCTTTAAAGTGTCCGATGTTTCCTGTTTTCGTGCGGGTCCCTTCCGGAAAGATGATGACCGATGTGCCGCGTGCAATCCGTTCGCTGCACTTCTCGATCATCTGTTTGGCACTGTCGCGCGAACCCCTTTCTATGGCGATATCTCCGTGCATGCGTAGAACCCAGCCGAAAATAGGCATCTTTTGTACCTCTTTTTTCGAAACCCATTTGAAGGTGGTCGGCAGGACATACATCAGTGGAATGTCGAGCATTGACTGGTGGTTGGTGATGATGATAGAGGGCTTTTCCCGGTCTATCTTCTCTTTGCCTTCGATGCGGATGTGCCAAAAAGGGCAAATCCTGAAAATTCCGTAGGACCACAAACGGGATGCTGCATGCAGGATGACGCGTTCCTTGTCGAAAGCGACCGTCGCGAAAAACAGCAATGAGAACGGAATGAAACTCACTATCGTAAATATCGATAAGAGGATATAGTATAGTATTGTAGCCATAATGATCAGTCCTGTCCTAACATAATTAGCAAGCTCCACAAAAGTAACATGAATTTTCGTTTTTGCCGATCGGTTTTGTTGATCATTTATCAACAATTAATCATAATTAACTTTTCCATAGGGAGATAATCGGGATATCCGGTAATTTTTTTAGAAGGAAAACAAAATGTAAATTTTGAGGATTCGAAAATTTCTCTGATATTTGTGGCTTACATGGAAAATTCAGGCAAAATTACCCTCGAGGAGATTCAATACCCCATTGCTGCATACGTGCGTAGCTATGAGGCATATATTGCATCTATTCTCCAAAGCCCGAATCACTACGTCTCTTCCATAACCGACTATATTTTAAGCCATCGGGGCAAGCAGTTGCGCCCGTTGCTGGTTTTGTTGTCGGCCGGACTTTTCGGATCGATCAGCGAACGGAGTTATGTCGGAGCTTCGTTGGTCGAAATGATCCATACCGCATCGTTGATTCATGACGATGTGGTGGATGAAGCCTATGTGCGGCGAAATGCCCCGTCGGTCAACGCATTGTGGCATTCTCGTACGGCTGTGCTGATCGGGGATTTTATTTTTGCCAGATCCTATCACTCCTGTTTGCAGCACGATGGTTGGGATATGTTGACTGAAGTGACCCGCTCGATCCATGAAGTGAGCGAGGGTGAGCTGATCCAGACCGAACAGAGCGAAAAATTGGAGATGACCGAGGATATTTATTACGATATCATCTACAAAAAGACCGCGGCATTGTTGGGGGCATGTGCGGCTACCGGTGCAATTTCGGTAGGAGCCGATCGGGAACATGTCGATAGGCTCCGTCAGTTCGGCAATCATCTGGGCGTCGCTTTTCAGATCAAGGACGATATTTTGGACTACTCGCCCATGTCCGAGACGGGAAAGCCTTCGGGCGGCGATATGCGCGAACGTAAGATTACCCTCCCGTTGCTGTATGTGCTGGATCATAGTTCGGCACGCGAACGGGAAAAGCTGATCGCAAAATTGAGCAACGTGCGTCAGGCTCCTGAAAATGTGGATTATCTCTGCCGTGTGGCCATCGAAGGGGGAGGGATCGAGTATGCCCGTAAGTGTATGACCGAGTATAAGGATAAGGCGTTGACCTATCTGGAGGGGTATCCCGAGTCCGATATCCTGCGGTCGTTGTATCTGTTTGCCGAATTTGTCCTGTCGCGCGATAAATAGCGACCTGCCTTTTCAACTGTCGAGAATCTGAATCTTATACATAGATACGGTATGGATTTGATCCTGAAATATTTTCCGGAATTGACCGCACTCCAGCGGGAGCGTTTCGAGGCGTTGGAGCCGTTGTATCGGATGTGGAACAGCCGGATCAACGTTATTTCCCGGAAAGATATGGACCAGTTTTATCTGCATCATGTGCTGCATTCGCTGGCGATTGCCAAGGTGTGCAGATTCGGTCCCGGAGCCCGGGTGATGGATGTAGGGTGTGGCGGTGGGTTTCCCGGTATTCCGTTGGCCATTCTTTTCCCCGAGGTGCAGTTCACGCTGGTCGATTCGATCGGCAAGAAGATTCGGGTCGTGGATGAGGTCGTCCGTTCCTTGGGCCTCACGCAGGTCGAGACGGTACATGGTCGGGCGGAACAGGTCGATGCGCGTTTCGATTATGTGGTCAGTCGTGCGGTGACGGAGATGACACCGTTTATAGGTTGGGTATGGAATAAACTGGACAGTGGAGATGGAGCAGGAACCATGCCCAACGGGATTCTCTACCTGAAGGGAGGGGATTTGCAGACAGAACTTTCGGCGACCGGCAAGCGATACAAGGTGTTCGATATAGCCACATTTTTCGAGGATTCCTTCTTTGAAACCAAACGGGTCGTCTATTTTCCGCGGAATCAAAAGGTGGTTTTGTAACAGATTGAATTAATTTTACGTAAAAGATTTTGTGTAAAATCAAAAATGTTTTACCTTTGCACTCCGTTGCGTGTGGAACATGTCGGCGCGGCGAAGATTCGATAGCAAAAATAATAATAATATAGGAATGCGATGAAAAGGACTTTTCAACCCTCTCAGAGAAAGAAGATCAATAAACACGGTTTCCGTGAAAGAATGTCTACGGCTAACGGCCGCAAGGTGCTCGCTGCCCGTCGTGCCAAAGGACGCAAAAGATTGACGGTTTCTGACGAAACCCGTTGGAAATAATTCTCTGACTACGAGAGATCGATAGGCTGCTGGGGTATAACGGCAGCCTTTTTTGATTTGATAATTGAAAAGGAGGCTTGCTATGATCGATCTGTTTGGAGCGTTTCGTGAACCGGCCGAAAAGGTACTTCGGGGAGAGCGTATTTCTCGGAGTGAAGCCGAGCATCTGGCTTCGGCACCGCTGCCGTTGCTGTCCGTATTGGCTACGTCGGTTAAGGAGCGTAAGAGCGGGAAAAATGTGTTCTATAACCGCAATTTTCATGTAGAACCTACGAATCTGTGTGTGTTTAATTGTCGGTTCTGTTCCTACCGTCGGCCGGCCGGAGCTCCCGATGCGTGGGACTATTCGGTCGAGGAGATCATGGAACAGGTCGATGCGCATTGTCGGAGCGGGGCGACCGAGATCCATATTGTCGGTGGGGTGCATCCGCGTAAAGACCTCTATTATTATGCCGATCTGATCCGAAAGATCCGGGAGCGGATGCCTTCGGTGGCGGTGAAGGCATTTACGGCGATTGAGCTGGCTTATATGATCGATAAGGTGGGGTTGACCTATCATGATGGGCTTTCTATTCTGAAAGAGGCCGGGATGCAGGCGATTCCCGGAGGCGGTGCAGAGATTTTCGACGAAAAAATCCGGAAACAGATTTGTCCTGAAAAAGGATCGTCCCAGACGTGGCTGGCCGTGCACCGCGAGGCACATCGGATCGGGCTGAAGAGCAATGCGACCATCCTGTACGGTCACATCGAGCAGTGGACGGATCGGATCGACCATCTCGACCGACTGCGGAGCCTGCAGGATGAAACGGGTGGTTTCGATGCCTTTATCCCGCTGAAATATCGCAACCGCCACAATTCGATGTCGGAGTTGGGTGAGGTTAGCGTCGTGGAAGATATGCGGATGATGGCCATGGCACGCATCTATCTGGATAATTTCCCCCACATCAAGGCCTATTGGCCGATGTTCGGAAAGACGACTGCACAATTGGCGTTGGCCTTCGGAGCCGATGACATGGACGGAACGATCGACGACTCGACAAAGATCTACTCGATGGCGGGAGCCGAAGACCGGAAACCTTCGATGAGCACTTCCGAGATGGAGCGGATGATTCGGGATGCCGGTTACGAACCGGTCGAGCGGGATACGTTTTACCATCCGGTGAAAAAATAGTATATTTATCCCCGAATTGATCGATTGCGTTGATCCAATAATGTGAAGTTTATGGATTTTTTAACAAAACTGGCCCGGAAGATCAACGGGAATGTCATATATAAGAATTTGGTACTGGCTGCGTGCGGGATCATCGTTTTCGTGTGCGTGGTTAATCTTTTGCTCAATCTGTTCACTCGACACGGGCAGATTCGTGAGGTTCCCGATTTCAGCGGGATGACCGTCGAACAGGCCTTGAAGGCGGGTAAAGGCGCTGCGCTTAAGATAGAAGTCAACGATTCGCTGTATGTCCCCGATTGTGAGGGAGGGGTGATTCTCGAACAGTCTCCGGCGCCGGGTGCGCAAGTTAAATCGGGACGGCATATCTTTGTGACGATCAATTCGTTCCATCAGAAAATGGTGGATGTGCCCTATGTTACGGGATTCTCGCTGCGGCAGGCGAAGAACAACATTGAAATGGCCGGGCTGGAGATCGAAGAGCTGATCTATAAACCGGATATGGCGACCAACTACGTGTTGGAGGAGCGTTGCGGAGGAAAGACGATTCGTTCGGGTAGTAAGGTCCAGGCCGAGATAGGATCAGGGGTGACGCTTGTAGTCGGGGTGAGCGAGGATGCTTCGGTGCAGCAGGTGCCGAAACTGGTCGGGTTTCCGCTGCGGGAGGCGAAAAGCCGGTTGTGGGAGGCCGGATTCAACGTGGGGAAAATAACGCGTGACGAAGGAATCACATCGAAAGACGAACATAAGGCAAGGGTTTACATGCAGACTCCCGGAGCGGGAAGTCCGCGACGTTTGGGGACGAAGGTCGATTTTGCCCTGACGCTCGAATCCAAGAAGGTGGAGCAGGGGGCAGCCCAGTCGGAGAAGAGTATGCGGGCGGCTGCAAAGGCGATGGCCGACAGTCTTGCCGCAGCAGAACAACGTGCAGCCGATGAGTAGCGAGTGGACGGAGAGAGAGCCGATGGCGGTGAATGAACCGTGGACGGATGAGGATGCCGTGCTGGAGGAGGACGAACAGCAGGAGGAGCTCTATGAGCATTACAGTGTGACGGTCGACAAGGGCCAAAGCCCGTTGCGGATCGACAAGTTCCTGACCAACCGGATGGAACAGGTCTCCCGAAACCGGATCCAGACGGCTGCCGATGCCGGAAATATCCTGGTGAACGGTACGGCTGTCAAATCGAGTTACAAGGTAAAACCGCAGGACCGGATTTCGATCGTGATGCCTTATCCGGTGCGGGAGATCGAGATCATTCCTGAGAACATTCCGCTGGATATCCGTTACGAGGACGACGACCTGATTATTGTCAATAAGGCCGCAGGAATGGTCGTACATCCCGGACACGGCAACTATTCGGGAACGCTGGTCAATGCCTTGACCTATCATTTGAAGGATGAACCCCTGTTTCAGGAGGGGGATATGCGAGCCGGTCTGGTCCATCGGATCGATAAAAATACTTCAGGTATATTGGTGGTAGCAAAAAACGAGCGGGCGCATGCCCGTCTGGCCAAACAATTTTTCGATCACACGATCGATCGGGTGTACCATGCGTTGGTGTGGGGAAACATGGAGCAGGACGAGGGCACGATCACGGGCAATATAGGACGCAGTACAAGGGACCGGTTGAAAATGGCTGTATTTCCCGACGGAGAGAGCGGTAGACATGCGGTAACGCACTATCGGGTACTCGAGCGTTTGGGGTATGTCAACCTGATCGAGTGTCGGTTGGAGACCGGGCGGACCCACCAGATTCGGGTTCATATGGAGTATATCGGTCACCCGCTGTTTAACGACGAACGTTACGGGGGCGACCGTATTCTGAAAGGAACGACCTTTTCCAAATACAGACAGTTTGTCGAGAACTGCTTCCGGATTATGCCCCGACATGCACTGCATGCCCGCAGTTTGGGTTTCATACATCCGACGACCGGCAAATATGTATTTTTCGAGAGCGATGAACCCAATGATATGAAAACGGTGCTCGCGCGCTGGCGAAACTATATCGCTGGCAGAACCGAAGAATAGAGGGAAGGGTTCATGGATTATATCCCCGCTCTAAAAATGTCTGGTTTCTGATAATTTAGTTCCTTTTCTTGACAATATAGTCCAGTGGAATTGTGGGCTTCGTTTTTTCGGAGTAATTTTATATTGTCTGGCGATATTGTCAGACATATAGAATAATCGGTTTATTTTATGAGTAAGAGAGAATCGATCCGGAAAAGAGGAACTTTGCTTTTGCTTTCTGGAGTAACAGGCATATCGACAGCTTTCGGAGCATCGGATAGTCGTTGGCTCGAAATGCCCTTCCGTGCGGACGGGGCAGGTGTTACGGGTGAATATATCTATTTTGTCGGAGGATACAATTCGATCGATGCCGGGACGCCCCCATGGGGAAGTATCGTAGAATCAGAGAACCTTTATGTCGGGGATAAGGGTGGAATGATCGAGATCGCCTATGAAGACGGAAGTTGCGATATCGTGCCGTTGGTATTCGGGTATACACTTTGGTTCAGGGCGCATTGGATGGATGGCGGTGCGCCGTTCAAAACGTCGGAGGCAGAGCCCGAGATGGCTGAATGCCTGCGCGAAACGCTGCATCTGTATGGAGGGTTCGAGGGCGACGAACACCCTGTGTTGAGAGTCAAAGTACAGCAGAAGCCGATCCGGGAGATTCGTTTGGTGGACAATCCCGACAAACGGGGGGAGCCTCAATTTTTGGGAGGCTATGTCGTTGGCGGGTCGACTCCCAAGGATGAGCTTACGGGTGGACCCGTCGCGGTAAAGCCGGACGACCCCTTTTTCGATACGCATACGGTAGATAGTCGCAGCAACGAAGTGCCTTGGACGGCGCTCGATAGGTTGTGTAACCGGCTCTATACTTTTGAATCGGACTTTCAACGGGTCGAGCCGTGGAGTTACCCGTCGGATTTCGAGTTGACCCGGATCACTTTTACCGGAAATAATTATGCCGACATCCTGACCCGGGTATATTATGAAAATCTCGAGGATATTCGGACAAAGATGCGCGACGACGGAATGATCGATGAATCGTCGCCCGGAGCTCCGTCGTGGAGGTACGACGGTTTCGGGACGTGGGTCCCCGAAGCGGGTAGCTACTACGGGTCGATGTATTCGAGAAATCGGTCGTTGGGCATTTTGTCGTATATCGGTTTGCTGAAAGAGTCGCAGCGGTCGGTCGATTTTCTGAACCGGTGGTTGATGTACTATCCGGAGCATGGATTGACCCTATTGGGCCATCGTATTCCGGGCCATTGGAGCGTTATTCCCAACAAGCCGTTTGTTTATTCCAAAGAGTTGACCGTCGTAGCCGGATGGCCGACCCGTTATACGAAAGAGCGTTTCGGGGAGGATTATCAGAATTTCGGGAATGCCGAACCCGACGGGCATGGATTGACCATGATGAGCATAGCCAATGTTTGGGCGAATGGAGGATATTCTACCCAGTGGATTCTCGATAACTGGAAGTATATTGATGAGGCAGTCCATTATATTGATTGGGCGATGAAGAACCCCGAACTCTCTTTTAATGAACATGGCTTGATGTACGGGGAGACCGAAGGCGGAATGATGGAGTTTACGATGTTTAACAATATGCCGTGTTATCTCGGAGTGCGTATGTATACGGAGATGGCACGTCGGGCAGGAAAAAAGAAAGAAGTAGCAGAGTGGACTCGTTTGGCCGATGAGATGGAGCGATCGATCGAAAACTATTTCATAAAAGGAGGTAAGTGGCGGATGGATAAATTCGGGTTTTTCCATGATCCTACGCTGTCGATGTATGCGGATTATGTCGGATACGATGTCGTACGGGATGTTCCGAAGAAATGGTTCGAATTGAGTCAAAATACATATGAGGATGATTTGAATCGGTATATTGGTGATACGTATATGGGAGTACGTGGACTGGGGTATGACCATAACATCATTTCTCAGACAGCTCTGTTGTTAGATAAATGTGCGGACTACGATAAGTTCGTTACTAATTTGGCCAAATTGTGCTATGCCCCGCGATTGCCGAAACCTTTTATTGTGCCGGAGGGTGCTTCGTATAGTCGGGAAAAGGGTATGTATCGACGTCAGGGTGATCTCGGAAATTTTGTTCAGCAAAATGAGACCGTGAGAACGATTTTGATGGTAGCCGGAACATCGAAAGCCCGTGATAATGAGATTACGGTCATGCCCCGTCTGCCCAAAGATTGGACGGTTGAGGTATCCGGTATAACAGTGAATGGTAGCGAGGCAAAGATCTCCTATCAGGTAAACTATCCGAAAGACCGGAAGCAAACAGCTGTGTTCCGTATTGAGGATCGGGCGGATATGGATCGTTTGAAGTTCCGGGCAGGACCGTTCAGTATGGATACAGAGACAGTACAAGTGAATGGTAAGGAGATCCAGACTGAGCAGGTCGGCGATGCTCGTTGGGCATGGGTGACGATCGAAGGTCTGGAGAATGGAAAGGAATATGTGATCGAAGTTCGATAGAAAAAAGATACAATCGAAACAAAGAAAGAGCGAAGAGATCAAAAATCTCTTCGCTCTTTCTTTGTTTCTTTCTGTAATTGAGAATATTGCTTATCGAATTCTATCCAACGAACGTACCAGTTTTTCGTCGTGGATAATTCCTTTTCGGGCAAGAATTATCATAATGAAAGCAATGATCGGAAATGCACAGATCACCGAGAGTTTGAATCCTTCGAAAAGAGCGGAGGTCTGCACCAGATACGCGACCAGTGTGACACACAGCAGGATCAGCAGAACCAGCAAAATGTGACACAACTTTTTTTGCAATATTCGTTTTTTGTATAGGAAAATTGTTACTATGGTCAGTATGGCTGTGATGATCGATACGAAACCTGCAGCAAGGTTCAGCCAGCTTCCCGAATAAGAGTCGGGACTCGGTGTCCGATTGACGAAACCCCAGATCGACACGGGGTAAGAGATAGCATCTGAAGCTATGCCGTGTGCAAGCGGTACGATACAAAGTGTGCCGACAAGTATGGCGGTTATTAATAAATATACGGTCTGAATACGTTGTATCATGTGGTTTTATGTGTGATGGATTTTCTCTGCGCAGGACTACTCATAGTTGAACGTAAAGGTCCAGCGTTCGTTTTCATTGTTGCTGATTTCGATACCGGTAACGTATTCATCGGCATCGAAAGTATAGTTGACTTGGTATGTTAACTGTCTTTCACCAATATGTTCTTCATAGATCGATGCTTCTATTTTGTTGATCAGATTATCCCCCCATTGGCGCATGTAACCGGCTAAGAAAAGTGAGGATAGGGGGCATTGGGGAGAGAAAGTTTCGACACAACCGAGCACAATACTGTTCGGGTCGATGTTGCATAGCGGAGAGTCGTTCTCTGTGTTGCAGTTGAATATATCGCTGTATGACAGGGAAATCTCGCTCGAAGTCATGCCGACTTGGTCGCTTAGGTATCCATAAGAACTGATTCCCAATATGTTGAATCCTCTCCGGCCGAGTTCTTTATCGTCAGAAGAGGGATCGGTCGGATCAGTTGTTCCCCACGTGTAGTCCCATACGCCGGTCTCGTAGATGATCTGTTCATCGGTTCTTTTGGGAGTAATGGTCAACCGGTCCAACCCTGTGTGGTTATTTGCCTGAATATCGAATGAGTAGTCAAATCTATAGCCCTCTTCCTCCTTGTGGCTTTCATAGAAAAGGATACCCGAAGAGCCATAACGTTCTGTGTCGTTCCAATAGTTGATGGTCATTTCCCACGGTTCGTTGGATAGCTCTCCGTCTCCGTTTCCACTGACGATCAGGTTCGTGTAATGGCCGCCCCGGTCGATCGTGTATGAGAAAGTATCTTCCCCATCGGTAATTTGGGAGACAAAGTGATCTTCGTCGTAGGTGTATCTGATTGTTCCTCGATTTGTATTGTCATCATCCCCAGATTGGTACGTGTAGTCCATCGAGCTCAGGTAACGGACAGTCCGTTTGTCTATGTTGGGATTTTCGCTTGGCGTATCTCCGTCGTCGACACCTGCCTCTTCGCGGGTTTGGGCTTTTTGCTCGATCCTAAGACTGAGTGTCGTCTCACCACTAACGATCCATATTTCGGCTACACGATCCATTCCTGTGTTATTTTCATCGATCGAAATGGTCATTTGTACCGAGCCGGCACCTCCTGAAGAGGGATCGACCTTAACCCATGTGGGGGTGGAATTGGTAGCTTTAGATGCGGATTTGGTGGATATGTCTCGAATTTGGGTGTACCATGACTCTTTTGCCGTGAAAGCAAACCCTCCATTTGAGGTTGTCGTTTGATCTGCGTAGATTGTCTGATCCAGCTGTTCTGAATCAAAATCTGTAATTGAATCGGAGGTCGATTCGTTTTTATCGCATCCGGCGATCAGCAAAACGAAAGAAAACAGAAGCAGTTGAAGTGTTCTCATAACAAAAGGTATTCTATTAAAATTTGTCATCGATCAGGTAGCGATTGCGGTCGCTCGAATTACGTCCGATCAACTCTCCGATGAAGCCTGCCAGAAACAGTTGGACTCCAATAATTGCAGCTCCCATAGCAATGAAGAACAAGGGTTGATCGGTGACAGCACGTATCGGAAGCAGATGGGCCTGTTTGTAGAGTTTTTCGATAATCAGGTAGATTGCAGTGGCGCCTCCGATAAGAAACATCAGTGTGCCGAGGCCTCCGAAAAAGTACATCGGACTTTTCCCGAAACGGGTCATGAACATCACGGTTATCAGGTCCAGATAGCCTTTGATCATCCGTTCCCATCCGAATTTCGAGACTCCGTATTTCCGTGCCCGGTGGTGGACGACCTTCTCACCGATCTTTTTGAACCCGGCATTTTTGGCCAGAACCGGAATAAACCGGTGCATCTCTCCGTAGACCTCGATGCTTTTGACGACCTTTTTGCGGTAGGCCTTGAGCCCGCAGTTGAAGTCGTGCAGCTTGATTCCCGAAGCCAACCGGGCCGTAGCATTGAAAAATTTGCTGGGTAACGTTTTTCCGATCGGATCGTAGCGCCGTTTTTTCCATCCGCTCACCAGATCGTAACCCTCTTCGGTGATCATCCGATAGAGTTCCGGAATCTCATCCGGCGAGTCCTGCAGATCGGCGTCCATCGTGATTACAACATCGCCTTGTGCCGCTTCGAATCCGCAGTAGAGTCCGGCCGATTTGCCGTAGTTGCGTTGGAAACGAATGGCTCGTACGGCCGAATTTTTCTCTTTTAACGAACGGATGACTTTCCATGAACGGTCGTTGCTCCCGTCGTCGACGAAGATGATTTCGTATGTAAAGTGATTCTCCGTCATGACGCGTTCGATCCATGCCTCTAATTCGGGCAAGGATTCTTCTTCATTGTATAGCGGAACGACAACGGAGATATTAGGATTGTTGGTATCCATGGGTAAAATTTAGTGTTAATGCCGATTTAGTTATTGAAGGGCGTTTGCGATCCCGGGCTTCTTCGGCGGACAAACAGCGAAACGATAATGCCCATCAGTCCTCCATAAAGGATCATCGAACCGATACCTCCAAAAACAACGAACAGTGGATTAAGCATCAGTCGTTCGGTCATAGAGACGCTTTGATCGATCAGTTGTGCGTCCCAACCTTTGTCGATATAGAAATCGCGCATGACTTCGAGCTGTTGTTGGATGATCTCCGGAGCGATTCGGTTCTGGATGAACATGCCGATCCCGGCAATCACTCCGGCAAACATCGACATTTTCAGAATAAACCTCATACTCTGAAAGAATGTGTACCCCTGTACTCCGTATTGTCGGGATATCCGGCTTGCATAGGCGAACAAAAATCCGGCCATAGAAAAAAAACTGATCGCGCTGATTACCGAAACGATCTGTTGGTTCGCCTGCAGATATCGAGAGGCGATTGATAGTGCGGCGTAGACCACACCCATATAGAGACCGCCCGTAGCAGCCTCTCTCCACTCGATTTTGTTCAATATTTTTTTAGAATCGTCCATAGTAGCTATTGTAATATTCCGATCCCCTCACGAACAATGACTGTTTCTTCAGGATCCGTGCAGTCCACAATGGTAGTGGGTATGTTATTCCCATACCCTCCGTCGACGATGGCGTCGACTGCATTACCGTATCGTTCGGCGATAAGCGACGGATCGGTCGTATACTCCTCCTCGTCGGAGTCTTTTACGGATGCCGTAACCATCGGGTGTCCCAATTCCTCAACCAACGCCATTGGAATGGCGTTGTCCGGAATCCGCACACCGACGGTCTTCTTTTTCTCTAAAAACTTATCGGGAATCTTGCCCGAGGCGTTGAGTAAAAAGGTAAAAGGCCCGGGTAGATTGCGTTTCAGCATTTTGAAGGTGTCGTTGTCGACTTTCGCGTAGGTGGCGATTGTGCTGAGATCGGGACAAATAATCGAAAAGTTCGATCCTGTTTTTCCGGTGAGCGAACGGAGTCGTTCGATGGCTTTATTGCTTTTAAGCGAACAGCCGAATGCATAGACGCTGTCGGTCGGATAGATGATCACTCCATCGTGTGCAAGGATCTCGACAACTTGAGCGACAGCCTTTTCGTTCGGATTCTGCGGATAGATTTTGATGATCATGCCCGTGAAGAGATTATGCCGTATTTTAGCAGAAAATAAAAAGGGGTAAGCTACTTATATCGCACCGCTACAACCACCTACCCTTGCTGTCTTCCGACCCTGGGGGATTCAGCAGGAGCTGGTCGTATAAGACTTACCCGCCACAAAATTAAACAACTTTCGTATATTTGCAAAAATAATTTTCCGAATGAAGGTAAAAAGGTGGGCCGTCTGGACGATTGCGGCAGGGGTGATCTGCGGTGCTGTTTTGGGCTTTTGCGTGTGGCAATATTACGGAGCAAGCGCCGTGAAACGCGATGCGGTGGTGTTGGTCCCTACGGGAAGCGATTTCGGTCAGTTGATGGATTCGTTGCGTGCCGGTGATCTGTTGCGGAACGAAGCGCTTTTTCAGGCGATGGCCCGGGCGAAAGGTCTCGATAAGAGGGTGTGCTCCGGCCGTTACGAATTGAAACAGGGTATGGGCTATTCCGAGGTGATCAACCGGATTCAGGCCGGCCTGCAGTCGCCTGTCCGGATTACCTTCCACAACATCCGTACGTTGGATCGATTGGCCGAGGTGCTTTCCCGACAGATCGAGCTCGATTCGGCAACCTTGATGCAGACCTTTACGAATGATTCGATCGTTGCGGCATACGGTTATACCCCTCAGACCTTTATGGCGATGTTCATCCCGAATACCTATGAGGTTTACTGGAACTGTTCGGCCGATGATCTGTTGCAACGGATGAAAAGGGAGTCCGATCGCTTCTGGGCTTCCCGGGATGCGAAACTTGCCCGCTGCGGATTGAGCCGGAACGAGGCGATCACGTTGGCTTCGATCGTTTACGAAGAGACCAAACGCCAGTCGGAAATGCCTGTGGTGGCAGGTGTGTATATCAACCGACTCAGACGGGGGATGCCGCTTCAGGCCGATCCGACAGTCAAATTTGCTCTGGGTGACTTTTCGTTGCGGCGGATTCTGCATAAACATTTGGAGGTGGATTCCCCATATAATACCTATCGGGTTAGCGGGCTGCCTCCCGGACCGATCTGTATGCCTTCGATTGCGGCGATCGATGCCGTATTGGATTATCAGGAACACGACTACCTCTATTTCTGTGCGAAAGAGGATCTCTCCGGTGCACATAACTTTGCCCGTACCCTTGCTGAGCACAACCGCAATGCCCGGGCGTATGCCGCAGCCTTAAACCGGCTGAAGATTCATTGACCGACTTCCCCGTGAATTTATGGGGGGCTGCGATCTATGGGGACTGTGGATCCGAAAATCGGCGGCCCGTCGAAAAGATGTCGGGAGTCGGTCTACTTGTCGAATTGTAACGAACTGTTTCCCATGTCGCGTGATGTGGCGACGGCAATGCCGCGTTGGTCCCGGTCGTTAACGGCGCAGTAGAAGTGATAGACGACTCCTTTGTGCCGGAGAACGAACGATTTGTGGGCGAACAGGTTGTCGTAAGGTTCAGAGGGTGCGATCAGATCGTCGCCTGTCCAGTCGGTCCAGTGTTTCAAGTCATAGGAGCAGGCGAAACGGTTGAAGGCTTGAGCCGCTTTGCCTTCCCAGAAAGCTCCGAAATAAAACATGATGTAAAGTTTGCCCATCCTGACGATTTGGGCATCTCCTGTGATTCGTCCTTCGGGATGGTCCAGAACAGGACTCCCCGGATAGCGTTTCCAGTGCAGCATATCGTCCGAGGTTGCAATACCGATGCTCTCGCGCCCCGTCTCATCGCCTTTGGCGTTGTAGAACATCACGAAAGGCGATCCGAACAGATGGGCGGGGACCCGAATAATCGAACTTTTATAGAGGGTGTAGTCCTCCCAAACCTGTGCATCGGGGTCTTCGGGAGTCATGACAGGTGCGTCGAAGCTTTCCCATTCGTGTACCAGGTTGGCCGGTTGTCCCGTTCGGGCCAAACCGATGTTCAGCTGTCCCGCTTCATATCCTTGTGAGGCGCCTCCGATATAAGAGAGCCAGTAGTATCCGTTGTACTTTTCCGGGCGGTGGTTGCCGTTCCAACGATAATCTGTCAGGGCAATGTATCCGCCCCGCTGGGCTGCATCCCATCCTTCGGATTTGAACGAAAGAATCGGACCGAGCACCCGCCATTCCAGCAGGTTGTCGCTCTCTGCCAACCACGTTTCATATCCGGTTCCGTCCGTAGCGGTTTTACCGTCGTACCGGACATAGGTCATATACCATTTGTCTTGCATTCGGAAGACGGTAGGACAATCCAATTTGCAATTATCGTTTTCCGGAGTGAGAACCAGTCCGTATTTGTAGGGGGTTTGGACGGTTTCGTAGGTTTTTTGCATGATTTCTGGCGAAACAGCTTTTTGGGCTTGAGCCGTCAAATGGACTGTTAATCCGAACAGAAGCGTCGATGCGACTCTGAAAATTGGTTTCATGTCGAATAAGTTCATGGAATGAGTAGTTTTATGTGTGAACAAAAATAGGTGATTGTCGCGATTTTTCAAATTCGGAGGCGAGGGTCGTCTGGTGTATAGTACCTGAAATTTTGAAGAATCGTTCGGTGGATTAAGCGAGAAAGGCAATAGGCAGAAGATTGTCGGTACGGCAAGAAAATTTGATGGTCTGAAAAGAGGTCGATTATGGCGGCAGATGTTTGGAAAGACCGAAAAAACGGAGTACTTTCGACATTGGATTGAAAACGGATGCTGTTTTCCGTTTGGAAGGATCGAATTATGAAAGGAATTGTTCTTGCAGGAGGATCGGGTACCCGGTTGTATCCGGTGACTAAAGGGGTGAGCAAGCAGTTGTTGCCCGTTTACGACAAGCCGATGATCTACTATCCGATTTCGGTATTGATGCGTGCGGGGATTCGGGAGATTCTCGTGATCTCTACCCCGCAGGATTTGCCTGCTTTCCGTCGTCTGTTGGGCGATGGCTCGGATTACGGAGTGCAGTTCACCTATGCGGAGCAGCCTTCGCCGGATGGATTGGCGCAGGCCTTCCTGATCGGTGCCGATTTCATCGGATCGGATGCGGTTTGTCTGGTACTCGGAGATAATATCTTTCAGGGAGTCGGATTTGACGAACTGCTGCATGAGGCTGTCCGAACCGCAGCAGAGGAACAAAAGGCAACGGTTTTCGGTTATCGGGTCGATGATCCCGGACGTTATGGCGTAGCGGAGTTCGATCGGGAGGGAAATTGCCTTTCGATCGAGGAGAAACCCGAACATCCGAAATCGAACTATGCGGTCGTCGGGCTCTACTTCTATCCGAATCGTGTAGTCGAGATCGCGAAGACGATACGTCCTTCGGCGCGTGGGGAGTTGGAGATTACCGCGGTTAATCAGCAGTTTCTGCAAGATGGCGATTTGAAAGTGGGGGTGCTTGGACAGGGGTTCGCATGGTTGGATACGGGAACGCACGATTCGCTCTCCGAGGCCTCGATCTATGTCGAAGTTTTGGAGAAACGGCAGGGCCTGAAAATCGCCTGTCTCGAGGAGATCGCTTTTCGTAAAGGGTGGATCACGGAGGACACGCTACGATCAGTTGCCCGGACGATGAGTAACAATCCCTACGGGCAGTATCTGCTGCGGTTGGTCGAGAAGGGCAGATGAAAAGACAGCGTTGACAATCTATTTTGAGAAAGAGAATCGAGGGACAGATTAGAGTAGAAGAAAAATGAATGTGATAAAGACCGAAATAGAGGGTGTGGTGATTTTGGAACCGAAGGTTTTCGGAGACGAGCGGGGCTATTTTTTTGAGAGCTTTTCGCAACGCGATTTCGATGCGGCGGTGCGTCCGGTTCGGTTTGTACAGGATAATGAGTCGAAGTCCCGCTACGGCGTTTTGCGCGGATTGCACTTCCAGTTGCCCCCATTCGCACAGAGTAAGTTGGTCCGGGTCGTCAGCGGTCGGGTTTTGGATGTGGCGGTAGATATTCGTCGCGGATCTCCGACTTTCGGACGTAGCGTTGCCGTGGAGCTTACGGGGGAGAACAAACGGCAACTTTTTATTCCGAGAGGCTTCGCTCACGGATTCTCTGTGCTGAGCGATGAGGCCTTATTTCAGTATAAGTGCGATAACTTCTATGCCCCGCAGTGTGAAGGAGCTATTGCGTGGGACGACCCTGCGCTTGGAATCGATTGGCGATTGAAACCGGAAGACATGATTCTTTCCGAAAAAGATAAAAAGCATCCGTTATTGGCCGAAGTTTCGGAGTTGTTCGATTACGGGAGGGATTATTATGCGGAGTAACGATACGAAAATGATCTGGGTGACCGGAGCCAATGGACAGTTGGGCCGTAGTCTGCGTCGGGTTGTGGAGGATTCGGATTGCTGTTACCTCTTTACGGATGTTGCAGAGGTGGATATTACCGACCGGGCGGCTGTCGATCGGTTTGTGGATGAGCATCGTGTTGATGTGGTGATTAATTGTGCGGCATACACGCAGGTCAATCGGGCAGAGAAAGAGGAGCCTGTGGCGGACCGCATCAATCGGGAAGCGGTAGAGTATCTTGCCCGGGCGGCACAGAGATGCGGAGCATTGTTGGTGCATATATCGACCGATTATGTTTTCGGCGGATCGGGAAACCTTCCCTATCGGGAGGAGGATCCGGTTGCTCCGTTGGGGGCCTACGGTCGAACAAAACAGGCAGGAGAGCGGGCGGTTATCCAAAGCGGATGTCGCTACCTGATTCTCCGTACGGCGTGGCTCTATTCGGAGTATGGAAACAATTTCGTGAAGACGATGTTGCGGCTGATGTCGGAGCAGAAACAGGTGAAGGTGGTTTTTGATCAGGTTGGGACTCCTACCTATGCGGGTGATTTGGCTCGGACGATCCGGTCGCTTGTCGAGAGTGAGGTGTGTCACGGCGAAGAGGGCATCTATCATTTCAGTAACGAAGGGGTCTGCTCGTGGTTCGATTTTGCGTGCGAGATTGCCCGGATGAGTGGTGCTTCCTGCGAGGTCTCACCGTGTCGCAGCGAGGAGTATCCTTCTGATGTGGAGCGTCCAGCCTATTCGGTGCTCGACAAGACGAAGTTTAAGCGTACGTTCCGGCAGAAGATTCCCTATTGGCGGGATTCGCTCCGGATCTGTCTTGATCGTCTTGGCGTGTTGAAAAAATAGAGAGAAGGAGCGGAAGGTACCCTGTTGTTTGATTACGAATAGGAAAAATTATGGGAAAAAGGAATCTGTTGGTGACCGGAGGTGCGGGTTTTATCGGTTCGCATGTGGTGCGGTTGTTGGTGAACAAGTATCTGGACTACTGTATCATTAATCTCGATAAATTGACTTATGCCGGTAATCTGGCAAATCTGCGCGATATTGAGCACAAGCCCAATTATCGGTTCGTGCGGGCGGATATTTGCGACTACGACAAGATGCAGGAGGTGTTTGCAACCTACAAGATCGACGGAGTGATCCATCTTGCGGCGGAGAGTCATGTCGATCGTTCGATCAAGGATCCGTTTGTGTTTGCGCGGACCAATGTGTTGGGAACACTCACGCTGTTGCAAGTGGCCAAAGAGTATTGGAACGGCGATTACGAAGGGAAACGGTTCTATCACATCTCTACCGATGAGGTGTACGGGGCATTGGATTTCGACGGAACGCTTTTTCAGGAGACGACCAAATACGATCCGCACAGCCCCTATTCGGCGAGCAAAGCATCTTCGGACCACTTTGTCCGGGCCTTTCATGATACGTACGGTATGCCTACGATCGTGACGAACTGTTCGAACAATTACGGGCCGTATCAGTTTCCGGAAAAGCTGATCCCCCTGTTTATCAATAATATTCGGCATGGTCGTCCGCTGCCTGTCTACGGGAAGGGCGAAAATGTCCGCGACTGGCTCTACGTGGAGGATCATGCGCGGGCGATCGATCTGATTTTCCACCGGGGCAGGATTGCCGAGACCTACAACATCGGGGGTAACAACGAATGGAAGAACATCGATCTGATCCGTGTCCTTATCAAGGAGGTCGATCGGCAGTTGGGCAGACCCGAAGGTACGAGCGAGCGGTTGATCACCTATGTTACGGATCGAGCCGGTCACGATTTGCGGTATGCCATCGACAGCAGCAAACTTCAGCGCGAATTGGGATGGAAACCGCAACTCTGTTTCGAGGAGGGTATCGAAAAGACAGTCTCGTGGTATCTCGAAAATCAGGAGTGGTTAGACGATGTTACTTCGGGGGCCTATCGTCAGTATTATGAAAGTATGTATCACAACCGATAGGCGGAGAGAGGGTAGATAAGTGCAGGCGGGGGTGGAGTGACAAGAGTGGTAGCAGTGGTCGCAGGAAGGGTAGGTGTGTGAGGTGGGTTGTCGGAGCTGTTGCGGGGTTCGGTCGTTTGCCGGATAAGGTTGTGAGGATGAAAGCAGAGGATGGAGTAGAGGCGGAGCCGGGGGGAGAGAAATATCGCCGATTTGTCACTCGACAGTCGGGATCGACTTTTTTGAGAAGGCTTCAGCGGCATAAAACAAAAGAGCAATGCACCCTCACCGAATACATTGCTCTCTTTCTTAGTAGCGGGGGGAGGACTCGAACCTCCGACCTTTGGGTTATGAGCCCAACGAGCTGCCAACTGCTCCACCCCGCGATTTGCAGTGCAAAGATAATCAAAAAAACGATAAAGCAAAAATTTTTTTGGTTACAAAAAACCGAAATGACCCCTCGGTATGTGGGTAACCAAACGAAAAATGTGGGTTAATGCTCTCTTCCGCAGTCGCATTCCGGAGCGTCACAGGTCTCTTCCGGACGTTCGAATTCCAGCGTTGCATGAAGGATGCCCTCCTGTTTCAGTCGCTCGTGCAGGGTATGTTTGATCTCGGCAGCGTGTTGTATATCCTCCGTAACGATATGTGCGGTCAGAGAGTTTTCGGTGGTGCTGATGGCCCAGACGTGCAGGTGATGAATTTCCTGAATGCGGGGATCACTTTTCTGTAACCGTAGACGAAGTTGTTCGATGTCGATACCTGCAGGAACTCCATCCAAAGAGAGTCGAAGACTGTCATGCAACAGACGGATGCTCGAAATCAGAATGACGACTGAAATGATGATACCGATCAGCGGGTCGATAATGTACCATCCCGTATGGGAGATGATGATTCCGGAGATGACCACTCCGACCGAAACTAACGTGTCGGCCGCCATGTGCAGGAAGGCTCCTTTGACATTCAGGTCATGTTTCCTGTCCTTGAGGAAGAGCCAAGCCGTGAAAGCGTTGACGAGGATGCCTACTCCTGCCACCCATGCGATGCTGTTTCCTGCAATGGGTTGTGGATTCCGCAGTTTATCAAAGCTTTCCATTAAAATGGCACCGACCGCGACCAATAGGATACAGGCATTGAACAGCGAGGCCAGAACCGTACTCTTTTTGTATCCGTACGTGTAGTGAGGAGTCGGTTTTAATCGTGCCAGACGGAATGCAAATAGCGAGACAACGAGGCTGATCACATCGCTCAGATTGTGTCCCGCGTCGGAGATCAGGGCGATCGAGTCCAAAAATAATCCTGCCGTAAGTTCGACGATAACGAATATCAGATTCAGCAGTATGCCGATCAGAAAGGCCCGGTTCAAATGGTCGATCGAGTGAATGTGGTGGTGATTGTGATGATCGTGGTGTCCCATATGTAATAATAGAAGAGTTGATAATGCCGATTTGTTGTATTGATGCACGTAAAAGTAATAAAAAAACCGGATGGTTTTTTGAAATCATCAGGTTCTTATAAGAAGACCTGTTGTGTTATTAAATCGACAGCGTTTTCAGTGTATTCAGAAGTTCGTGTTTGATGGGTTTTTGGTTTTTGATCGCCTTGCTGAATGGAATGTAAACCAACTCGTCGTTCTGTATGCCGATCATGACATTTCGTTGGTCTTCGAGCAGGGCGTATATAGCAGCTTCTCCCATTCGACTGGCAAGAATACGATCAGTTGCAGTTGGGGAACCACCCCGTTGTATGTGCCCGAGAATCGTAACTCGGACATCGTATTGCGGGAACTCATTTTTGACCCGTTCGGCCAATCCCATGGCTCCACCGGTCAGCTCGCTTTCAGCCACTAAGACAATACTGCTGTTTTTTGATTTACGGAAACCGTGTTGGATAAATTCGCCCAACTGGTCGACCTCGGTGGCAATTTCGGGAATGATGGCGGCTTCGGCTCCCGAAGCGATGGCACCGTTCAGGGCCAGAAAACCCGCTTCACGCCCCATTACTTCGATGAAGAAGATCCGTTCGTGGGATGTTGCCGTATCCCTGATTTTATCGACAGCCTCGACAATCGTATTCAGTGCGGTGTCGTAACCGATGGTCGTATCGGTGCCGAACAGGTCGTTGTCGATCGTGCCGGGGACACCGACGATCGGGAAGTTGTATTCGGTAGCGAAGATGCGGGCTCCCGTAAGCGAACCGTCGCCTCCGATTACGACTAATGCCGTAATGCCGTGCTTCTTGATGTTTTCGTATGCGGTTTTACGTCCCTCAGCCGTGCGGAACTCTTCGCTCCGTGCAGTCTTCAGGATGGTTCCTCCGTGCTGGATGATGTTGCTGACGTTTTCGGTCTGAAACGGTATGATTTCGTCCGAAATCAATCCTTTATAGCCTCTCATGATCCCTTTTACCTCGAAGCCGTTATAGATCGCGGTACGGGTTACGGCGCGGATCGCTGCATTCATTCCCGGAGCATCGCCTCCAGAGGTCAGAATTCCTATACATTGTTTTCCTTCCATAAATCAACCTCCTCTGATTTTATCGTTTTTCTTCGCCACAAAAGTAGTAATTATTGTGAAGCGGATTTCATGAGGACCGGTTTTTTTATCTCATGAAAGGTTTACTCTTTGTTCCGGATGGAAACAAGAAAGGCGATTCCGGTGCAGAAGAGTAGCAGAGGAACGAAAATCTTGTCCATGGGGAAGTGGAAATGGAACGTCCGGATCAGGAAGAGCAGGAGACCTACGAAGGTAACAATGCCGCCTGTGACGTATTGTCGCATCGCGAGCAGATAGCCTCCGATCAGGATTACCAGCATCGGCCAAGAGAAGATCGCATCGAATATGTCGGGAGGAAGTATGTCGAAATTACGCAGTAGCCAAATGATGCTGGCAAGGATCAGTACGGAGCCGATGTATGTATTCCGAGCACGGTTGAATGAGATTTTTTTGCTCTTGCGAGAAGATTTATCTGAGATGATTTCCATAATTCGATTAGTTGGTTAAAAGTTCTGTATTTGTTTCCGGCTTTATTGTGTCGCTTGCTGTTGGAGCAGCTGTTGTGGCAACCGGGGAACCGGATGTTATTGAATCATCAGTGACCGTTGGTGTAACAATCGGAGAGCTTCCCGTTGTGTTTTCCGGTAGATCGATTACGGATGAATTCTGTTGCCGGAACCGTTCGAAATACCATTCTATTCCGTCATTTTCGAGCCAGCTCTCGATCTTTGGGTACTCTTTCAGAAGAGCTATACCGAAATAGATCAAAATCAGAATCCAGATACCCGTTAATATAGAAAAGGTTTTGTCTCGTTTCGGTGCCTTGAACAACCACCTCAAAATCAGATAAACGATCGTGGCGGTAGGGAGCAGTACGATCAAAGGCAACAACAGAGGCAATACCAGAGGATGCTCCCACGATACGTTGAAAACCAACAGACCGATTATGAATGCGATAAATGCTATGCCAGCGAATAGGGCGATCAAACTTAAGACGATCGCAATGACTAACATGAACGCTTTAAGGCAGAACAGTACGATACGTCCAGTCGTGTAGAGAAGTTCGGCTATGATCGGAGCGCTGCGGCGACTCTTTGAAGAAGAGTCGCCACTGTCGTACAAATCGCTGCTGAGTGTTTGGCTGATGGAGGCAACCGTGATTGGAGATCCGGTCATTTCGAGTTTTTGCCGGGGGGTGCATGCTTTAGGAACTGCGAACCAAAGAATCAGGTAGAGCAAGATACTTACAGAAATCATAACACCAAAGAAGGGGCAAAGCATGTTGATGACCGGAATGACGCTGACGCAGATCAGCAGCAGTAACGGGGAACAAAATAGAAGACGGATGATCGTCGGTTCTATTTGAAAGTAGGTTGCAAGACCGCTACACACGCCACCGATTTTGGCACCGTCCGGATTGCGGTAGAGGCGTTTGGTGAGCGTCTCTTTGGAATATTCGGTTTGTTGAGGAGCACACTTGTCGTCCGAAGAACCTGCCGCACCGTCCGGAAGCCCGAGTTGTCTGATGATCTCTTTGATTCGTGGGGCCGAGACAATGTTTTCGGGGCTCTGTTCGTCGAGAATCAGCTCGCAGATGCGAGCTTCTATATCAGATATAATTTCTTTTCTGTCCGGATTTTCGTGAAGCCGGACTTCGAGCTGAACCAGATACTCCTTTAAAAGACGATACCCCTCCTCTTCTAGAGAAAATCCGATGCCTCCGATATTGACGTGGATAGTATTCATGTTCGTAAATCTGTTATTGTTCATTACGGATAACCGCGATCTGCGAAACAAGTTCGCTCCATGCCAGATCGAGTTGTGCCAGACACTCCCTACCTTTCGGTGTGATCGAATAGTATTTTCGCGGAGGACCTTGCGGTGATTCTTCCCATCGGTATGTGAGCAATCCCTGATTTTTCTGGCGGGTGAGCAGCGGATAGAGCGTTCCTTCGACCACGATCATTTCAGCTTTCTTCAGCTCGGCGATGATCGATGAGGCATAGGCGTCCTGACGCGAGATGATCGAAAGAATGCAGTACTCCAGGATTCCTTTCCGCATCTGGGCTTTGATGTTGTCGATATTCAGTTCTGTCATAACGTGAACCTCCTTGCCTTAAAAGTTCGATGTATTGGGATAGCGGGTTTCTGGAGCCTTCGGGATGATGATCCACAATACAATGTAGACGATCAGTCCGATTCCGAAAATGATGAACAAGGCCATCAGAATACGAATCAGCGTAGGGTCGATCTCGAAGTATGCGGCGATACCTCCGCAGACGCCTCCGACAATCTGGTCGTTGCGGCTACGGTAAAGTTTGCGGTAACTTGGGGTGTTTGTCGGTTCTTCCGGTGTCAAACTGCGGCGGGGTTCCCCGAACTCCTGGGCGTTTCCGATAATGGCTATGGCTCGATGGACCAGTGAGAGGTCGACTACTTGATTGCGTGAGGTGAGTGTTTCGTTGAAGATGTCGGCAATGCGAGTCTCTATGTCCTGCATGGTCTCTTTGTCGTCAGTGCCGTCCAGTCGGATTTCGATCTCGGCGAGATATCTTTTTAACGACAAATAGGCATCCTCGTCTAAAATGAATGCGATTCCGCCGATATTCACGTTTACTGTCTTTTTCATAGCGGTAGAATTTTTTTTAATGATCGGGCCGAAAACTCTTTCGTACCTTTTGTTAGTTGTCACTTTGTTGTTGTACCCATGATTACGATTGATGACCTCCAGAAATCGGGATATTGACAATTTTAGACTTCTTCATACCCGGATATTTGGATTGTCATATTATTTGTTTTTGCAAATATATAAATTTATTTTTATACTATGCAATACAAAGTATATATTTTTATGTCACTCCGGTTTTTTTAGAGGTAAACGACGTTTGTCGGGCGGTCCATATAAAAGCTGTCGACAGTTGGTTTTGAGGATTACTTTAGAATGAAAGAGAGTATTATGGAGATTCGCGATAGCGATAGATCTTTGAGAAATTAAATGTATTTTTGAAAATTGGATTTAAAGGGAAATAATGAATAGGGATAGAAAGAAGTTGATCGATCGTCTTGAGGAGGAGAATAGCTCGTGTGTTGTAGATAATGGTATTGAAGTCAGATCATTCTATGGTCGAGGTGTTTCGGATCTTTACCGTTTGCTGACAGAAGAGCCTGAATTTTTGACCGGGGCGTTCATTGCAGATAAAGTCGTGGGCCGAGGTGCTGCAGCTTTAATGATTTTGGGCGGAGTGAACGCGGTGTTCGCACGCGTGATCAGTACTCCTGCATTGGAATTTTTTCGGACATATGGGATCGAGGTGGAGTATACTGTTGAGGTTCCTCATATCATCAATCGACAAGGATCGGATTGGTGTCCGTTAGAGAAGCGGTGTATACATGCGGCTACGGTCGAGGAGTGTCGTGTCATCATCGACCAGTTTATGCAGGAGCTATCTCAACATACGGTAATGCAGAAGATATGAAATTTATTGGGGTGTGCTGAGTGAAGTGAAATGTACGAACAGAGATTCAAAATAGAATGATGATCTGCTTTTAAAAACAATCTCAAATAGAGGAAAGTTTTTGAAAAAAAGTCTGTGTAATCTGTGATATCGGTTGAAAAATCTGGAATAGAGGTTATTGATTACGACGGAGAATCAGTATTTTTGCCGAGGTGAGCTTACAAAAAATATTTAGCTATAATAAATCTATGTTAAGGAAAATAAGAATTTTGCTGGCAGCGATCTGTTTTGTGCTGATAACGTTGCTGTTTCTTGATTTTACAGGAACGTTGCACTCGTGGTTCAGGTGGCTGGCGAAGGTGCAGTTCTTGCCTGCCGTTTTGGCGTTGAATGTGGGAGTGATTATCTCTCTGATTCTGGTTACGTGGCTGTTTGGTCGTGTCTATTGTTCGGTGATCTGTCCGTTGGGGGTGATGCAGGATATTGTGTCGTGGTTGAGCGGACGTCGTAAAAAGAAACGGAATCGGTTCTCTTTTTCTCCGGCTATCTCGTGGCTGCGTTATACGATGCTGGCGCTGTTGGTGATTGCGCTGATTGCGGGAATCGGCTCGTTTGTGGCGTTGTTGGATCCCTATGGTACGTACGGAAGAATCGCACAAAACCTTTTTGCGCCGTTGTGGGGATGGGGTAACAACCTGTTGGCGTACATAGCAGAACGTGTGGACAGTTATGCCTTTTATGAAAAGGAGGTGTGGATCAAGAGCCTGCCGACCTTTATCGTTGCGGCTGTGACCTTCGTTGCGGTTGTTGTCCTGGCGTGGCGTAACGGACGGACCTATTGCAATACGATTTGTCCGGTTGGGACGGTTTTGGGCTTCATCTCACGTTTCTCTCTTTTCCGTCCGGTAATCGATACGGAGAAATGTAACGGGTGTACGCTTTGCTCGCGGCGTTGTAAGGCTTCTTGTATCGATTCGAAGGCCCATCGGATTGATTACAGCCGATGCGTGGCATGTATGGATTGTATCGAGTCGTGCCGGCAGGGGGCGATCCGTTATCGGTTGCGGCCGATGCGGAGTGTCGCGAAGCTTGATTCGGCAAAGGCAGATCCATGTCCGAACGATAGCGGAAAAGTCGATACGGGCCGTCGGATGTTCCTCTCGGGTGTGGGCTTTATAGCGGCGACGGCAGTGGCCCGGGCACAAGAAAAGAAAGTCGATGGCGGGTTAGCTGTGATTCTGGATAAAAAGATTCCGAACCGTGCGACACCGATCGTGCCGCCCGGAGCCCAAAGTTTGCGGAATATGGCGGTCCATTGTACGGGGTGTCAGCTCTGTGTGTCGGTCTGCCCGACGGGCGTGTTGCGGCCTTCGGCCGGATGGTCCGTATTGATGCAACCAGAAGCTTCTTATGAGCGGGGGTATTGCCGGCCCGAGTGTGTGAAGTGTTCGGAGGTGTGTCCGACAGGAGCGATTCTGAAGATTACGCCGGCGGACAAGTCGGCCATACAGATCGGCCATGCGGTTTGGGTGAAGGAGAACTGTATTCCGTTGACCGATGGCGTGGAGTGTGGAAATTGTGCACGTCACTGCCCGACAGGGGCTATTGCGATGGTCCCTTCTGATCCGGCGAATCCCAACTCTCCGAAGATACCTGTTGTAAATGAGGAGAAGTGTATCGGCTGTGGAGCCTGCGAAAATCTTTGTCCGTCCCGTCCGTTCAGTGCGATTTACGTCGAGGGACACGAGAGACACCGGATGATTTAGAATGTTAAAAAGAAAAAAAATTACGGATATGAATCCCAAACAAAAAAATATATCGCGTCGTGATTTCTTGAAGATCGTGGGGGTCAGTACGGCAACGACGACGGCTGCCCTCGTGGGATGCGATTCGAAGAAAAACCCGATTTCGGGTGATCGGACGGCACGGGGTGAGGTTCCTACTGATCAGATGACCTACCGCACCAATCCAAAAAACGGGGAGCAGGTGTCGTTGTTGGGCTATGGGTGTATGCGATGGCCGACACTGCCTTCGCCCGACGGGGATGGTAATGTGATCGATCAGGATGCGGTCAACGAGTTGGTCGATTATGCCATTGCACACGGGGTGACCTATTTCGATACGTCTCCCGTGTACGTACAGGGGTGGTCCGAGAAGTCGACGGGTATTGCCTTGAAGCGTCATCCGCGCGAAAAATTCCAGATAGCTACAAAACTCTCTAATTTCTCTAATTTTACACGGGAGAATTCGATCGCGATGTATGAAAAATCGTTCGATGAACTTCAGGTCGACTACATCGACTATTATCTGTTGCACTCGATCGGTAACGGCGGGATCAAGACGTTCCGGGCCCGGTATATCGATAACGGGATCTTGGATTTCTTGCTGAAAGAGCGTGAGGCGGGACGTATCCGGAACTTGGGCTTTTCGTTCCACGGTACGGTAGATGTCTTCGATGAGGTATTGGCGATGCACGATACGGTGCACTGGGATTTCGTGCAGATTCAGCTCAATTATGTCGACTGGGAGCACGCATCGAATAATAATGTGGATGCCGTGTATCTGTACGATCAGTTGGAAAAACGCAATATCCCGGCCGTTATCATGGAACCTTTGCTCGGTGGACGGCTGTCGAATGTGCCGGACCATGTCGTATCGGAGTTGAAACAGCGCAATCCGGAGACCAGTGTGGCGTCATGGGCCTTCCGTTTTGCCGGAACGCCCGAAATGGTGCTGACAGTACTCAGCGGCATGACCTATATGGAACATCTGCAGGATAACATCCGTACCTACTCTCCATTGGTCCCATTGGACGAGGACGAACAGGAGTTTTTACAGCACGTGGCCGATCTGATGATGCAGTATCCGACGATCCCGTGCAATGACTGTAAATATTGTATGCCGTGTCCATACGGCATCGACATACCTGCCGTTTTGCTTCACTACAACAAATGTGTCAACGAGGGGAATCTACCGGCCTCGTCGCAGGATGAGAACTATCGGCGGGCACGGCGGGCTTTTCTTGTCGGGTACGACCGCAGTGTGCCTCGTCTCCGGCAGGCTGACCATTGTATCGGTTGCGGACAATGTATCGAGCACTGCCCCCAGAACATCAATATACCCCATGAGATGCAGCGTATCGATGCGTTTGTCGAAACTTTGAAGCAGGGTAAGGAGTTCGGTGTGTCGGAAAATGAGTAATGAAATTTAAATGTTTTATAAGATGGGAGCGACAACAGTAAAATTCTATTCATTGAAATATAATCGGGTAAAAACCTATTGGGTGGCCGCATTGTTTGTGGCGGGGAATATCGTTCTGCCGCAGTTGTGCCACCTTGTTCCGCAAGGGGGGATGAGGTGGTTGCCGATCTATTTTTTCACCCTTGTCGGGGCCTATAAATATGGTTGGCGTGTCGGACTGTTGACCGCAATCGTTTCGCCGTTGCTGAACTCGATGTTGTTTGGGATGCCGCCGGTGGCAGGTCTTCCGGCCATTCTGTTGAAGTCGGTTCTGCTGGCACTTGCTGCCGGATACGCCGCTTCGCATTTCAAACGGGCATCGGTCGGGTTGTTGGCTGCCGTTGTGTTGGCTTACCAAATCGTTGGAACATTGGGCGAATGGGCTATCGTCGGAGATTTTGCCCTTGCTTTACAAGATTTCCGGATCGGGCTGCCCGGAATGGCGCTGCAGATTGTCGGGGGATGGTTATTTATTAATCGGCTGATTCGGCGATAAGAGAACATTCGTGATCCAGATTTGGATCGGAGTCGAAAGTGAAGAATCCGGTCCGATAGTAAATTGGAAGGGAAATAGGGTAGGGTCGTCTTCGTTATATGAAGGCGGCCCTACTGTTCGGAGACTTCCTGGTCGACGAGAATGCGGTATCCATTCAAGCCGAAAAAAGTTGGGCGGATCGATCTGGAAAGATTATTGGGTTAGCTGCCGGATCAGATCGATTTCAGTTGGGTCGTATGGGGTGAAATCTCCGCGGAAAATGTCGCATTGCCAAACTCCGGTGTAGGGCAGATCCTCCGGCCGATGGCCCCACGGCAAGTGGGTTTGTGTCTTCCCGTTGACCAGACCCCAAATGATGCTGCCGACATGTAACTCCTTGAATCGGGGCATTATTGCTTTGATAGTTGAATTTTGCGTGCGGAGCATCCATTCGGTGCAGATTACCGGTCGACCGTATTGTAACATTTTTAGCGTTTGCTGCTCGGTGTATTCCGGATTGGCATAGCAATGGAATGTGATGATGTCGGAGTTTTCGATCAGAAATGGATTGATCTCCATGTCGGGCAGATAGATTCCTGTGGTAATGGGTTGTGACGGATCGATCGTCCGTGCCCATGCGAACACCTTTTTCAGGAGTTTGAAATGGTACTCTTTCTGGAATAATGTATTGGCAGGTTCGTTGTAGAGGTCCCAGAACAAAATGCGGGGATCGTCTTTGTGTCGTTGCATGATATCTTTGACGTAACGTTCCAGTTTGTTGTGTTCCCGTTCGTCGGCTACTTTCGTGTATCCCGGAGAGGGCGATCATGCCCAGGCGTACTATCCTTCGAGCGGTTCGGGCTGTTTTCCTATGGTCGGGTCTGTATTGACACCAAAAACGCAGTCATCGAAAAAACAGGGAATGACCCTGATCCCGTATTTGTCGCAAATCGATAAAAAGCGTTCGAATGTTTTGCGGAAATAGCTTGGGTCGTCTTCGTAGACGGCATATTGCAATACGACGCGGACACTGTTGATACCGATACCTTGCGCAAGAGCCAGTTCCCGGTCGATGACTTTGGGCGAGAATCCGGTTTTGTCCCACATCTCGGTGTAATTGATCGCGTTGGCGGGGATGTAATTTACTCCGCAGATCCAGTTCTGTTTTTCGTACCACTCTTTTGCCTTTTCTGCACTCCATTGTTGTCCCTGTGCGAGCAGAGATCCGTATGCCCAAAAGAAGATTCCGATTAGAATTATTTTTTTCAACATTTTGGTAGTAGTTTGTGATTCGGTTTTGTTCAATTCAATACAGCTCGACAAGACTCCGTATCGTGTATGGCTAAAAGACGATTGTTCCTGATTTGTCGCAGATACGTGTCTCTCTGTTTGCAAAGGTAATGTGTTGAAGAATATGATATTTTTGCTATAATTGCCAATTCTTGTGGTATATTTGCATGTATAAGCAGTGTGGTGATGACTCAAATGGAATTCGAGCAGGTCGTTCCTGATCGTGACAGCTCATTTAAGGTCGCTGTTTTCGAGGCGGCACACTTTACGGCTCCGCTTCATTTTCATCCGGAGTATGAGCTTGTTTTGATCGAAGAGGGTGACGGGATCTGTTTTTGCGGAGATTACAACGGTAAATTTTCGCAGGGGCATCTTGCTCTCTTTGGAAATGGATTACCACACTTTTATTTGAGTGAAGACCGCTTTTATAAGGCTGCTTGTCGGGAGAGATGCAGATCAATTTACGTCCAATTTGGCGAGCATATTTTGCCGGAACAGTATGAACGGATGCCCGAGTTTCGGACGGTTAACAAAGTGTTGAAGGATGCCGATCGAGGAATCGGTTTTCAGATCCAGGATCGCGATGAAATAATCGGATTGATTCGATCGATGGCGGAAGCAGAAGGCATAGAAAAGGTTTTGACGTTATATCGGATTTTGGACCTTTTGGGTCGATTCAAATATATGTTTTTGGCATCATCCCGATTTCAGCATCATTCAGAAAATTTACATCCGGTATGTTCGAAGGTTATTTCTTATTTGAATACTCATTACCAACAGCCGATATCGCTTGATGTCTTGGCTCAAAACGTATGCATGAATCGATCCGCTCTTTGCCGTCGTTTTAAGAGTATTACGGGAAAAACCATTGTGACGTTTTTGAACGAGTTGCGTGTAGCCTATGCCTGTACATTGATGGCTAATACGAATAAACCGATTTCAGAAATAGCTTACGAATGTGGATTTCGTAATTTGTCGCATTTTAACTCGGTGTTCAAAAAGTGTACGCAGCAAACGCCCTGTACATATCGTAATGTATATGTCGTAAGATATCGACATCCAGATCGGACGTGAATCTTTTCTGGTTTTAATGGTTGTTTCACAGGAAGTGAAATGAAGGGCGAACCTGTCCGGTGTCGAATGGTTCGCCCTTATAGCTAAAGATCAAGGGAGTTTTATTTCCCGTATATATACTCTACTGGCGATTTTTTGAAACGAAGGATACGGGTATCTTTATTTCCCGCACCGTTTTTCTGCAGGTGGAGAGCAGACATGTTGCCGGCCATGTACCATCCCGTGCCTTCCGGTGAATGTACTGCAAACAAGATGTTGTTATAGTGGTTGGCGTGTTTTATGCCGTCCGCATTCCATTGGGCTCCCGGTCCGTACCAAGTGACCGGTTCGAAGTCCGGAAAGTCGGGACTCGACATGCCGATGTAGATCAGGTCGGGAGTCTGTACTGTGCCAACACTCAGGTCGTTGCGGCGACGTTGCTCCCGGATGACCTTGCTGTGCCCTTCCCACGGGTTTCGCAGCAGGTGAGAGCCGCTCCACATCATCCAGACATAGTCGGTCGCGTCGAACATCCGGTTGAACTCCTCCATCGAGGGAAGTTCATATCCGTCGGGAGCCAAGGCGTCGGCTGGAAGCTTGTTGATGTGGGCAGAAACGGATGATGAGAAGCCCTCCATCACGACTGTGTCGTTCTGTTCGACCACCCGCAGGCCGATTCCGCTATCGCCTTGATAGGCCCAGCCCCACAGATCGTAGAACTCCTCGGGCGAGCAGTCCCGGAGGTAGTCGAGAACGCTTTTACCCACAGCAACCGCAGGGTCAGAGGCGCAGAGAATCTGATCGTCGAAACTTTTGGAGTTGCCCCGAGCGTTGTATTTGCACCACCAGACACCATGGAGCCATGTGACCGGCAGACCGTAATTGCGTCGAGAGATCTGATACTCCTCCCGTTCGGAACCGTCGGCTGCATTGCAGATGACGAGTGTAGCCCGTTGAATCCGGCCGTCGGCTGTCGGATCGTTCGGCTTCCATCCGCCCAGTACGCGGAGCGTGTGGCTCTCCTCGTCACTAGGGGTGAGTTTAATCCACGGATCTTCACCGGCCTCGAACTCTACCGTAAGTTTTTTGTCGGACGGCACGGTGAAACGTCCCAGTTCGTTGTCGACGTAGCGATCGAAGTCGAAGGAGTAGCTCTTCGTGTCGAAGGAGATTTCCCCTTCGAGATCGACAGGATTGGCCGAAAGGGTAACCAAAATTCGGTCTTCGGGATAGACGTTGTTCAACACTTTCCGTCGGAATTTGAGTTCAACCGTTCGGGTGGGCACCCCGGGGGCGAACAGCGGCTTCTGGATCCGAAACAGATTCACGGCATACGTCTCCCGTACGAAGCCCAGCGGCTCGATGGTCAGATCGTCGTTGTCGAGTGGAAGAAGCTCGAGCTCATTGTCGCAATCTAAAGCCAAAAGAAAGTCTGTAAGGTTGTGCGGCAGGACCAGTTTTGTTCCGCTGTCGGTAACGGTTACGGTTTCGGGGAGTTCCGACCGGTCGGTATCCACCGTGATGGTTCCGTCCAAACCGGGGCGCATTCCGATCTGGTCGCCCTCCTGCCACGCTTCGATAGTCAGTTGAACTGCCGCGTCGGACTCCTCTTTCGTTACGCTTACGACATATATGCAGTTTCTTCGGATGATTTCCGGAAGTTTCGCTTCGAGGTGGGTCCGTTCGCCATCGACGATCGCTTCGGCAAAAAGCGTTGCCTCTGTGTCCGTCTGTTCGTAAACGTACGCGAAGCCCGGAGTGTCTTGGGTGTACGGCTTGTCGGGCTGGATTGTCAGATTGCCCGATTGAGGAGCCGTGGAGCCCGAATCAGTACCGGCAAAGAGAGAGGTTGAGAGCGTTCGGTTTCCCAAAGTGAGAGATTCGATCGCTGTCTCTCCCGAAGTGCGGATCTGTAGATCGAAGCGGGCAAATCCGCGGGTCATTTTGACCACTTTGGACAAGCTTCCCGAAAGGGAGGTACTGCCGGAGAAGAATCGGATCGGTAGCCCCTCCTTCGTGCCGGTCGTAAGTTTAAGCCACTCCTGCTCGGAAATCCCGGAGCCTTGCAGGTTGTTGAGGGCGGAGATGTCGTTTGTGTTCGATACGACGTAGAGCGTGCCGACCGGGCGATCGAGTCGGAACCCATAGCCCTCGGAGCCGGTGGTCGGGTGGTCGAGAATTTGGACCAGATGTCCGTTCTCGAACCGATAGGCCCGGAGCTCTTGCAGTTCGTTCTCCCCCGCGATCTTCTCGCCGGCGATCTCGTAGTCAGTCATCTGAAGGGTGACGAATGTGCTTGAATCGGAGGGCGGTATGTGGGGCGGTTCCGTTGTGGACTCCGATTTCGAACAAGAGTTCATGCCTGCAAGGAGAACTATTCCGCAGGTTATTATTGCACGAATCTTTATACTTATTTTATTGATCTTTTTCATGGTTCAGCAAGCGGACTTTGTTAGTAAATATACTCTACCGAACTCTTGATGCAGCGGATCGTCCGGGTTTTGGTTGAGTTTTGGTTCGTGAATTTCAACCAGTTTTGGTTGGGACGGTCGCTCTGGGCATAGCCCTCCATCACCCAGCAGTTTGCACTGTTGCCGTAGGTCGCGAGCAACAGCATCTTGGTCGAAATGTTGCCGGGTGTGGTGTTCCACTGGTGCCCGAGACCGTATAGAACCCAGTATCCTGTTTCGGTTTGAAATTCATAAAACGATACGTTCCCGTAATGTTGTCCCAAAAAAGTGACATCCCGTTCGATAATCCGTACGGTGATCTCCTGTCCCGCTGCGTTCTTATAGTTTCGGGAACCGACTCCTCCGAGGTTGAAATTGTTGTTGGCACTGAAAAAGGTGTAGTCGTCGTAGTCCGGAATTTGATACCCGTCGGGAGCCATGAGGGTGGGGTTCAGAGTGCCGAAGTTTCCGCCTGAAGAGTGCATCCCTTCGTACAGAAAAGCGGTTCCATCGTACCCTAACGGTAGTCCCTGTTGTGTGCCTCCTTGATATTGATCCCCCATTAGGCGAAGCAATTCGTCCTCGTTGCACGTGTTCAGGTAATCGGCCAGTTTGCGGTCCGAAGCAGGATCGGCCTGAATCGAAATCTGGTCTTCGAACTTTTTGACGCTTCCCCGGATGTTGTATTTACACCACCATGTACCGTCGATCTCGACCACCGGAAGGCCCCAGTTGCGCCTACGGAGAGAGTAACTTTCCGAGTTCGATCCGTCGGCATCCGCAATGATGATTCGTCCCTCTTGGGTTCGGCCGTCGGCTTTTGGATCGTTGGGTTTCCAGCCTCCGAGGATGCGCAGTTCGCCCTGATCGTCGACAAGTTTCATCCATGCATCCTCTCCCGAGTCGAACTCTAAACGGGCGGTTTTCCCCTCCGGAAGTTTCATCCGGCCCAACTCTCCGTCGACGTATTTCCCGAAATCGCAAATGCCGTTCTCATCGAAGGTGATCGCCCCGGTAATGACAACCGGATTCGGTTCGAAGACTAGCACGATGCGTCCGGAGTAGAGTCCGTCGCGGTGAAGGTTCAGGTAGAGGTAGGCCTGTTTCTCTCCGGGAAGCCGTCGATCGCTTGCTACTGAAACGGCAGCGACCGGTTGCAGGGACTTTGTCAGTGTCTCAACCTGTGTCGTTACGCCCCGTACGGTACCCTCAATCGCTACATCCGATTCGGTTTCAGCCCGCAGTACCAATTGAAATTCTACTACTTGGGAAGAGATATAAACCGAATCGCAGGATGAATTGATCCGAACCGATTCGGGAAGGACCGAAGCTTCGACGTCGATCACTCCTTTGAGGTCGGGAGAAGACTCTACTGAATCACCCTCTTCCCAATTGTCGGCGACAACGGAGAGAGAGGCGGAGGCTCCGTTCCCATGTACCTGTATGGTGTATATCCGGTTGCGAAGGATCTCCGAGGGGAAAGTTGCGGTCATCCGGTGCAAGCCTCCATCGATGTCGGCGATCACCTCCACGCTCAAGGCGTCTCCCGTCTGTTCACAGAGGTACAACAGCGTTTCCCGGGAGTTTGTCAACGGAGTGTCGGTGTACTCTTTGAGGAAGTCCGTTCTCTCCGATGCCGCCGGATTGCTCACGTTGTTACGTTCGTTGAGGTATCCACGATCCGCAATGCCCAGTATGGTTACCTTGTGGACGGCTACTCCTCGCTCTTGTACTACAAGGTCGATGCGGGCAACCGTGCGGCGAAGCTGAATGGTCGCTGGTGTTGAGGTGAGCTCGTCCAAGGAGGCCTTCCCGGTCATCGTGAATCCCGACGCGGTCATCTCTTCGGCCGTGGCGTAAAGTTCCAGAAATTCATCCTGTGTGGATATATCCGGTTGCAGTCCTCCGAACATCTCCGAAGGTCCGTTTGCAATAAAGTAGATCTCTCCCAAACGTGAGCTCAGATGAAACGTGTAGACTCCATCCGTTCCGGACGGTTCGCCAACAATCAATTCACGGAATAAGCCTTGTGTAAAACGGTATCCGATGACCTGTCCGATTGCTTGCTCATTCGTCTCTCCTTGTGCCGTTTTGGATAGAGTGAAGGATCTGGCAGTCGGTTCTTCAGGGATAAAGCGGACAGAGATCATTCCCGCATCGGGTGTCGGCAGGTCGTTCTCCGGAGATTTATGGCATCCCGACAGGAGAAGTATGCCGCAAAATACGATATTCAAATATTTCAGATAGTTCATTGTCGTCGGTTTTTTAGTATTTATTGGGATTCTGTTCGCTTTTTAGGTAAGATGGCGAATCGATGGGCATTTCGGTGATGTGTTCGACATAGAAGCGATTCATCAGCTCCTGTGCCCACGGCCCATAGGTGAATGAGCTGCTGTGGTTGTATCCCATGACGTGTCCCAACTCATGGAAAAGAATCTCACAGGAGTAGGTGTTGAAATAGTGTTGGAACCAAGCCTGCTGGTAGGCCCCGAATACATTTCCACCCCCGAGTCCAATGACACCGTTGCCCGGATAGACCAACCCGACCTGTAATGTACGTCGTTGCTGCATCTGTTGTAAGACTGTTTCGACGGAAACTTTGTCCTCTTTGCCTCCATTGCCGTAGAGGCGGTCAACGTTTGCACGGAGGATCTCTTCATGTTCGGGCATATCGATCATATAGGTGAAATTCAGGAACAGGGCTACGGCTTCCCGGCAATGTACCGGGCGGATTCCCATCCAGTTACCTACGGGGCCACCGTTCGGAAGTTCGGGATTTCCTCCGTATAAGGCAAAACTTATATTCCATCCGTGTTCGATGGCTTCGAGCTTGTCCCAGAAGGGATCGTTCGAGGTGATGCGGAAAGTTGCTGTCGCCAAGTCGGGAAGAGGAATCGGGCCGGTCTCGACGATTCGTCCCGACTCCGAGCGGAAAAAAGTTTTGTGTTGCACGGAGCGCAGTTCGCCGTAAAAGTCGGCAAATGCAGGAATACTGTCAAAATAGGCCAGATCGATATACTCACTGCTTACCGAAGGAATCAGGGCCTGAATCAGCACATCGCTCAGATCGCGCGGAGAGTAGAACCGGACGTGTAGTTGTCCCTCTTCCGTGATGGAGACCTGAAGCGGTGCAGACGTGTTGAACGAGCGCAACGAGGAGTTCGTATAAATGGAGTGCGGTTCGTCGTCTTGCAGGATATAGCTCAAGTCGGCCGTTTTGAGCACCTGTTCGGTAATGAACGCCGTGCCGGAGGGATCATCCGGATGTATGAGTGTCGTGTGGATCTTTCCGATACGGTTCGGTGCGATCTCCCGCAACGTGAAGTCGTACGTACGGCGTACCGTCTCTCCGCGATAGTTGCGGGTGGTCAGTTCGATCTCTCCGCCTAAAGGGTTTCCTTCGGTGGTGGGAGGAAACAGGTAAGAGCAGGTCGAGAGGAGATTCATCGAGACATCCGTTCCGTCGGTTTCTCCCGAATATGATCCGGATCCGGAAAAATCGGTCAGGAAACGGGGTGCGTGCAGGGTGACATTCCGGGTTGAAAGGGCACTCTCGACATACGGATTGTTGAATGTAAACGAAAAATCCGTGCGTCCGATGATCCGACGTTGTACGACCTCTTCGTCGAGCAGAGCGGTCAGCTCGTCTCCAGAGGGACCGGAGCTCCGGCTAACCGAAAACGGTGTCTGGGAGTAGAAATATTCTGCTTCGATCGGTTTGTGCAGGTCGGCTGGAAACTGTAACCAAGTTTCGTCGATGTGTCGTATCGGCGTGATTGTGACACCATCGGCAGTTTCGTCTCCCACGATCCCCAAGATCAAAAGTCGGTAATTGCCTTCACGTAGTCCTTCGATCCGTATTTCGGAACGGGACGGATCGTAAAGACCTTTGATTCCGTCTACAGCATCTCCCCTTTCATCGACGATGCAGAACTCCACACGGTTATAGTCTGTGTCGAGAAGCGAAGCAGATCGGGTGCTCTCCTCCTCGAACTCTTCGTATCGCAGTTTGAAGGCGATACCTTGTCGTGCGCTGTCCGGAGAAACGGGTTCCATCCATGTGTCCGAACGACAAGAGCTCAAGATAATGAGGCAGAGCGATAAAACATACACAATTCTGTTCATTGGTTTCGATGTTTTGTATATTTGTACTTGTCGGTTCCCAATAGTCATATTGGAATTTGTCTATTATTCATTTGTGCGCAAAAGTATAAAGGCGAAATACGATTTGGTGTAACATTTGTTACGTATTCCGCTATTTTGTTGTAAAATAGTGTTTTATGGATAGAAGAATTTATGATACGCTTCTTTTTCGGGGTTGCGATCAGACGGTAGTGGACGGTATACTCGAAAAGTATCCCAGTCGTTTCAGCTCCTATCGTAAGGGAGATTTTATCGCCATGCAGAACAGCGTTTGCCGTTCGCTGTATGTTTTGTGTGAAGGAAGTGTCTATGCCCGGATGATCAGTGATGAAGGACGTGAGTTCACGCTCGATACTCTATCGGCACCGGATGTTTTGGCTTCTGCATTTCTTTTTGGTACAGAGAATATTTTGCCTATCACTATGATTGCCCATTCGGACTGTAAATTGTGGATTATTAATAAAGCCTGTGTATTGTCGCTTATTGAACAGGATCGGGCGATTCTACACAATTTTTTGGCGGTACTTTCGGATCATAGCCTCTTTTTGAGCCGTAAACTGGAGCAATTTGCTCTGCAGACGTTATCCTCCCGATTGATCGGCTATCTTGAAAATAACGGCTCGATTCAGAATCTTCAGCAGACCGCATTTATTTTGGGGGTCACACGTCCGTCCTTATCCCGCGCAATCGCTCAACTGGTGCGACAAGGAACGGTACGAAAAGAGAGCGGGGAATATGTATTAGTCTGAAATTATTCGTAGATAAGTTTTGCTATCAGTGTTTTTACTTTTTAGGTGGATAAAGGGTCAGGATGGTCTTCTGTTGTGTTTGAAATATGGATTTATCGGTAAAATCAAGTTTGGAATATAATAAATGATTACCTTTACCGGGTATAAATGGCTAATAGTGAAAATCGCATAGGAATGAAAGCTTGTTTTATGGGGTTGGGCTACATTGGTTTGCCGACCTCTATTATTGCAGCAAAACACGGGATTCAGATTGTCGGGGTTGATATCAATGCTCAAGTGGTGGAGAAAACCAATGCGGGAGAGCTTCATATTATAGAGCCGGGATTAGGTGATTTATTACGGGATGTTATCGATTGCGGGATGTTACATGCGTCGATAACTCCGGAAGAAAGTGATGCCTATTTCATTGTAGTACCGACACCCTTTAAAGGAAATCATGAACCCGATGTTTCGTATGTAGAAGCAGCTACTCGTGCAGTGATCCCTTTTTTGAAGTCGGGTGATCTTTTTGTCATCGAATCGACCTCTCCTGTGGGAACCACAGAGGCAATGGCTGAAATTATTTATACGGAACGGCCTGAACTAAAAGATAAAATTTATATAGCATATTGTCCGGAACGGGTTTTGCCCGGAAATGTGATTTACGAGCTTATTCATAACGACCGTGTGATTGGAGGAATAAACTCAGAGTCTACAGATAAAGCGATTGAATTTTATTCGCAGTTTGTGCAGGGTACGCTACATAAAACCAATGCACGTACGGCAGAAATGTGTAAACTGACAGAAAATTCGAGTCGAGATGTGCAAATTGCTTTCGCAAATGAACTTTCTATCATATGCGATAAGGCAGGAATAAATGTTTGGGAACTAATAAATCTTGCTAACAAGCATCCCCGCGTGCATATATTGCAACCCGGATGTGGAGTGGGAGGACATTGTATAGCAGTCGATCCATATTTTATCACGGCGGATTTTCCGTCTGAATCCAAGTTGATTGCCACATCACGTGAAATAAATAACTATAAGTCGTTTTGGTGTGTGGAAAAGGTGAAAAATGCGATGTTGCAATTCGAATTAAACAAGCATCGGAAACCTGTGGTCGCCATGATGGGTTTGGCTTTTAAACCGAATATCGATGATCTGCGAGAAAGTCCTGCAAAATACATAGTTTCCAAAGTGTTGCAAGGTGGTAATGATAGTGATATACTTGTGGTTGAACCAAATCTAAAGGAACATCAGGTGTTTAAATTAACGGATTTTCGTACGGCCTATGAGCGCGCAGATATTGTTGTATTTCTTGTGGCTCATGATCCGTTTAAAACCTTGCCATTCAATAAAAATAAAGTTATTTTAGATTTTTGCGGAATATATAAATAATAAAATGAAGAAAATAATGCTTGTCTTCGGGACGCGTCCCGAAGCGATTAAAATGGCTCCGCTTGTTAAGGCTTTTCAGAAAGATACTGATAATTTTCAAACAATCGTATGTGTAACGGGACAACATCGTGAAATGTTGGATCAAGTATTGGATATTTTCGAGATCACCCCAGATTACGATCTGAATATAATGAAGCAAGGACAAGACTTATATGATGTTACGGCCCGGGTGTTGACAGGTTTGCGTGATGTCCTTAAAGAGAGTCATCCTGATATAGTATTAGTGCATGGGGATACAACAACGTCTATGGTAGCCGCATTAGCTGCATTTTATCAGCAGATTCCAGTGGGACATGTTGAAGCCGGATTACGAACACATAATATATATAGTCCATGGCCAGAGGAGATTAATCGTCAACTGACAGGGCGTGTAGCTACTTATCATTTTGCACCAACGCCTTTGAGTAAAAGAAATTTGCTCGCAGAAGGTGTTGCTGAGGAGCAAATTTTTGTAACAGGTAATTCGGTGATTGATGCTTTGTATTGGGTGGTTGACAAGATCAAGCACAGTAACAAATTGCAGGAAGAGCTGGAGAAGGTGTTATATAAAGCAAACTATGATGTTCGACGACTTGATTCAGGAAGAAAGTTGGTGTTGATTACGGGACATCGTCGAGAGAATTTTGGAGAAGGGTTTATTTCGATGTGTAAAGCGATCAAGACGTTGACTGAAAAGTATCCGGGCGTGGATTTTGTGTATCCGATGCATTTGAACCCGAATGTCCGTCGTCCGATTCATGAAGTATTCGGAGAAGATCTGTCTGATTTGAACAATATGTTTTTTATTGAACCGTTGGAGTATTTGTCGTTTGTATACTTGATGGAGAAATCTACGCTGGTATTGACCGATAGCGGAGGTATTCAAGAGGAAGCTCCGGGTTTGGGAAAACCTGTGCTGGTGATGCGCGATACCACGGAACGGCCTGAGGCACTTGAGGCGGGAACGGTCAAATTGGTCGGAACGGATTACGATAAAATCGTGCGAGAGGTTTCCCTGCTACTGGACGATACGGCATATTATGAAGAAATGAGTAAGGCAGTGAATCCCTATGGGGATGGACTTGCGTGCAACCGAATAGTTAGTATGTTGCTCTAAAGGGGCTGATATTGCAAGTTAAGTATATACAACTCCGATGTCTGAATTTGGTTGTTAGATTAATAATATCGATATTTGCCTGGGGTGTAGGTCTTTCTTATTAAAGACTTTGCGCCTATTGCGCAGGGGATCGTATACATTCTTATATATTGGGGGAGTTTGTATTGATCTATAATATATCGTTTTTATGGTATAGGATGTCTATAACTG
>DWXH01000034.1 GCA_019119305.1 Candidatus Alistipes merdigallinarum | reverse complement strand
CAACTTCCAAAAATAGGACTTTTTCATGTAGGAAACAAGGCCGCCGTTTGACAAATTTGTCGTTTTGGGTGCTTCTTGTTTCCCATTAAACGATTGACGGACCGATTTATTTTATCTGAATTTGCCTGAAAGAGTTGTAAATATGGAAAAGAATTGCCTACTTTGTTGCCGGAATGGAGATGTAGCTCGATTACATGGGGAAAAATTAGTCGATGTAATCGAGGTGGATTGAAAAATATTTCACATAACAGGCCATGAAAAATAAGTATATCGATCTGATCGAGCAGACTTTTGAGTTTCCTCAGGATGAGTTTTCCGTTGTGGATAATGAGTTGAATTTCCATGAGGTTCCTTTGATGGATATCATCAAGCAGTATGGAACGCCATTGAAAATAACCTACCTCCCGAAAATCACTTCGCAGATTCAGCGGGCCAAAAGATTGTTTAATGTGGCGATGGCCAAAGTCGATTACAAAGGAAGTTACAACTACTGCTATTGTACAAAGAGTTCGCACTTCTCCTTTGTCCTGGAAGAGGCATTGAAGAATGATATCAATTTGGAGACCTCCTCGGCTTACGATATACATATTATCGATTCGCTTTATGACAGCGGAATCGTAGACAAGGGAATCTTTATCATTTGTAACGGTTTCAAGCGTCCTCAGTATGTTGAGAACATTGCATCGTTGATTCACAGTGGGTTTGAGAATACGATTCCGATCGTGGATAATAAAGAAGAGCTGGATCTGCTCGACAATGCGATCCATACGCGGTGTAAAATCGGGATTCGGATTGCATCGGAAGAGGAGCCAAAATTCGATTTCTATACTTCGCGGCTCGGTATCCGCTATAACGATATTGTGGAGTATTACAAGGGTAAGATAAAGAACAACAAGAAGTTTACTTTAAAAATGCTGCACTTCTTTATCAATACCGGAATTAAGGATACGGCCTATTATTGGAACGAGTTGAACAAGTGCCTCAGCGTCTATTGTGAGCTGAAAAAGATTTGTCCCGAATTGGACTCTTTGAATATCGGAGGTGGTTTCCCGATTAAAAATTCGCTTGCATTCGATTACGATTACGAATATATGACCGAAGAGATCGTTGCTCAGATCAAAAATATATGTAATTCGGCCGGAATCGAAGAACCGAACATATTTACCGAATTCGGTTCGTTCACAGTCGGAGAAAGCGGAGCGACTCTCTTTTCCATCATTAATCAGAAACAACAGAATGACCGGGAGAGTTGGTATATGATTGACAGTTCGTTCATGACGACGTTGCCCGATATCTGGGGTATTAACCAGCGTTACATCTTGTTGGCGATCAATAATTGGGACCGGGAATATCAGCGGGTTTTCCTTGGCGGGCTGACCTGCGACAGCGAAGACTATTATAACGGAGAGTCCCACTCCAATGCGATTTTCCTTCCGAAGCTGCTGGGGGGACCTCAGTATATCGGCTTTTTCCACACCGGAGCCTACCAGGAGTCTCTCGGAGGGTTCGGCGGCATACAGCACTGCCTGATCCCGGCTCCGAAACACATCATCATCGATCGGGACAAAAGCGACAACGAATACTACACGCGTCTGTTTGCCAAAGAGCAGAGTTACCGTTCGATGATGCGTATACTCGGATATTGATTTCAGAGGAGCGGAAAATGTTGAAACGGAATAGAGCACTACTTTGAAAATGAACAAAAGTGCTCTTTTTTTTGTCTTTTCGTGAAAAAGAGTATAGTTTTGTTCGTCGAAAAAGAAACTAATAAAAAGAAAGAGGTATAATATACTATGGGAAGAGCTTTTGAATATCGTAAAGCGCGGAAACTGAAAAGATGGGGCAATATGGCCCGGACGTTTACCAAATTGGGAAAAGAGATTGCCATTGCCGTTAAAGCGGGTGGTCCCGATCCCGGAGGCAATACACGGCTGCGGGTTTTGATCCAGAACGCTAAAGCGGCGAATATGCCTAAAGAGAATATCGAACGGGCGATAAAACGGGCAACTTCTAAAGAGATGGGCGATTATAAGGAGATGGTCTATGAAGGTTATGCTCCTTACGGGATCGCTGTTATCGTAGAGACGGCAACGGATAATACGACCCGGACGGTAGCAAATGTCCGTAACTGTTTCAATAAATGCGGCGGGTCATTGGGGACGTCAGGATCCGTTTCGTTCCTGTTTGAGCACAAATGTGTGTTCAAGATCGCCCAGAGTGAAGGGATGGATGTCGAATCGCTGGAGTTGGAGCTGATCGATTGCGGTGTGGACGAGGTGTTTAATGACGAGTCAGAGATTGTGATTTATGCTCCGTTTGAGGCTTATGGGGCCATTCAGAAATATTTGGAGGATAACAATATCGAGATCATCAGCGGAGAGTTCGAACGGATTCCGCTTGACACCAAAGAGGTTACAGAAGAACAGCGTGCTTCGGTGGAGAAATTGATCGAACGCCTCGAAGAGGATGAAGATGTGACCAATGTGTTCCACAACATGAAAGAGTCGGAATCGGATTCAGATTCTGACGAGTAATTTTAGAGCATTATTATAGTAAAATGGCAATAAAAAAAGAGAGGGATAAAATCCTCTCTTTTTTTATTGATTTTATGGATTGAAATTTTTATATTTGTGAAGCAGGGCGTCTTTTAATTAAAATTATTAATTTATTTAAATGGTTGGGTTATGAAAAGAGGTTTATTTGTTTTATTGGTGGTGGCTGTATTAGGTGTCATGCAAGGTTGGAATATTTCTCGGGCTCAAACTCCCGATGATGAGAATGCCTGTGAACTGAGGCAGTTTTATTCAGAAGTAGCAATGTCTTCGAATCTGTATACGGTGACTCCGGAAGAGCAAAAAATGTTTCCTCCTGAAGGGGGAGGGATTACGTATGTTATGCGTGGACCTATAGGTACGGCATGGCGAGTTGTTACAAATAATTATTGGTCGTATCCATCTAATTCAAGTGGAACGATCTATCATGATATAGTACCAAGTACGGTTTGGTTGTATGCGATGCCTAATGACAGTATTGGAAATTATCATAGAACAGGTGTTGCCTATTTTATTTTTACAAATAATTTCGGTTTTTCAGATACGCTTAGACGTCTTTATTGGCAACCTAACGCTCATGTAAATGATTATTAATAATAAATTTATAATGTAACAAATAAAAATGGAGAAGCTGAATATTTGGTTGTGTGCATTGGTGTTTTTGATAACGTCCTGTAAAGGTCAAAAAGACCCGTGTACGGAAGTGGATGTATGTGTATATGGCGGCACATCGGCTGGGGTCATCGCAGCCTATACGGCAAAACAGAGCGGGAAAAGCGTGCTTTTGATCGAACCCGGCCGCTACCTCGGAGGAATGACATCCGGAGGTTTGGGGTATACGGACATCGGTAACAAATATGTCGTTCGGGGATTGGCCCTCGATTTTTACCGGCGCGTAGGACAACATTACGGAACGTTCGAACAGTGGATATTCGAACCCAAAGTAGCTTCTGCCGTTTTTAATGAATATATCGATCGAGGTAAGGTCGATGTGTGGTTCGAAAATCGAATCGTCGACGCCGATACGAGGGATGGCGTGATACATGAAATCGTTTTGGAAAATTCTGCTTCGCCCGAATCTTCCGTTCTGCGACGTGTGCGTGCAAAGGTATTTATCGATTGCAGTTACGAGGGAGATCTGATGGCTCGGGCGGGCGTTTCCTATATCGTCGGCCGAGAGAGTAACGAACAGTATGGTGAAACATACAATGGTGTGGAAATGCGGGATTTACATCAATTTCCCGATGGTGTAGACCCTTATGTAATCGAGGGAGACAGTACCAGTGGATTGGTATATGGAATCAATCCCGAACCGATTCAGCCCAATGGAAGCGGAGATAAAAAGGTTCAGGCCTATAACTTTCGAATTACCTTGACCGATCGCCCGGAAAACATGATCCCGATTACGCGTCCGGATTGTTACGACTCGAGTCGTTACGAATTGTTGCTTCGGTTGAAGAAAATCAAGCCGTGGAAATCGATGTACGACATCTTCATCTGGAGTAAAATGCCGAACGGTAAAACCGACATCAATAACTACGGCGGATTTTCGACCGATGCGATCGGTGAGAACTGGAATTACCCCGAAGCTTCATACGAAGAGCGTGCTCGGATATGGAAATTTCATGAAGATTACACCAAGGGATTGCTCTATTTCGTGGGGCACGATCCGCGGGTTCCGGAGTTTGTCCGCAAAGAGATGTTGCAGTGGGGATACCCCAAAGATGAATATACGGATAACGGACATTGGACGCATCAGCTCTATATCCGCGAAGCACGACGGATGATCGGCGATGTGGTGATGACCCAACACCATTGTGTGGGCGATGAGGTTGTGGAGGATGAGATCGGTTGGGCTGCATACACGATGGACTCGCACAACTGCGATCGGCATGTGGTCAACGGCATGGTCAAAAACGAGGGAGACGTACAGATCGGAGGATTTCCACCCTATCCCATATCGTACCGGTCGATCGTTCCGAAACGCAGTGAGGTGACCAATCTGTTGGTTCCGGTATGCCTTTCGGCTTCACACATTGCATATGGGTCGATTCGTATGGAGCCGGTATTTATGTCGTTGGCGCAGTCGGCTGCGGTAGCAGCCTGTCAAGCGATCGATCAGCACGGCGGATGTGTGCAGGATGTGGATGTGGCGGCGGTGCGCAGGCATATTGCAGCCGATCCTTTGGCAGACGGATCTCCGGCTGACATTTTTATTGACAACAACGATTCGACAGCGGTCGAAATTTCCGGTAGCTGGACTTCCGATGCAAACGGTTGGAGAGCCTATGGAGTAGATTATTTGTGGAATGATGCGAAAAGCGCCGATCAGGCGGTAGTCTATACACCTGATATTCGGACTGCCGGTGAATATGACCTGTATATCTATTTCCCGATAGTTGAAAATCGATCGACACAATCATTGATTCAGGTGTTCGATGGAGAACAGGAACATGAAAATTTTCTGAAAACGTCCGATGTTGTCGTAGAGGGTCAAACCGGAGGTAAGTGGGTACACATCGGTCGGTATCGTCTCCCGCAGGGGCGGAAAGGCTATGTAGCCTTGTCCGGTGATCGGGCCGACGGTATTGTAGTTGCCGATGCGATCCTGTTTGTTCCCGTAAGAGACAAATAGGCTGTAAAAAAACAAAAAGCCGATATCTGGAGACGGTTATAGACAGGCCGTCAGAGGGTGTCGGTTTTTTGTTGCCGTTCGTATTTCCCGATAATCAGCCGGATCGGAAGGTCGTGTCCGAAATAGTTCCATATCCAACCCCAGAAAACTTTTAGCTTACCTTGAATCCCCAGCAGGAACATGATGTGAACGACGGACCAGACGATCCATGCGAAGAACCCGCCGAACTGGACCTTGTCCCACTCGACGAAAGCCTTGTTGCGTCCGACCGTGGCCATGACGCCATAGTTTTTGTAACGGTAGGATTGCATCGGTCTGCCGGTTTCGGAATTTTTTAGATTGCGGGCGAGCTGTTGCCCTTGAGAGATGGCGACCCGGGCCAGCTGCGGATGTCCTTGCGGATAGTTCGGATCTTCCTGCATCAAGGCGGTGTCCCCGATGGCAAAAAGGTCTTCACATCCGATAACGCGATTGAAGGTATCTACACGTATCCGCCCACCCCGCCCGATCCAAGCAGGCAATATACCCGGAAATACAGCACTTTTGATGCCGCAGGTCCAGATCAGATTGTATGTAGGAATGCGTGTTCCGTCATCAAAAACGGCACAATAGTTTTCGTAATCGACTATTTTGCGTCCGAGAATTACGTTTATTCCTTTGTCGGACAATGTTTTTAAAGCTTCTTCCGAAGTTTTCTCGCTCATGGAGCCTAATACCCGGTTTTGTTCTTCGATCAGGTAAATATTCATTTGTGAGGTGTCGAGTTGCGGATAGTCCCGTGGCATCACGTACCGGCGCATTTCGGCCAGTGCGCCTGCAATCTCGACACCCGATGCGCCGGCACCGACGATCACCGCATTCAGTCGGGAGTTGCGCTCCTCTTTTGTGGTTGCCGTGACGGCCATCTCGAAGTTACGGAGCACCCGGTTGCGGATGTTCAACGCGTCGGTGATGTTGGACATCGGCAGTGCGTTCCGCTTGATGTTTTCGATCTTGAAAAAGTTCGGAATCGATCCGGTGGCCAAAATCAGATAGTCGTATCCGATGGTTCCGGCCGTTGTTTCGAGCAGGTGTTTTTCGGGGTCGATCCGTTCGATATACCCCATCCGGAAATAGAAATTTTTCCAGCCGTGAAACATCTTGCGAAACGGGAAGGCTATGTCGCCTACATTCAGTGCCGAGCTGGCAACCTGATACAGCAACGGCTTAAACATGTGGTAGTTGTGCTTGTCGATCAGGACGATCTGGAAAGCACTCCGACGCAGTGCCCGAATCAGGGCCAATCCGGCGAATCCGCCGCCTACGACGACGATACGTTTCCTGTCGGTTTGTGGAATATTCAGCGACATATTCGATGCGAACAATTATAGAGTTTATCCGTTTTTTGAAACGGTTTGCAGGAATCGGAGCAAAGAGAGTGCCGTGAATGGATTTTCGGGCAGGAATAAGGTTCTTTACAGCACTTTTATCCTAAAATTTTTATTCGGAAATTTTGGTCAGTCCCTGCTCTTCAGCCAGACGTTCCATGTAGGCGTAGGCCTGATCGTAGTCGTTTGCAATGATGCCGTCGAGGATGGCCTCTTTGATGGCGTTCTTGATGTCGCCGACGATCCGGCATGGTTTTAGACCGTACACCTGCATGATCAGCTCTCCCGAAATCGGTGGCTGGAAGTTGCGGATCCGGTCTTTCTCCTCGATCTCACGGAGCTTGATCCGGACCAGTTCGAAATTTCGCAGGTATCGTTTGACCTTGTCGCGGTTTTCGGAGGTGATGTCGGCTTCGCAGAGCAGCATCAGATCATCGATATCGTCGCCCGCTTCGAAAAGTAGGCGGCGTACGGCCGAGTCGGTCACTGTATCTTCTGCCAGAATAATAGGGCGTAAATGCAGGAAAACGAGCTTTTGGACGTACTTCATCTTCTCGTTCATCGGCAGCTTCATGTTCCGGAAGATCGATGCGACCATCTTCGAGCCCACGACTTCGTGGCCGTGGAACGTCCATCCGATCTTCGGATCATAGGCTTTTGTGCGGGGTTTGCCGATGTCGTGCAATAGGGCTGCCCACCGCAGCCACAGATTGTCTGACCTCCGGGCTACGTTATCCGTAACCTGAAGCGTATGACGGAAATTATCTTTATGGGCATGCTTCCCTACCCGTTCTACGCCTTTGAGCCGATCGAGTTCCGGAAAGATCAACGGCAACAGTCCGCTTTGATCAAATAGCCCGAATCCGGTGGAGGGAGCGGGGGAAGCCATAATCTTGTTGAGTTCGGTGATGATCCGCTCCTTCGAGACGATCTTGATCCGCTCCTTGTTGCGGCTGATGGCTTCAAATGTGTCCCGAGCTATGTCGAATCCGAGCTGGGAGGCAAACCGTACGGCCCGGATCATACGCAACGGGTCGTCCGAAAAGGTCGTGTCCGGATCGCACGGCGTGCGGATGATGCAACGTTCCAAATCTTCCATGCCGTTGAACGGGTCGACCAATTCACCGAAAGAATCCGCGTTGAGCGAAAAGGCCATCGCATTGATTGTAAAGTCGCGTCGCAACTGGTCGTCGTGCAGGGTGCCGTTCTCGACAATCGGCTTGCGCGAATCGGCCCGGTAGGACTCTTTGCGCGCGCCGACAAACTCCACTTCCCATCCGTCGTAGCGCAACATGGCCGTTCCGAAATTTTTGAATACGGAGACGTGGCTTCTGACCTCGTTCCCGAGGGCTTCGGCCATTTCGATTCCACTGCCTGTGACGACGATGTCGATGTCGGTGCACGGACGGCGAAGAAAATAATCCCGGACGTATCCTCCGATTACAAATGCCTGTATCCCTTTGGCGTCGGCAATCGCACCGATCCGGCGGAACAGAGGATGTTGCAGCGCGTCGTTCATCAATCGATTTTCAGTTGTTTCAGATAGAGCTGTATCGTGTTCTCCAGGCCCAAGTAGAGAGCATCCGAAATCAGGGCGTGCCCGATCGACACTTCGGCCAACTGGGGAATGCGTTCGGCGAAATAGTGTAAATTTTCCAGATTTAAATCATGTCCGCCATTAACCCCCAATCCATACCGCAAAGCCTCCTCGGCCGTAGCCACAAACGGAGCGATCGCGGCTTCCCGATCCTTCCCGTACATCGATGCGTAGGGTTCGGTGTAAAGCTCTACCCGGTCGGCACCTGCTTCTGCGGCTGCAGGGATCATTTCGGGACGAGCGTCGATGAAGATTGAGGTACGGATTCCTTTCGCCTTGAAACGAGCGATGACATCGGTGAGAAAAGCCTTGTGGGCAATCGTATCCCAACCTCCGTTGGAGGTCAGCGCATCGACGGCATCGGGTACCAGGGTCACCTGTGTGGGCACCACGTCGAGTACCAGGTCGATGAATCGGTCGATCGGATTGCCCTCGATGTTGAATTCCGTAGTGATCACTTTTTTAAGGTCGTACACATCCTGATAACGGATGTGCCGTTCGTCGGGGCGGGGGTGCACCGTGATACCCTGTGCCCCGAAACGTTCCGCGTTCCGCGCAGCATCTACCACGTTGGGAAGATCACCCCCGCGAGAGTTGCGCAACGTGGCGATCTTATTTATGTTAACACTCAGCTTTGTCATAATTTTCACTATTTTTGCGCTGTAAAGGTACAACAACTTTTTGAGTAATCGGAATCGAATGAATATAGTTTTATACGGTCGGCCTCAGGCGTCGTTTGTGGGTGAGGATTTGAATGCACTGTTCGAAGCGTTGGACAGCAACGGTTTGTCCTATCGGATCAATCGGGACTTTGCCCGTCTGGTCGCTGATAAAACCGGAAGAAATTTCGAAGAGGATCAGCTGTATGACGACTGTCCGACGGTCGATCCACTGCAGGATGTCATGGTAAGCTATGGTGGCGATGGGACCTTTTTGGATTGTGTGCGGTTGCTGAACCACCGGCCGATTCCGGTCGTGGGAATCAACTCCGGCCGGTTGGGTTTTTTGGCCAATGTGACCAAACAAGGGATGTCGCGGGCCTTCGCCGACCTCAAGACGGGGAACTACGAGACGACTGCCCGCACGATGATTCATATCGAAGGCGAATTTTCACAGAATCCCGAATTCCCGTATGCCTTTAACGAAATCACCGTACAGCGGAATGGACCGAACATGATTTCGACGGAGGTCTATGTCAACGACGAGATGATCGCGACCTATTGGGGGGACGGGATATTGGTCTCTACCCCATCCGGATCGACGGCCTACTCGCTGAGCGTCGGAGGCCCGGTCGTATCGCCCGATTGCCGCTGCTTTTTGATCTCACCGATCGCACCGCATAACCTGACGATGCGTCCGGTGGTCGTTCCCGACGACAGCATCATTCGTCTGAAAGTTTCCAGTCGGGAGAGAGAGTTTTCCATATCTGTTGACAATCAGTATTATAAAGCCTGTAATGGAGCTTCTTTTCTGGTATCAAAAGCCGAAAAGTCGATTTTTCTGGTCCGTTTCCAAAATATATCGTTCTACGATACGTTAAGAAATAAGATGATGTGGGGAATCGACAGCCGCGATTTGGTGAAATAATATACTTTTGAACCCAAAACCCCGAGTCGTTTTAATGGAAATCCGGGTAATAGTGTTATATTTGCACGTTACTTTTTAAAAAATATTGATGGTAGATCTGGATTCAGAAAATATTCCACGGCACGTCGCCGTTATTATGGATGGAAATGGTCGATGGGCTCAGGAACGCGGCAAAGATCGTGTGTACGGACACATCAATGGTGTGGAGAGCATGCGGAAGGTGATTCGTGCGGCGGTTGATTGCGGTGTCGAATATTTGACCGTCTATGCTTTCTCTACCGAGAATTGGGGCCGTCCCGAGCAAGAGGTAACTGCACTGATGGAACTTTTGTGCAAGACTATTGCCAATGAGACCGAAGAATTGAAACAAAACGGAGTCCGCATGCGTTTTATCGGAGATATTCAGGCTCTTTCAAAAGATGTGCGTACGGCTATCGCGAAAAGCGAAAAGGATACTTTCCAAAATCGTAAATTGACCCTTATCATAGCGGTCAATTACAGTTCTCGTTGGGAGATTACTCAAATGGTCCGGAAAGTGGCGGTACAGGTTAGAGACGAAGGTCTGCAGATACATGACATAACAGCAGAAACCATTGCGGCGAATTTGGCTACGGCCGGTATTCCTGATCCCGATTTGTTGATCCGCACGAGTGGCGAGTTGAGATTAAGTAATTTTCTGCTTTGGCAGTTGTCATACAGCGAACTCTATTTTACGGATATCTATTGGCCCGATTTCGACGAAGAGGCCTTTTATCAGGCGATCCGTGATTATCAGCGCCGGGACAGACGTTACGGATTATTGATGAAAAAATAACACGATGTCATATACTACAACAGCAAAAATGAGAAACTCTTTAAGGATTCTGGCGGTTATAGTGGCTCTTTTTTCTATGAACCTGACCGTTTTCGCACAGACCGATACCTCTACAGACAAACAGAATCCTCCAATGCTCGATTACAACGCTTCTCCTCGTCCGTACGTTGTCAATGATATTAAAATCAGTGGTACAAATAATAAAGGAATTGTCGATCGGTTGTTGGGCTTGTCCAAAGGGGATACGCTTGAATTGCCGGGCAACAAGCTCTCGTCTACAATAACAAAATTGTGGAGCTCTCAGAATTTTTCAGATGTACAAATTATTGTAGACCCACAAGGAGATAGTGTCAATCTTGAAATAGTAGTGAAAGAGCGTCCGCAAGTGTATAAATGGGATGTGGAAGGAGTCCGTAAAGGACAACGCGATGAACTTTTCGAGACTCTTGAACTCGACAATCGGCGGCAACTATCCGATTTTGTATTAAATAGCTCTAAGGATGCGATTCAAAAGTTTTTTAGGGAAAAAGGATTTTATAATGCGGAAGTAACCTATCGGATCGAAGATCACGAGTCGTTGGATAACGTAGTTAATGTGATTTTCGTCGTTGATAAGAAAAAACGGGTAAAGGTCGGTAAGATTATCTTTGACGGCAATGAGGCCATATCCGACAGAAAATTGCGCAGTTCGATGAAGAAGATCCATCAGAAGGGGATCAATTTCTTCCGTAACAGCAAACTGAAGTCTAAAGAGTTAGAGGAGGACAAGGAAAATATCATCGATTATTACAATTCGAAGGGATATCGTAATGCAGCGATTCTCAGCGATTCGGTTTATCCGATTAAAGACAACCGGATTGGGTTGGTCTTTCGTGTCGAAGAGGGAAATAAATTCTATTACCGGAATGTGACATGGACCGGAAACAGCATTTATGAAACCGACGAGTTGAACGACATACTGGGAATTCGCAAAGGCGATACGTATGACAAAAAGACGCTGTATAAAAGATTGGGACTCGGGAAAGAGGATAATATAGAAGATATGACCTCTGTCAATTCGAGGTACCAGAATAACGGATACCTATTTTCACGTATCGATCCCGGAGAAGAAGTTGTAGGGGAAGATTCGATCGATTTGAACATTAAGATATACGAGGGGAAACAGGCCAAAATCAATGAAGTCGAAATTTCGGGTAACCAGAAAGTATACGACAAAGTAATCCGTCGGGAGTTGTACGTTCGTCCCGGTGAGTTGTATAACCGTTCGTTGTTGATGGCGACAATCCGTCAGTTGAATCAGTTGGGACACTTCAATCCGGAAACGATGATCCCCGATGTACAACCCGTTGAAGGTTCATCGGAGTTGGTCGATATAGGGTTTCCCCTTGAAGAGATCGCTAATGACAAATTCGAAGTCTCCGGCGGTTGGGGAAGCGGCATGTTCGTAGGTTCGGTCGGCGTTATATTGAATAATATTTCTATCAAGAATTTTTTCAAAAAAGGAGCGTGGCGTCCCTATCCACAGGGTCAAGGACAACAATTAGCCATACGGGCTCAAAGTAACGGTTCCTACTACAAGGCTTTCTCGTTGAGTTTTACCGAGCCTTGGTTCGGAGGAAAGAAGCCTAATTCATTTACTGTAGGACTTTTCTATTCCGATGAATCGAACGCCTATTATGCATGGCAATCGGGAACCAAACACTTCAGAACATTGGGAGCCTCGATCGGTTGGGGCCGTCGGCTTTCATGGCCCGATCGGAACTTCTCGATGTATCACGAACTCAGTTACGAGGCCTACAATTTGAAGGACTGGACTTCATTTATCGTCGAAAACGGCACTTCCAACATCATTGCCTTGAAGACGGTATTCAGCCGTAATACGGTCGATTCGCCGATCTATCCCCGTACGGGTTCGGAATTTTCGATCTCTTTGGCTTTGACTCCTCCCTATTCGTTGTTTCAGGATATCGACTACTCCGATCAAACGCTTACCGATCAACAACGGTATAAATGGATCGAGTATCACAAATGGCAATTGATGGCACAATGGTTCTACCCGTTGACCAACAACAACAAATTGGTCCTGATGGCAAAAGCCGAAATGGGATATCTTGGGGCCTACAACAAAAATAAACCCTCTCCTTTTGAAGGATTTGATGTCGGAGGTGACGGTATGTCGGGATACAATGTTTACGGTGTCGATATTATCGGGATGAGAGGTTACGAAGATGGAGCGCTGACCCCCTACTCTTACGATGCAAACGGCCGTTCCGATTATGCACGTGCATATAATAAATACACCTTGGAAATAAGATATCCCATTATTTTGAAACCCAGTTCAAACATTTATGCATTGGTATTTGCCGAAGGTGGTAATGCGTTTCGTTCATGGCAAGAATTCGATCCACTGTTGATCAAACGGTCGGTGGGAGTCGGTTTGCGTCTTTACATGCCGGTTATCGGATTATTGGGTATTGATTGGGGATACGGATTCGATAATCCTGTCGGGAAAACGACCCGGAGTGGAGGTCAGTTACACTTTATGATAGGCCAGCAGTTTTAATATTTAAACGATTTTGAATTATGAAAAGATTGATCGTACTGTTCGTGTTTATGTGTTGCGCAGCAGGCGTTATGCGAGCACAATCTCAACCTCAAGTGCAAGGATATGTATTCATTAATTCAGAGGCAGTTTTTAAATCGCAGACTGACTATAACGAAGCCATCCAACAGTTGGACGATCTGGCTAAACAGTATCAGGAAGAGATTGATCAGGCATTCGCTGAATTGGATGAGCAATACAACAATTATGTGGCTCAACGGGGTTATCTTTCCGAGACAAGCCGGAAAGTTCGTGAGGATGAAATCATCAACCGGGAAAAAGAGATCAAGCAGTATCAAGAGCAAGTTTTCGGACCGGAGGGCGATTTAATGAAGAAAAGAATAGAATTGATCAAACCTATTCAGGAGCGGGTTTTCGCTGCGATCAACAATTATGCGGAAAGCAACGGATTGGGAATGATTATTGATCGGGCGAATAATCAAACGTTACTTTATTACGCTCCGGCTTTGGATAAAACGGAAGAAATTATAAATTTGTTGAATACTAAATAACTTACTTTACAAAAAACACTATGAAAACGATTATGAAAATGGGGTTGGTAGTTGCTTTGTTGATTACCACGAGCGCTACCTCTTTCGCTCAAAAATTCGGTTATATCAATACTGCAGAAGTATTTACGTTGATGCCGGAGAAAGATTCTGCAGATATTAAGGTGCAAGCCTTGCAACAGGAACTTATGGAACAGCTTGAGGCGATGGAAGTGGAACTGAACAAAAAGTACGATGAATTTCAGAAAAATCAGGCGACCTATTCCGATGCGGTAAAAGAGTTGAAAACACAAGAATTTGCCGACATGCAACAACGTTATCAAAGTTTGCAACAGACAGCCAGAACTCAGTTGGAACAAGCTCAAGCTGAGTTGTACAATCCGTTGATAGAGAAGATCCAACAGGCTATTGAAAAAGTAAGTAAGAGTAACGGTTATACGATGGTCTTCAATCTTGCTGCCGAATCGTTGGCTTATTACGACAAGGCCGCTATGGCCGATTTGATGCCGTTGATTAAAAAAGAGCTTAATTTGAAAGAACCGACAGCTGCTACAACTGCTCCTGCTGATTCTACGGCTACGAACTAAGTCCTGATAAAAAATAGGAATGAATGGGGGAAGGGCTTCCGGCTCTCCCCCATTTTGTTATTGTAAGGATAGGATATGTACGAAATTCTGTTCGTTCTTCCCTCTCCCATTATGCGTTTGATTCACTGAACGAAGGACAGTTGCGTAGAATTCCATATAAATCGGATACCATCTCAAATTAAAACATAGCAACATGCCCATTAAATGGCGTTCATATGCAAAGATGTTTTGTCAGGTGTATGGTTTTTCTCTTCGTTATTCGGTAATGTTTTCTTTTCTCATAAAATGCAATACCTGGGATTCTTTGCCTTGTAGATCCTATTTATCCCGATTCCTGATAAGTTTATTTGTCCATATTTGCCTTTTTTACATTTTGCAGGGTCGATACCTGCTTGAATATATCCGAAATAGGTACAATTCAACACACTTTATCCGGTTCTTTGCGAACGATTTGTCTTTCATTTTTAATTTATGGACAAATATAAAACTCGGAATAAATAAGTCACTGGGATTTGATTGCTTACAAAAAGAAGCGGAGCCTCCGATAATGATGGGGCTCCGCTTCATGGCTTGAATTTAGAATGAACCTTATCTTTTACGCATCATCTGCTCGCGTTGTTTCATCATCTCCTCGTAGCGTTGTTGGAATTTACTCATCTTACGAGGTTTTTTAGCGTTTTCCTTCATCCGTTGGTGCAACTTTTCTTCGTTGACGATGAAGCGGAAACCGTATGTTTGTCCTATGGTAATGATGTTGCTGACCAAATAGTAGTAGCTCAATCCGCTCGAGTAGTTGTTGAACCAGAAGAGCAGCATCAGCGGCATAAGGTACAACATCATAAATTTCATCCCGAACATTTGTGGTCCTGCGGTCGTCGCTGCATTCTGGGCGTAATTGATCTTCGATGAGATGAAGACCGAAACGGCCATCAACAGGGCGAAGAGACTCACATGATCGCCATAGAACGGAATGTTGAACGGCAACTGCAGGATGCTGTCGTATGAGGATAGGTCATCGGCCCAGAGGAATGATTTCCCTCGCAACTCGATTGAGGCCGGGAAGAACCGGAACATGGCGATCAGGATCGGGAACTGGATGAGCAACGGCAGACATCCGCCCATCGGGTTCGCTCCGGCGCTTTTGTAGAGGGCCAACATGGCCTGCTGTTTCTTCATCGCATCTTCGGGCTTCGGATATTTCTCGTTCAGCTTGTCGATATCGGGTTTCAGCAACCGCATTTTGGCTGTCGAGAGATACGACTTATAAGTCAGCGGCGAGAGCAAGATCTTGATAAAGATCGTCAGCAGCAGGATAATGACTCCATAGTTAACGATGTATTTCCCGAGAAAATCGAACGTGGGAATTACGATCCAGCGGTTGATCCATCCGACAATCCAACCTCCCAGAGGGACCAGTCTCTGTATATGCAGGTCGTTGTAGCGTTTCAATACCGAATATTTATTCGGTCCGAAATAGAAGTTGAAATGATACTGGTCGGTCTGTTGCGTATAGGGGATCGACAGTTGGGCGTGGAATGACTTGATCTTTCCTTCTCCCGGAGCGAATGTCGAGTACCGTACCGAACCATTCGTGAAATCGTCGTCGGCAATGAATATCGACGAGAAGAACTGTTGCTTGAAGGCAACCCATTTCAGTTTGGCGTTGATCGTCTCCTCTTTCGACTCCTTGGACATGCCCAGCTGCTCTATATCATCGTCTCCCGGATAATTGTAGGCGATGGTCGTATAGTTATTCTCGTTTTCGAAACCTTTTTCGTTTTGCGGGCCGATGTTTTGCCATACGATCTCCATATCACTTTGGGTCGGAGAAAGAAGCTGTTGCATGCCGACAAAACGGATGTCGAAATCGATCATGTAGCTGTCGCGTTTCACCGTATAGACATAATCGACGTATGAGGCGGAATCGACGGTCAGACGTAAAATGATCTCTTTTTGCTCTTCGTTTTCCGAAAAATCCCAGTCGGTTGTCAGAGGCGTAAAGTAATATTCCGATGTTTGGATCTGTGCATCGTTATATCCCTGTTTGATAAAAAACGAGAGGTCGAAATATGCGCTCGAGTCGGCGAAAAGTTCCAGCGGCGCACCTGTGTATGTTTTGTAATCCTTGAGTGTAACAGAACTGACTCGGCCTCCTTTATTGGAAAATGTGAGGGCCATGACATCATTTTCGACCGTATAAAACGTCTCCGTACCTTTGGTGGCTTGATATAACGTATGACCCAAGTGTTGTTCCAAGGCCTGTTCGGCCTGCATGGTTTTCAAACTGTCGTTCAAATCCGAAAACAGTACGGAATCTTCAACCCGTTCCGCACTTTTCGTAACGCGATTGATCGAATCAAGCATCTGGGCCTGCTGTTTATCGAATTCCTGTTGCTTTTTGGTGTTGAACCAGGAAAAACCGAAGAGGATTACCCCGATAATCAATAAGCCCAGTAGTGTATTCTTATCCATTTGTATTCAGCTTCTCTGTGATTATTTGTTATTTGTACTGTGCTGCTCGCAATATGCCTCAGCAGCTTTCACGAACGATACGAACAGCGGATGCGGATGCAGAGCCGTACTTTTGTACTCCGGATGGTATTGCACTCCGATGAACCACGGATGTCCCTCCAGTTCTACGACCTCTACCAAATTGGTTTCGGGATTGATTCCGACGGGTTTCAGTCCGGCACGCGTAAACTCCTCAAGATAGTCGTTGTTCAGTTCGTACCGGTGGCGGTGACGTTCCACGATCTCCCGTTTTCCGTATGCGGCATATGCTTTACTCCCCTTTTGCAGGGTACACGGATATCCACCCAGACGCATGGTACCTCCCTTTTCCGTAATACCTTTCTGTTCCTCCATCAAGTCGATGACCGGATGGGTCGTGCTACCCATTTCGGTCGAATTGGCGTCTTCGTAGTGCAAGACGTGACGGGCAAATTCGATGACGCAGCACTGCATACCCAGACAAATACCGAAGAACGGAATCTTGTTGACTCTCGCATATTCAACGGCCATTATCTTGCCTTCGACTCCCCGATGTCCGAAACCCGGTGCAATCAAAATGCCACACATGCCTTTCAGTTGGTTGGCGATGTTTTCGGGCGTAAGTTTTTCGGAGTTGACGTATTGCAGTTTTACCTTCGTATGGTTGGCTGCTCCTGCGTGTATGAATGACTCGACGATCGACTTGTATGTGTCGGGCAATTCCGTATACTTACCCACCAACGCGATGTTGACCTTCTTTTGCGGATGTTTGACCTTTTCGACGAATTCGATCCACGCCTTCAGGTCGGGTTCGCCGTCGCTGGGCAGTTGCAGTTTATTGAGCACGACGGTGTCCAGTTTTTGGTGCAGCATCAACAGCGGTACTTCGTAGATTGTCGGGGCGTCGATCGATTCGATCACCGCATTGACATCCACATTACAGAAAAGCGCCACTTTACGACGGATTTCGTTGGTCAGATGTTTTTCGGTACGGAGCACCAAAACGTCCGGTTGTAATCCGTTTTCGAGCAACTGTTTGACTGAGTGTTGCGTCGGTTTGGTTTTCAGCTCGCCGGACGCGGCCAGGTACGGAATCAGCGTCAAGTGTATGATCAATGAGTTCGACGGTCCGAGTTCGTATCGTAACTGGCGCACCGCCTCAATATAAGGCAGCGATTCGATGTCGCCCACCGTACCACCGATTTCGGTGATGATGATGTCGTACATCTTTTTTGCACTCAACAGTTTGATCCGACGTTTGATCTCATCCGTAATATGCGGAATGACCTGAACGGTCTTTCCCAAAAATTCTCCGCGACGCTCTTTGTTGATGACACTTTGATAGATACGTCCGGTTGTGACGTTATTTGCTTGCGAGGTCTGTATGTTTGTAAATCGCTCGTAATGGCCTAAATCAAGGTCTGTTTCAGCTCCGTCTTCGGTTACATAGCACTCTCCGTGTTCGTATGGATTCAGAGTTCCCGGATCGACATTAATGTACGGATCCAATTTCTGTATGGTGACTTTATATCCCCGAGCCAAAAGCAATCTGGCCAGTGAAGCTGAAATAATCCCTTTTCCTAATGAAGAAGCTACGCCTCCGGTGACAAAAATAAATTTCGTTTTGTTCGTATTGCTTGCAGCCATAGTTTTACTCTCCCTGCTTATCTATCAAATTGATTTTTTCGATAATTGTCTCCATCTCCTGTTTTGCCTTGGCGATCTTTTCGTTTACGTCGCGGATCATGGATTCCGCATTCTTGCTTTTGGAGAAGAATCCGATGTTGTTTTCCAAAAGTGCGATGTCGGCTTCGAGCTGTTTCATCTTGTTATAAAGCCGTTCCCTTTCGTGACGTATACGGCGATCGTTGTTGCCTTCCGAGGTAAGCGATTGGAGTTTGCCTTTGAATCGCTCCAAATGGCGTTCTTTTTCGTTCCCCCTTAATTTAGAGAATGCAGCATCGATGATTTTTCTGTATTCGGACTGAATGGCATCTTTCTGCTTGATCGGAACGAAACCGATTTCGGCCCAGCGACGTTGCATCTCCTTGAGCGTCTCGAATCCATCGTTCGTTATATCCCCCTGTTCGACAAAGGCTTTCAACTCCTCGAGCAGAGCCTGTTTCTGTTTGAGGTTATCTTCGTATTGCGTATCGATTGTCGAGAAATGTGCGGCCTTGCGTTCGAAAAAGTGGTCACATGCGGCACGGAACCGTTTCCACACCGCATCGGAGTGACGTCTGGCCACCGGACCGATCTCTTTCCATCTTTTCTGCAAGGCGATCAGTTCGTCGGTGGTCTTTTTCCACTCCTCGCTCTCCTGCATGGATTCGGCCAATGCACAAATTTCGTTTTTCAACTGCAGATTGGTTTCCATCTCTGCCTTGATCTGCAGATAGAAATTCCGCTTGTTCTCGAAAAACCGATCGCATGCGTTACGGAACCGTTCGTAAATCTTTGTATTATCTTTTTTCGGAGCGAATCCGATAGTTTTCCATATTTTCTGAATCTCGATCAACTGTTCGGAGGCTTTGTTCCACTCCTTTCTCGAAACAGGAGGGGCAGCTACCAGCTCTTCTGCCTTAACGCACAATTCGGTTTTCAGATCGAGGTTTTTCTTCTGTTCCTCTTTCAGGGTGTCGAAATATTCCTGATGGCGTTTGTTTATTTTGGAGCTGGCCTCTTTGAATCGATCCCACAACTGGTCTTTATATTCATTGGCCACTGGACCGATCTCTCTCCACTGTTCGTGCAGTTTTTGTAACCGGTGGAATGCGGTGATAACCGACGGTTCCAGGACGAGTGCTTCGGCCTCCTCGCACAGCTGTATCTTGGCTTCGTAATTCTTTTTCAGATCGAGATCGCGAAGCTCCTTGTTGATCTTTATAAAGTTATAAAAGTTCTCCACATGGAGGTTATACGTCTCCCATAAATCTTTTACGACCGACTGGGGAACCAATCCGATCTCTTTCCAACGCTGTTGGAGGTCACGGAATGCGGTGAAGGTATGATTCAGTGTTTCGTTGCTGTTGATCAATTCTTTGAGTTCCTCTATGATCTGCAGCTTTTTCTGATAGTTCTCCTCTTTTTCGGTCTCGATCTGAGCGAGATATTCGTTCCGTTTTTGGCGGTATTCGGCGAACAGCGTTTTGAATCTCTGTTCATCGTCGTTGGCAGGAGCGGTAAAATCTTCGAGATTACCTCCCTCTTCTATGAATTTTTTACGTAGTGAATCGACTTCGCCACGGTAATTTTTGTAAAATGCAATCTTTATTGCATCTACGTTTTTGCGAATGGTTTGAACCGGACGCGTGTGGAGCAATTCACTGAACAAAGCCAGCAATTGATCGTTCGTTTTCCCCGAATAATCGATCGTATTCGATTCTTCTTGCTCTTTGAGAGAGCTCTCTTCCTCTTCCTCATTTCCTTCCAAATCGAATTCGGGAGAGTTGGCGGCCAATTCGGCTTCTTCGTCTGAAAAATCCACAACAGTCGTAGTCACTGCGGGTTGTTTTTGTTCATTTGTAGCCGATTCGATAGTCGGCGATTCGTTCTTGGATTCCTCTGTGGTGGGAACCGTAGAAGCATGCATCGTATCTTCAATGCCGGTCGCATTGACTTGTTCCTCAGGAACAGAAAGTTCTTTGTTTTCAGTAGTCATCGTTCAACTTCTTTATAAATTTACGATCTAACTTTAAGATACAAAAGTATATGTTTTTTCTAAAATTCCTCGCCAATAGCGGTAAAAAGTTCTCATATTCGGTCTTTTGATTTTTTTACCAAGAATTATGAGATAAAAAAGAGAACTCGATTCGCAACTCGTTTGGCCTTTGGGATGACAGAATATTAAAATCAGGAAAAATAGCAGAAAACTTATTTCCAATTCGTTTGCAAATAACTACCTTTGTATGATCAAAAGCGATGTCGTAATGAAAGAAATACTGATTGTCGGAGCCGGAGGGTTCGCCGGAAGTATTTTGAGGTATTTGGTGTCCAAAACGATGGTATCCTGCGTTGCAGTCAGCGGTTTCCCGTTTGCAACGCTGACGGTCAATGTGATTGGGTCGTTGTTGATCGGAGGGCTGGTTTCGGCCGGAACGAACGGGGGGTGGTATCTGCTCGCTGTGACCGGGTTTTGCGGAGGGTTCACGACCTTTTCCACATTCTCGTTGGAGTGTGTCGGGCTGTTCCGTTCGGGTAACTGGAGTATGGGAATTACCTACATTGCGGCCAGTCTGTTGTTGTCGATTGCTGCTGTGATCGCCGGGTTTTATTTTGGTATGAAATGGAATGATTTCAAATAATATCAATCATTATGGAATTTGTAGAAAAAATCAAACAAAAGGCGAAAAGCGATATCAAAACGATCGTGTTGCCGGAAGCGTTCGAAGAGCGCAATGTGAAAGCTGCCGATAAAATTATCGAAGAGGGCTTTGCAAACCTGATTTTGATCGGTGACCCCGACCAAATCCATCGCCAGGCAAAGGAGTATGGGCTCAAAAATATCGACGGTCTCAAAATTGTCGATCCGAAAAACAATCCCGATAAAGATCGGTATATGGATATGATGCTCAAGATCCGGGCGTCGAAAGGGTTGACCCCCGAACAGGCAGAGAAACAGCTGCTCGATCCGCTCTATTTGGGTGCCGTAATGGTGAAAGCCGGCGATGCCGACGGAGAGGTGGCTGGTGCGAACAATGCGACGGGTGACGTTTTGCGTCCGGCTTTCCAATATGTAAAAACGATGCCGGGTATCAGTGTCGTTTCCGGAGCCTTCATTATGTTGCTTCCTGATACGATGTTCGGTGAAGGCGGTATCATGGTCTTTGCCGACTGTGCCGTATTGCCTAACCCGACGGCTGAAGAGTTGGCGCAGATTGCCGTGATGACCGGGCGTACGGCTCGTGTGCTCGCAGGTTTCGAACCGCGCGTTGCCATGTTGAGTTTCTCGACCAAAGGTTCTGCAAAACACGAAATGGTCGACAAGGTAGTGCGTGCTACCGAGTTGGCTCGCGAGATGGATCCTTCGCTCATGATCGACGGAGAGTTGCAGGCTGATGCGGCAATTATCCCCGGAATCGGTGCGAAAAAAGCTCCCGGAAGTAAAATTGCCGGTAAAGCCAATGTTTTGGTCTTCCCTACCCTTGAAGCCGGAAATATCGCTTATAAATTAGTTCAGCGGATGGCCCATGGTGAAGCGCTCGGTCCGATCCTTCAGGGTATGGCTGCGCCGATCAACGACCTGTCGAGAGGTTGTTCGGTAGAGGATATCGTCAGTCTAACGGCGATTACGGCGTGTCAGGCAGGCGGAATGAAATAAAAACTTAAATACCGAAATAACTCATGAAGATTCTTGTTTTAAATTGTGGCAGTTCGTCGATCAAGTATCAGGTGATCGATATGAAAAGCCTGACGGAATATACCTTGTTGGGGAAAGGAATTATTGAACGGATCGGTTTGTCCGATGCGATTTTGACCCATAAACCCGTGGGGAAGCCGGTTTATGAAGTGGTTAGAGGGATTCCTGATCACACCTGCGGAATCAATCTGATTCTCGATGCATTGGTCGATTCGGAACACGGCGTTCTGGAAAACATTACCGAGATCGCTGCTGTAGGGCACCGCGTTGTTCATGGAGGTGAATATTTCAAACAGAGTGCGCTCATAAATAAAGAGGTGAAGCAGAAGATCGAAGCTTGCTTCGATTTGGCTCCGTTGCACAATCCGGCCAACTTAAAGGGAATTCTGGCCATTGAGCACGTTCTGCCCGAAACTCCGCAAGTGGCTGTATTCGATACGTCGTTCCATCAGACGATGCCGCCGAAAAGTTTCATGTATGCCCTTCCGTATAAATATTATGAAGACTATAAAGTCCGTCGTTACGGTTTTCACGGGACGAGCCACCGATATGTGGCCGAAAAGGCTTGTGAGCTTTTCGACGTTGATTTGAAACATTCAAAGATCGTGACCTGCCATGTCGGTAGCGGTGCATCTGTTACGGCCATTCTGAATGGCGAGTCGTACGATACCTCGATGGGATTCACTCCGGTAGACGGACTGATCATGGGAACCCGTTGCGGCAACACGGACCCCGGGGCGTTGATTTATATTGCTGAAAAGGAGGGGTTAAACCTGAATAGGTTGAGCGTATTGATCAACAAGGAGTCCGGAATGCTTGGAGTTACCGGTGTCTCTTCCGACATGCGGGATATCCGGGCTGCTGCGCAGAGTGGTAACGAAAGAGCCCAACTGGCCATTGAGATGTTTGCCGCCAGAATCAAGAAGTTCATTGGGTCTTACGCTGCCTTGATGGGTGGGCTTGATATGATCGTCTTTACGGGCGGTATCGGTGAAAACGATACATTGACGCGCCGATTGGTTGCCGAAAATCTTGAATTTATGGGCGTGCGTTTCAATGCAGAACTGAACGAAAACATACATGGCGAAAATGCCTTGCTTTCGTTGCCTGATTCTCGGGTGAAGGTTGCTGTTGTGGCGACGAATGAAGAGTTGGTAATCGCATCGGATACTTTCCGGTTAACGGGTCCATCTGTTAAGTAGGGTATCTCTGAATTGTATAAAAAGGCGGGGAACAGACATCGATGGTTCCCCGCCTTTTACTTTATTCGATTATTTAGGTATATAGCCTTGCGTTTATTATTAAATTATTGTTTGTAAATAATTTAGCTTAATTATTTCACTTTGTTATTTATCTGATTTTTGTGAGGAGATTCTCAAACATGTGAATAAAACTGTGGATTTTTTACGGATGTAAACAGGTCAAAACGAGGGCATGTCATGTGTGAAAAATAACCCTTACCCGGCTGTCGCTAATTAATAAGCATGGACTCTGACGATTGGGAGAAGTCGTACGGAACGGCAGGCTCGTACAGGTCGAAACTCGTATTTATGGCAGGAGCGGTTTCGAACAAGTCGCGGTCGGGCCACTTCTTTACCTTTGCCAACGCTTGTTTCATCATAGCGGATATTTTGGACGGGAAACGTGAGCCCGACCAAGAACTGGTATTGGTAATGAATACCCATGTGAATCCGTCGTGTTGCCGTTTGAGCATGGCGCTCGATCCCGATAACGATCCGGTGCGCGACCAGTCGTTGCTTTCGGTCGTCTGCATCCATCCGATCGGATAACGGGCTTTGTCTGTTTCCGTCATATAGGCGATGGTTTTTGCCTGCAGAATATCGGGCTTTGAATCTTCCGGATCGATGGCTGTAATGAATTTCATCAATTCGGTCGGAGAGGCGATCCAGCCGCCTGCCCCGCTCAATACCTGAAGATCGCACCCTCCGTAACAACGCGGCACCAACTGACCGCTGCCGTCGAACAGTTCGACTGGCTCCGTGTCTTCGGGTTCGTAATAGCGTACCTCATTCGGATAACGCTTTTCGTAGAACGAATAGCCGATATGCATATCCATACACCCTATAGGATGTAAAATACTGTCTTGGATGAATGTCTCGTAGGGCATGCCGCTCACCTTTTCGATCACCTTGCTCAGTACGACGTATCCCAAATTGGAGTACATATTACCGTCTCCCGGCCGATAGCGCAAACGGGTTTCGGCTGCATAACGTACCATATCGTCGAAACGGACCGGTGGCTGGATGCCTAATTGTTGCGCCACGCTTACCTCATTGAAAAGCGGATCGCCGGCCCGAGTCGAATAACCTCCCTGATGTCGCAACAGATGTTCTACGGTAATCTGTCTGATCCTTGCATCTTTGATATTCGAGAACATGGAATCGCACAAAATGCCGTTTTCGCCGAAAACCTTGTCGTCCAAAGAGAGCTTCCCCGATTCATAAAGTTTCATGATGCCCGTGGCTGTAATCAATTTGGAGATAGAGGCGATGCGAAAAATATGTTTGACCTCCGTAGGAACGTTCTGTTTCTTGTCGGCCCAACCGAATCCTTTACAGTATAGCAGTTTGCCGTCTTTCATGATGGCGATCGAGGCGCCCGTGATCTCCCACTGTTTCAGAAACCGTTCGACGGTCCGATCAAATGCGGTCATCTCTTTTAATTCCGATACGGAGTTGTCGAACAGGTGGTTGATTCCTTCGGGTAGCGTAATTTGCGGGATAGGATTGTAGACACTTCGGGTACCCTCATGGCAACTTCTGTTCAGTGTGAAAATAATCAGAAGCAGACACAGAAAAGTATATAGGTATCTTATTCTCACGAAATTTTTCTCCTGTTTTTGTCTTTATAGTAACGCCGCGAGGCCCAAAGGATCAATACAACGACGCAAACGATCGAGCCGAGCAGTATTCCGGACGGAAGACCCTCGCTCGTTCCGTAAGAGTGGAGTCCCGAAAGGTAGTAATTGACCCCGAAGAAGGTCATCAGTACGGTGGAAAATCCAATTACGGATAAAACGTCGAAAAGCAGCCGGTTATTGTGATAGCGCGGTGTAAATTTCAGATGAATGATCAACGAATAGACCAGCAAGGTGATCAGGGCCCAAGTCTCTTTGGGATCCCAACCCCAGTAGCGCCCCCACGATTCGTTGGCCCAGATGGCTCCGAAAAATATGCCGAGCGTAAGCAGTACGACACCGACGATCATGGACATCTCGTTGATGATGCGTAAGTCGGTCAGATCGCGTCCGCGAATCGTTGCGACGAGCGAGGTGATACCGCATGCCGTACAGATGCCGAAAAATCCGTAACTTGCCGTGATGACCGAAACATGGATCATCAGCCAGGGTGACTTCAGTACCGGAACCAATGGGGTGATTTGCGGATCGAGCCAATTCAGATTGGCGACAAACAGCACGACTCCACCCAACAGGGAGGCCAGGGCCAGGGCCAACGGCGATCTGCGGATAAAGATAAGGCCGGAAAGGACGGTGGCCCATGCGACGTAAACGATTGTTTCGTAGGTGTTCGACCAGGGGGCATGTCCGCTGATGTATCCCCGCAGAATCAATCCCAATGTGTGAATGGCAAAAATACAGCAGATACCGATCGAGACGATACGGATCGCCCGTTGCAGCCCTTTTTGGTTGGGTCGGGAGAGTTCCCGCAGAGCCAGAAACAGCAGAACGGCACCTAAAATCAGATAAGCCCGGAACGAAAATCCGAATGGGGCCGCCCGGTTGTAGAGCACCTCGGCCGATAGTTTGGTCGGATTGATATGCGATTGGGCTTGCTCCTGCTGGTATGCTGAGATCGAGTGAATTGCTTCAATGGCGGCAGAGTCTTTTTGGTCCATTACATTTTGAACAAAGGCGGAAAAGAGCGCGACGCACTTCGAAGAGTCTTGTGACGGCATGCTGATACCGATCGGAGTCTTCCAATGCACGGAGTCGCGCAACGGGAACAGGGGAAGGGAGGCGTATTCCAACAAACCGTATAGGATATTGACCTTTTCGTCCAGTTTAAGTACGGCCTGCTCCTGCTTGGTCCGTTTACCCGGAGCCTTGGCGTAGATTTCCTCTACAAGATTATAAAGTTTATAACTGCCCGTCGGGTCGAACATCTGTTCGTACGAGAGGTATTTCCCGTGAAGATTCAGCTCTTCGGGAAGAGGTGTCGAACCGATGTAGATGAAAGGTTCCTTGCTCCACCGCATCGGATCGATCAGGGTCCCGAGGACAACCTGATTGGCATTCAACCCTTCGTAGGTGTCTTTGCGGTGCAGTTTGCGGGAAATTTCGGAGGCATAGCTGTCAAACGGTTCGATGCGTCCGGCAGGCGATTGGACGGGCAGATGTCCGAAACGATCGGCTACCTCACGTGAAACATCCGGTGCGTTTGGGGTCGCTCCACGAACACCGGGGATTGACAGAACCAACAACAGAGCAGTCAGCAGTGTGGTCTTGCTCCTTTTTAATTGCTGGTAAAGAGTGCGCAGCCGCGAATTCTTTTGAGAGACGGCCACGATCAATCCGACGAACAGCAGTGCATAGCCGATGTAGGTGACGGCCGTTCCCACAGGATCATAATTTACGGATAGGACCGTCCCTTTTTCGTCTTGGTCGAACGAGGATTGGTAGAGTCGGTAACCGCCGACCCGTGCGATGTTGTTCATGTAGATTTTGGTTTGCCGCTCGGTCCCGTTGTATCGGATGGTGACGTCGCTCTCATACGAGGAGGGGCTGTGCGACCCATGGTAGCGGCTTATTGTAAACCGATTGAGTTTGATGGAGAAAGGGAGTGTGCGGGCCTCGCGATCGGCGGTCATCATCCGGTCAGAAGTCAGACCCTCACGGATGTGCATATATCCTTCGAATCCCCATACATGAGTAATGAAGGCACCGGCTAAAATGGTGACGAAGCCGTAATGCAGCAACAAGGTTCCCCATCGCCGGCGGGCCCACAGTTTGCGTTCAAGGGCAAGTGCGATGAAGTTGAGCGCCAAGGCCAACAGCAGCAGATTGAACCACCATGCGTGGTAAATGACCGAACGGGCTGTTTCGGAGTTGGTTCGCGCTTCGATCAGCGTAGCGGCGGCCATAGCGACCGCAGTAAGACCGAGCAGAACCCAAGTAGTACTCCAGCGTGACAGCAAGTTGCGGATCTCGTTGAACCTATTCGCCATGAACATATCGTTAAGGGGAGTGACTGACAAAGATACATTTTTTATCGAAAAAATCAGCCTCCTGATCGGATCGTAACAGGAAAGAATAATGATAAATACGGGAGCGGGTGATCCTGGAGATTGGAAACGAAGAGCCTTTTTTCCCTTTTTGTCAAATAATTATTAATTTAGCGACATGAAATTTTAACCGAAAACTTATATTTATCGATGAAACGGATTTTTATTTTGTGTGCGGTTCTGCTCGGAGCCGTGTCGTGTAACAAGACGCCCCAGCCGAATGGGCCAGAACTCTTTTCGGCCGAAAATTTCGACTCCGTCATGCAAGGGAAACCGGTGTCGTTGTATACGTTGAAAAATGCCAATGGTATGGTCGTTCAGGTGACCAACTACGGAGGTATTGTCACCGATGCGTGGGTTCCGTCCCGCGACGGCAAACCGGTCAACGTGGTATTGGGCTACCCTACTCTGGCTGACTATTTCGTTCCGGAAAATACGTTTGCTGCAGCGATTACCGGACGGTATGCCAACCGGATTGCCAACGGCCGTTTCGTGTTGGACGACAGAGAGTACTCGCTGCCGATCAACAACGGCCCGAATACGCTTCACGGTGGGATCATAGGCTTCAGTAAAAAGGTTTGGGATGCCCGTCCGTTTACCGACACAGCCGGGAACGAGGCATTGGAATTGGTGTATGTATCGCCCGATGGGGAGGAGAATTTTCCCGGAACGCTTACTACACGGGTGATCTATACGGTGACGGCCGACAATCAACTGCGGATCGACTACTCGGCAACGACCGACGCTCCGACCGTCCTCAATCTGACCAGCCATGCCTATTTCAATCTGCACGGCGGAGATCACAAAACCAGCGTCAATTCTCACTCGCTTACCCTTAACGCCGACAACTATACGCCGACCGATTCGACGTTGATCCCGCTCGGCGAGACCGCTTCGGTCGAGGGTACGGCTTTGGATTTCAGAACTCCGATGACGATCGGTTCTCGGGTTATGGATGCGGACTCTATTTTCGATTACCGCGATGGTTACGACCATAACTACGTGATCCGTCGCGACTCGTGCGGCGTGGTGGTTTGCGCTGCCGAAGTGTATGAGCCGGCAACCGGCGTATTGATGACGGTTCTTACCGACACGCCCGGCATTCAGTTCTTTACCGGTAAGTCACGTGTACAGCAGGATGAGACATCGCCTTATTACCGCTCGGCTTTCGCACTGGAGGCGCAGAACTATCCGGATGCCCCGAACCACGAGAACTTCCCGTCGGCCGTACTACGCCCCGGAGAGACCTATACGCAAACGACAATCTACGCATTTTCTGTAAAATAGGTTGATTGGACGGAATAAAAACAAAAGGCCGTGCGGAATCCGCACGACCTTTTTTAGTGCTTTTAAATCTACTCTTGTTTCTGGGTTTCGACTGTGAGATGCCGAAAGAATCCCTAAAAATGGCTGAATCCTCGACTGTTGGCGATTTCTGCGGCTTTTTCGCCGATCCATTTAATGTCTGGTGCTCCTGCCTTGATTTTCCCGATTTCATATAAAGGTCTGCCGAACTGAGCGGTAAATGCAGCAGCGATCTTCGGGGCTGAATTTGCCGCTACAGTCAATAGCAGTTGATAGTCTTCACCTCCACTAACAGCCAGTTTTACACCTACTTTGGTAGGTATCTTGTCCAGTAAAACTTCAGCTGCTACGCCGGAGGCTTTGAGGATATGTCTCAGGTCGGAGGCCAAACCGTCCGAAAGGTCCATCATGGCATGCACTTCGGGCTGCTCGCCGAGCCAGATGCCTTCTCGGACACAAGGGGCAGGATCGAGATGCACCCGAGCAAATGCAGAGCCTCCGGCCCCGTTGCGTATATCTATCAGACCTTGAGCTGAATCGCCTAAATATCCTGTAACATAGATGATGTCTTTCTCTTTAGCTGTAGAACGATATTTGATTTTCCGGTTGTCGGCACGTCCTACGGCCACAACATTGATGGCAATGTGTTCGGGTGCAGAGGTCGTGTCTCCTCCCAGCAGGGCAACGCCAAATTCGTCCGATAGGCTCCGGTATCCTTCCATAAACTGTTCGGTCCATTCGGCAGTGACGTTCCGGGGCAGGGCGATCGAAAGAAACGATGCGAAAGGTGTCGCCCCCATAGCCGCTACGTCGCTTAAATTTACGGCAAGAGATTTGCGACCCAAACGATACGGATCGGTCGCAGATCGCAGAAAATGAACCTCCTCGACCAACATGTCTGTCGTAACGGTCAGAGACTCCGCACTGCCGAGCGGAATGACTGCACAGTCGTCTCCAATACCCCGGCAACCGTGGTGAGGAATGGAGGAAAACAGCTCTCCGATTTTGTCGATCAATCCGAATTCTCCGAGTTCGTTCAGTTGCATGTCCTTCGTGTTATAGTTCGATGAAATTGTTACAAAAGTATGTTAATTATTCAGATTCCTGATGTATTTTTGTGACGAATTTGAGTAAGTGTTTTTTATTTAGTTATCCGTAAAATTTATTTCGATGAAAATTTTGATTATCAACGGCCCGAATTTGAACCTATTGGGACAGCGCGAAAAGGGTATCTACGGCGAACGTACCTTCGAATCCTATTTCGACGAATTGCAGAAAATGTTTCCGCAGGTTGAATTGGGGTATTATCAGTCGAATATCGAGGGAGAGCTGGTCGACCGGCTGCATGCCGCACAAGACGAGTACGACGGCGTAGTGATGAATGCCGGTGCGTATACTCACACGTCGATAGCGATTGCCGATGCCATTGGGGGGATTCGTATTCCTGTCGTAGAAGTTCATATTTCGTGTATTTTGGCTCGTGAGTTCTACCGCCATGTGTCGTTGATTGCTCCGAAGTGTAAAGGATCGATCATGGGATTTGGGCTTGACTCATATCGTCTCGGAATTTTAAGTTTTATCGGATAATCGTGTGTTTGTATGGATAAAAGAACCAAAATAGTTGCGACCATTTCGGATCGGCGTTGCGATCCCGATTTCATCCGTTCGTTGTATGAGGCCGGGATGAACGCCGTGCGGATCAATTCGGCCCACCTGACACCAGATGGTGCAACGATGATCGTCGAGAACGTACGTCGTGTTTCCGATCAGATCGCCATTATTATCGATACGAAAGGTCCGGAAATTCGGGTAACGGGTATGTCGCCTGAATTTGCCGATGGAATTCCTGTCGCAACGGGTGACAGGTTGCTGTTGAAAGGTACGGATCAAGATGCTGCATCAGGTAAAGAATGTGTATACCTGAATTACGCAATGGTGGGTAGAGATGTTCCTGTCGGTGCGGTCGTATTGATCGACGATGGGGAGATTGAATTACGTGTGTTCGATAAGAAGGAAGATGCACTGGTTTGCGAGGTGTGCAATGGTGGTGTGATATGTGCCCGGAAAAGTGTCAACATTCCCGGTGTGGCGATCGATCTGCCGTCGGTGACCGAACGTGATGCCCGTTTTATCGATTGGGCGATCGAACACGACATCGACTTTATCGCTCACTCTTTCGTGCGGAAAAAAGAGGATGTGCTGGCCGTGAAGGAGATCATAAAACGGCGGAACAGTTCGATCAAGATCATCTCCAAAATAGAGAATCGGGAAGGTGTCGACAACATCGATGAGATTCTTGATGAGACGTATGGCATTATGGTCGCTCGGGGAGATCTGGGGGTGGAGATTCCTGCCGAAGAGATTCCGGTGGTGCAACGATTCTTGGTAAACAAATGTATTGAGAGCAAAACCCCGGTAATTATCGCAACACAGATGTTGCATACGATGATTACCCATCCGAGACCTACCCGGGCTGAGATCAGCGATGTGGCCAATGCCATATACCAACGGGTCGATGCCGTCATGTTGAGCGGCGAGACGGCAAACGGACAATATCCGGTCGAGGCGGTGGAGACGATGGCCCGTGTGGCCAGGGAGATTGAACGGGATACGGCTCAACACTCTCCCGATACGGATATGAATCTGGTGCGGATCAACAACGAGATTACCGCCCAATTGGCCCGTTCGGCCGTGCGGGCGTGTCTGAACCTACCGGTTCGGGCGATTATTATCGATACCCTTTCCGGTCGGACCGGACGTTACCTGGCGGCATTTCGGGGAGCGAAACCGGTGTATGCAGTATGTTACCGGAAATGTGTGATGCGGCAGTTGGCCATTTCTTACGGCATTCACGCCATCTATCAGGAACCTACGGTTGATCACGAGAGTTTTCTTCTGGGGGTTTTGTACTACCTCGAAGACCGCAAATGGCTTAAGAAAGAGGATTTGGTTGTAGTTATCGGGGGAAGTTTCGGTGCGGCGAAAGGTGCCTCTTTCCTTGAGATAGGAAGTGTATTGAATCTGGAACTCAAGGCCTTCAATACAAAGAAAGATTGAGATTCCTTACTGAATACTTGATGTAGCACCTAAAGTTTTGATATAGATGAGAAACGTTTGGATTCATACCGCTCGGTTGTCGCTGGTATTGTTGTTATGGCTGATCTGCACGGCTCCTGTGTCGGGCAAGGAGAGTTCCGATCCAATCACGGTAAAACAATTTCCCTGTGAAAAGGATTCTTTGCTGAACTGCACGATCGACTATCTGATGGATGAGGGTTATCGGATCCGTTCCGTCGATAGCGATGCCGGTTTTATCTGTGCCGACCGGTTCATTCCGCACGATCGTTTGTTATCCGTTAAAAAAGGCGAGCGGAGAACGGTTAATTTCATTATACGCAAATGCGGTGAAGGAGAGCAGGAGTCGTGCATACGGTTAAGTATCTTATACGAAGATTGGAATTGGGCAGGAAACTTGAACGCCACTCCGAACTATTATTATGAAGATATGGGCGTTTTGACAGTTCCCGAGGCTTATGAGGTGGTATGGGAGGGGCTTCAGAACAAGTTGCGGCAAAGCGATGAGCAAAAGCTACAAAGATGACTAAGAGCTACAAAAAGGTGTTGTCCGTAGCGGGATCGGACAGTGGCGGCGGTGCGGGTATTCAGGCCGACATCAAGGCCATATCCGCCTGTGGCAGCTATGCGATGACCGCCATTACGGCGATAACGGTGCAGAATACGCTCGGCGTTGCAGGGATACACCCTATACCACCCTCGTATGTAGCTGACCAGATGGCTGCCGTAATCGAAGATATAGGAGTCGACGCCGTGAAGATCGGTATGCTGCCTTCGGTCGAGACGGTCGAACGGGTGGCGGACGTGTTGCGCCGATACCGTATATCCCGAGTTGTGGTCGATCCGGTTATGGTCTCTACGTCGGGCAGCTGCCTGTCGGGCGAGGAGGTGATGGCTTCCATTAGGGAGCTGCTGTTCCCGTTGGCAGAGCTGATTACGCCGAATATTCCCGAAGCCGAATTTTTGACGGGGCAGACCGTCCGGTCTGATTCCGATTTTACGGATGCCGCTGCAGCGCTTCGAAGTCAGGGTGCAAAAAATATTTTGTTGAAAGCCGGTCATTGTGACGGTGCGACTGTTGCCGATCATTTTTATGAAAGAGAACAATGTACGGCCTTCCGATACGATCGGATCGATACGAAAAATACACACGGGACCGGCTGTACCCTATCTTCTGCTATTGCTGCATTTTTGGCACAAGGATATTCGTTAAAGGAATCCGTGGAACGGGCTGAAGCCTATGTTCATGAAGCCATCCGTTGTGGAAGTGGGTATGCGATCGGACACGGGCATGGACCGTTACACCATTTTTACCGGTTCTGGGAGTAACTTTGCCGAAAGTTTGCTATTTTTACGCAAAAGTACGTGAGTCGTGAAATTTACCAAGGCGTTTTTAAGGGACAGACGGTTGTGGATCATCAGCATTGCGGTGTTTGTGCTGTTGATACTTGTGTTCGACAAGAACAACCTGATCGAGGTGTGGCGGCTTAAACAGAAGAACAAGGCGCTGGAGGAGCAGCGCGATTACTACCTCCAGAAAATCGCTGAAGACAGTACGATCCTCGAAAACCTGAAGGACGACCGCTATCTGGAGCAGTACGCGCGCGAACACTACTTGATGAAGCGTAAGGACGAAACGATCTACCTGTTACGCTGACGAATCCCTTTTGTTTGGGTTGCACGGCCGGTACATTTTACAGCCTGCTCCTTATCAGCTCTGTATCTGCTTTCCGTTAGGGAATATGCATGTATTTGTGGGTCTGGATCGAGATGTTCCACTGCGGATGCTCCTTGACGTACTCGACCATAGCCGGAATCATCTGCTCGTATCGGCTCCACTCGGGTTGCAGGTAGAGCATACACCCTTCCCCTACCCTTGCAGCATTGGTCTCGGCCCACTTGAAGTCCTCTTCGGTTTCGACAATCACCTTCAATTCATCGGCCCGGCTAAAGATCGAATCGACCGGCGGATGTTGTTTCTTCGGCGAAAGGCAGATCCAGTCGAACGTTCCGCTCAACTCATGGGCTCCCGAAGTCTCGAGAAAGATTTTCAGGCCGCGTTCCCGCAACTGTCCGGTCAGATACTCCAACGGATAGAGCGACGGCTCTCCGCCCGTGATGACGATGGCTTGTGCGGCATAGGAGCAGGCACGGTCGACAATCGCATCTACGTCGACCGGAGGAAACATCCGGGGGTTCCACGTCATCTTTGCATCGCACCATTTGCATCCGACGTCACATCCACCCAGACGGATGAAATAGGCCGGTTTCCCGGTGTGAAACCCTTCTCCTTGTATGGTATAAAAATCTTCGACCAGCGGAAGCTTCTTTCCGCCGCAGAATAGGTCGTTATTCATCGATTTCATAAATGTCTTTATAGTTTCGGCCCAAACCGTCGTAATCCAGCCCGAATCCGACGACAAAACGGTCGGGTACGGAGAATGCACAGTAGTCAACCGGTATCGTTTTGGTATATGACTCGGGTTTGAACAGCAGGGTACATACCGCCACTGATGCCGGATTCATCTTTTTCAGAAGTTCGGTCGTGTGTTCGATGCTGACGCCCGTGTCGACGATGTCCTCCACGATGACGACGTGCCGATTTTCGACCGGCGTGTTGAGCCCGATCAGTTGCTTGATGTTTCCCGTACTTTCGGTTCCGGCATACGAGGCGATCTTTACGAACGAGATCTCGCAGTCGATAGCTATGTGTTGCATCAGCTCGCCCATGAACATGAACGCACCGTTCAGCACACCGACAAACAGCGGGATCGGTCTATCGGCGTAGTCGTTATTGATCCTGTCTGCAACCCGTTTCACGGATGCCACGATCTCCTCGTTCGGGATGAAGAGCTTGAAACGTTTGTCGTGCACCTGAATCGTATGCGCTGTTTTGAGCCGTTCCATGATAATATGTCGTTTTTCGGTGAGAGGTTTCGGTTTCCCGGTTTTATATATATCTTTGCAAAGATATTAGGAATCGACAGAAAAACGAAATAATATGAATCCGAAAGTAAGCATCATCATGGGCAGCACGTCCGATCTGAAGATCATGGAGGCTGCCGCCGAGTTCCTCGACCAGATGGAAATTCCCTACGAAATCAACGCATTATCAGCTCACCGCGTACCCGAGCAGGTGATGGATTTCGCCAAGAATGCACGCAGTCGCGGCATAAAGGTGATTATCGCCGGTGCTGGCGGAGCGGCTCATCTGCCCGGTGTGATCGCAGCCCTCACTCCCCTGCCCGTAATCGGCATTCCGATTAAATCCTCCAACTCGATTGACGGATGGGACAGCATTCTCTCTATTTTGCAGATGCCCTCCGGCATTCCGGTAGCGACGATGGCGCTCGACGGAGCCAAAAACGGAGCGATTCTTGCCGTTGAGATTCTGGCCGCAGGCGACGATGCGCTGATGGAGAAAATGGTTAAATTCAAAGCCGAACTGGCTCAGAAGATCGACAAGGCCAACCGCGAATTGGCTCAGATCAAACGTCCGTTCAAAACCAATTAATAGCACGATATGTCGGTCTGGATCGCATTTCTGTTGACGTTGTGCGCCGGTCTCGCTACGGGGATCGGCAGCGCAATCGCCTTTTTTGCAAACCACACGAACAAGAAGTTCCTGTCGTTTGCATTGGGAGTGTCGGCAGGGGTGATGATCTATGTCTCGTTCGTGGAGATTTTACACGGAGCGCAAATCGGACTCGACGAATTATTGGGCCCGCGAACCGGGAAGGCGGTTTGTGCGCTCGCTTTTTTTGGAGGCATGCTGCTCTCGGCCGTGATCGACAAGTTGGTCCCCTCGTACGAAAATCCCCACGAGATGAAATCGCTCGAGAGTATGAATCGGGAGGGGAAAAACCGCAGCAAATTAATGCGGACGGGGATCCTTACCGCACTGGTTGTAGGAATACATAATTTCCCGGAAGGAATGGCAACGTTTATGGCCTCGATGAACTCTCCGGAGATCGGAATTGCCATTGCCGTCGCGATTGCCATACACAATATTCCCGAAGGTATTGCCGTGTCGGTTCCGGTCTATTTTGCCACCCAAAGCCGCAAAAAAGCCTTCTGGTACTCGTTTCTCTCGGGACTGGCCGAGCCGGTGGGCGCGTTGGCCGGATATTTCATTCTGTTGCCTTTCATGTCACCACTCATGATGAACTGTATTTTTGCCGTTGTGGCGGGAATCATGGTATTTATATCACTGGATGAACTGCTCCCGGCAGCCGAAGAGTACGGCGAACACCACATCTCGATATACGGATTGCTTTTCGGAATGGCCGTCATGGCCGTCAGCCTGATTTTGCTGGCTTAGTAGTGGGGCGAAGAGGCGACAAAGGAGAGGACGAAAAGAGGAAGAGATTTTTGGTGAAATTGTTTTTGCTACGTAGGGGTTATTTGACCTGTTTGCACTTTTGGGCGTTTTTATGTATTAGGTTTTACACTATCCCTTTCGATCTCAGACACAATATAGAATACTCATAGTTTAGACCACCATGCGACGCTATTTCCACACCATGTTCTTATTTATGTCCCTTGTCCTTTTTTGCAGCTTTATGCTCTTTGCATCTTGCGGCCACAAGGGCTGTCGTTCCAATACGGATTCGACGAATACACCGACGACAAAAAACACTAACGTCGGCACAATCCTTAATACAGAGAGCCATCCAGCTACCCTTAATGATGTCGAGATAGATTCAGCTCGATGCAACGACTCGATGATCCTACCTGTCGATACAAAGAACTTCCTCGCTAAAAAAGGGCTCGAGCTTATTGTTCGTATGAATTGTCTTGCTCACAGCGAAGAGTATCTGACTCTCATGACCGGAGCGTCGGAAATACGAGACGAAATCGCTGCCATCACCGCTACCGATTGTTCCAAACCCCAAGAGATTTACCTTATTGACGGCACCGCCTTCTCTGCCGACACGACCGACTTTATCCACAACTATATACGCAAGAGGACCATCCGTTCGGTTGCCTCCATGATAAATGGTCGGAACGGAACGCAGTCCTTGGCTGCCACTGCAATGTTGCAGGTTGACGATGCTTTCCGATGTGAAGCTGTTGACCATACGGTAATCTTTCTTTACATATACGGTTCGCCGTACAGCGTGATGGTGACCTACGATCCCGCTGAAGACGGAACAGTCATGGCTCTGACATCCTTCGTCAAGCTCTCTCTTTCGGAAACAACTGAGATACCCCGCCTTGTGACAGATATGATAGGTTCTTTCATCGAATCGGATGAAATTTCCGTGAACCGTATCGACTTGCCGTAATTAACCTGTCCGACAAAGTTTTTTACTACGTACGCTCCGGATCCGAATACTCAGAAGATACCGTTTTACTAGAAATACATTTCCTATTTTCGTTTTGTGTGTGGGCCTTGGGTGTTTTGTGTCAATTCCATGCCCCATACTCCCGATCGGTGTTGTAATCGATGATCGTCGCTTTTTCGGGAATAAACCGCAACGGTTGGCGTTTGTCTTCAGTCGAAATATTGAAATATTGCATGCCGAGCCAACCGTTCTTCCCTAAAGCGATCCCTAACCGGATGTTGATGGTCCGGAAAATCAGATGTTCATTTTTGATACGCACGCCAACGCCCAATGTCGAATAGAAACCGTTGTTGAACAGGTTGCCGTCATAACCCAATAGCCCCATATCGGCAAATCCATACAAGGCGAACCGGAATCCCTTAAAATTCCAGGGGGTGAAACATACGGTTTCGCTGTTGATTACCAGTCTGTTGGTTCCATATACGTCTTCACGCAAACCCCGTAATTCGGCGTGGTTGTCGAATTCGATGTATTCATGATATCCGTTCAGCCGATTCCATCCACGAGTAAAGTTCAGATCGATAAATTGCCGGGTTTGATAGCGGCCGTTCCCGAGTAGATTGGAAAACCAGTTCAGATTCGAAATCAACGTCGTGCGGTAGAACCGTCCGTCCGGATTCGTGTAACTTCCCAGACCCAATCCCCATCTCAAGTAACCGATAGAGGTAAAATGACCCGCACGAAATGTTCCGCCTGCATACCATCGATTTTTGAATTCTCCCCACGTTGGCCCACCACACAAAGTGAATCGATACCCGTACGCGATATCCTCGTCTACACCATATCCGTAAATGAGCGATGACGTACGAAACTGTTCTCGATAAAGGCCGACACTGAAAAGCAACGAATTTTCATTATGAAAGTAGGGATTGGTCTCGGTATCGACGAAGGGACGGTCGTCATAAGTGAGTATGTTGTAATGTCCGGTAACAAAAATGCTGCTCCCTATCGATGGGAGATAAAATGACTTACCTCCCCATACGCCGAGTTTTGTATATGTCGTATTAATCTCGTTGTCTTCGAGATACAGGTAGATGGGGTCTCTACGGTAATATCCATATACCCCGACCATGTAATCTTTCGGCCGGATAAAATCCTTTTTTATCTCCGCACCGAAGTCCGATTCATCAAATCCTTTTCCCGCGATAATTCTTCCTGCAAAAAAGCTACCCCACAAGTTGGGTGTTGCAAATTCGAACAGGTTTCCTCCATACGCCCACGTCTTCCAATTAAAATAGGTTTTGATATTGAAGCTGTTTCCCCATCCGAGCAGGTTGTCGTCGTAAAGTTCGAAATAGGTGTCGGCATTGCTTTCCGCATGGAGGTCGACACCGATCGACCATCGGTCCCGTGTGTAAAATACCAGGTCTACTTTCATAGAATCTTCCGCAAGAGGAACGACCTCAACATCCGCTTCGGAAATATAGTCTCGAGAACGGATCAGCTGCCGGTTGTTTTGGATCAATAAAGGATTCAGAGTGTCACCGGGGCGTATGAAGATGTCTCGTCGGATGGTACGTTCCTGTGATATCCGATGCAGGGCATTCACTTTCTTTTCACCCCAGGCAGTAGCGGTTGAGTCGAATACATTTTTGCGGACGATTCGAATACTGTTGATCGTCCGGCCGGCATATCGTTCGAAATATTCTCGGTCTTGTTGGGCGGCTATTCGTTCGGCCGCTTTATCACGGGGTTGGACAGTGATAGTTTGTTTTAAAAGTCGGGCCAGTTTCCGGCGGGGGGTATGGGTGGTTGAGTCCTTTTCCGTTATGGTGTTCGCTTCCGGATGTCCACATACTCCTGCAGACAACATACACAATAAGGCAAATATGATAAAAAAGCGAGCCGACATTTTGTTTATCCCTATCAAAGATAACGGATTTTTAGAAAAAAATTGCGGAAACAGAAGGTTTTCACCTTCCGTTTCCGCAAATGTTTACCGGATAATGAAAAGCTTATTGATGTACCAATCCTGAAAAGCCCATAAAAGCCATCGCGAGAATCCCGGCAGTCAATAGGGCGATCGGCATACCTTTCATCGCACGGGGAATGTTTTCCAGTTCGAGACGTTCACGCAGACCGGCGAACAGAACGAGGGCTAAAGAGAATCCGATAGCGGTGGCTGCTGAAAAGACAACCGACTGTCCGAGATTGTACTCTTTCTGTACAGCCAGAATGGCAATTCCCAGTACGGCACAGTTGGTCGTAATGAGCGGCAGGAATATTCCCAACGCCTGATATAACGAGGGACTGACCTTTTTCAGAATAATTTCGACCATCTGGACCAATGCGGCGATTACAAGGATGAAGACGATGGTCTGCATGTATTCGATGCTGCCCAATACGAAACGCTGGAGTAAATAGGTGACGATCGATGAAATGGTCATGACGAACGTTACGGCCGCTCCCATGCCCAACGAGGTGTTGACCCTGTTGGATACCCCCAAAAACGGACAGATTCCCAAAAATTGCGACAATACGACGTTGTTGACGAAGATGGCGCTTATGACGATGATCAAGTATTCCATTATTGTTTTGTTTTAGCCGTTATCTTATTGAAAATAACCATCAGGTAGGCCAAAGCGATGAATGCGCCCGGAGCCAGAACGAACAGCAGGATTCCGTCGCCCTCGACAAAGGGGAGTTTCATGCCGAAGATCGATCCGTTGCCAAGCAGTTCCCGGACCGCACCCAGAACGGTCAGCGAAAGCGTAAATCCCAGCCCGATGCCCAGTCCATCCAAAGCGGAGTCGAGAACGTTGTTTTTCGAGGCGAAGGCTTCTGCTCGTCCCAGAATAATGCAGTTGACTACAATCAACGGGATAAATACGCCCAGCGTATTGTACAGCCCGGGCGTATAGGCCTCCATGCAGAGCTGTACGATCGTTACGAATGCGGCGATCACGACGATGAACGAGGGTATCCGGATCTTGTCCGGGATCAGGTTCTTGATCAACGATATGGCCATGTTCGACAGGGTCAGTACAAACAGGGTGGCCACACCCATCCCCAATCCGTTCATGGCTGATGTCGTGGTTCCTAAAGTGGGGCACATGCCGAGCATCAGTACGAATGTCGGATTCTCCTTGATGATCCCCTTGGTCAATAATCGGAGTCTATTCATGGCTGTCGTTTTTAGAAATCGTTTTATACACTGCATAAGCCCGGTCGATGGCATCGCAGAAGGCCCGCGACGAAATGGTCGAAGCTGTAATGGCATCCACATCGCCTCCATCTTTCTTTACCGACAACTTGAAATCTTTGGGGTTCTTTCCTTCGAATTGAACTGAAAAGTCGGATTTGCTTCGCTCTATTTTGTTGCCGAGTCCGGGCGTTTCGTTGTGGGAAAGCGTCTCTACCCGATAGATCGTTCCGTCGCTCCGGAAACCGACCATCAGGCTGATTTTTCCTCCGAATCCCTTTTTCGTATAGGTTTCGATCGCATAACCGCTCACCTCGTCCCCTTTCTTTGCGGTATAGATAACGATTTCATCTTTCCCGTCGCTCTGGACGACTTTGGTATCCGACGGATTGTTGTCGAATTCCGGAACTACTGCAGCGATCGCATCTTTTATCTTTTTCTCCTTGCTTATGGCGATCGGCTCTTTGGTAACATCGTACACTATCGTTACGGACAGCGAGGCTACGAACGTCACCAGAAAGAGTACGACGACCATATTTTTCAATGAACTTTTCATAACGTTCAGCGAGTTTTTGCGGGGCATACCCCGAAACGTTTCGGTTTCATGTATTTGTTGATCAACGGAACCACCGCGTTCATGATCAGAATGGCAAACGACATACCTTCGGGATAGGAACCCCACAAACGAATCAACATGGTAATTACCCCGATTCCTATACCGTAGACCAGCATGCCTTTATGGGACATCGGCGAGGTTACATAGTCCGTTGCCATAAACACGGCACCGAGAATGGCTCCTCCGGTCAGCAAATGGAAGACGGGGTTCATGTAGTGCATCGGATCGATCAGCCACGTGATTCCGCTGAATAGGAACATCGACCCCAGAACAGCAACCGGAATATGCCACGTAATGACCCTACGGCATAACATGTAGAGGAATCCGAGCAGCAGGGCCATGGCCGCGATCTCACCAAGCGAACCCGCTTTGAATCCGAGCAACATGTCGTTGTATGAGAGTTTGTGTGCTATCTCTTCTGTTGTCAATCCGTTGGCGAGCGACTCCTTTACGTATCCGAGCAGGGTCGGACCGCTTACGGCATCGGTAACCGCATCGGCGTTGATCTCGGCGGGCATCGAGGCCCCGGAGAGCGAATCGACCTGAGGTGGCGTCACGAAACCTGTCATCTGGACCGGAAACGAAATGAGCAGGAAAACACGTCCGACCAGAGCCGGATTGAAGGGGTTGCATCCCAACCCTCCGAACGACATCTTCCCCACCCCGATGGCAACTAACGCTCCGAGCAGGATCATCCAAATGGGGAGTGTACTCGGCAGATTGAATCCCAACAAGACGCCCGTAACGATGGCGGAAAGGTTACCGATCGTCGATTCTCCCTTTAACAGGTATTTCTGGATCAAAGATTCGAACAAAACGCACCCGGCCACTGAAACGGCGGTTACGATCAGTGCGTTGACTCCGTAGACAATGACCGATACGATAAAGGCGGGAACCAAGGCGATCAATACGTCGCTCATCAGCCGTTTGGTCGATAACGGACCGTGTATATGCGGAGAGGGTGAAACGATCAATTTTCCATTTTTCATGGGTTTGGTATTCGTATTTATTTGTTTTGTTGTGTTTTATTCATTCTTATACGACGCAATACTTCAGCTTTACCTACCCGGATATAATCCAGTAGCGGCAGATTTGCCGGGCAGGTGTAGGAGCAAGACCCGCACTCGAGACAATCCGTAACATGAAGCGCTTCCAACTCATCGAAACGTTCCAAACGGGCCAGCTTGCTGATCAGATAGGGCTCAAGTCCCATACAGCAGACGTTCACACATTTGGCGCATTTGATGCAATTCTGAGGCTGCTTCCTGACGGCACCTTTCTCCCGGATCATGACGATACCCGAAGTTCCTTTTGTGACCGGAGCATCGATATTGGCAATCGCCCGTCCCATCATGGGACCTCCGCATATCACCTTACCTACATCTTCAGGTAATCCACCGCAATAGTCTATTAATGAAGACACGGAAGCTCCTAACCGAACGCGAAGGTTGGCGGGGTGAGCCAACGAACGGCCGGTGACGGTAACGATTCGTTCAAACAACGGTTTGTTTTTCTGTACGGCTTCATATACGGCAAATGCAGTTCCAACATTCTGGACAACCACACCTACATCCAACGGCAATTTCCCTGAAGGAACTTCCCGACCCGAAATGGCCTCGATCAGTTGTTTTTCACTTCCCTGAGGATAGCGTACACGCAACGGAACGACCTGGATATTAGGGTAGCTCAAAGACAATTCGTTCAAACGTTCGATAGCATCCGGCTTGTTGCCTTCGATACCGATGAATGCATGGTCTACATCGAGAACTTTACATAAAAGGTCGATCCCGATCAATATCTCTTCGCTCTTTTCCAACATCAACCGATGGTCGGCCGTGAGGAATGGCTCACACTCTACGCCATTTATAATCAACACGTCGGCGTGTTTTCCTTGAGGAATCGTTAATTTCACATGGGCCGGAAAAGTTGCACCGCCCAAACCGACGATACCCGCTTCGGTAATTTTTTTAAGAATCGCTTCGCGGGATAAAGAACAACTTTTTACCAGTGTATCGCTTCGGTCGATTGTTTCGAGCCATTGATCTCCTTCGACCTTTATAGTAACCGACGGGCAGCGAATCCCTCTGACATCCGGCTGGTTGTCGACCGCTGTTACGGTACCCGAAACCGAAGAGTGTATGTATGAGGAGACGAATCCATTTGCCGTACCGATAACCTGTCCGACCAAAACGTGATCTCCTTTTTGAACACAAGGAGTGGCCGGAGCTCCGATGTGTTGTCCAAGCGGTAAAACGACGCTCTCGGGGAGCGGCATATCTTGAATTGCTTCCGTTTTACTGATCTTATATTCAGGCGGATGGATGCCACCTTTTCTGAAACTTTTCATAAATATCGATTTCGCGAGTCTTAAATTACAATCGGTTACATATATAATTATGCGCCTAATGGCAATGTCGGCTCGGCGGGTTTGCGTGGAGGAAAGTTAACCTCTCTGATCCCTCCAGTCGGGCACTCCACGACACATTTACGGCACAGGCGACACTTTTCTGCATCGATATAAGCCAAATTATTTTGAAGCGTAATCGCTTCGAACGGACAAGTTTTCACACATTTGCCACAACCGATACAAGCAGCCAAACAAGCCTTTCGGGCAATCGCACCCTTGTCCTGATTTATGCAACCGACATAAATCCGACGTCCTTTGATTCCTTTTTTTCTTAATTCGATGATCCCTTTGGGGCAAGCAGCGACACAAGCTCCGCAGGCCGTACATTTTTCTTCGTCTACCTCCGGAAGTCGTGTCTCGGGATTTATCGAGATGGCTCCGAATTTGCAAACCGACACACAGTCTCCATTGCCCAAGCAGCCATACGAACACCCTGTATCGCCACCATAAAGGGCTGCTTCAACTTTGCAGGAGGGGGCTCCGTTGTATACATTTACGCGAGGTCGTTTGTCGCACGAACCGTTACACCGCACAACGGCGATCATCGGCTCTTTTTCGGCTGCGGTTTTGCCCAAGTATTCCGCAATCTTTTTCATTGTGTCACTTCCTCCGGCCGAGCAATAGAGTGAAGAGATATCTTCGCTCTTGACAAGCTGGTCAGCCAAACCTCGACAGCCCGGGAAACCGCATCCGCCACAATTTGCCCCCGGAAGCATTTTTTCCACCTCATCGATGCGCGGATCTTCTTCGACACGGAATTTTTGGGCTATCACATAGAGCAAAACTGCAGCCGCAGCCCCTATTATACATAATGCTAAAACAGCAATCATATTTATTTATAATGAAATATATCGTTAATCTAAAGTATTTATTGATTTATTTTTCTGATATTAAAAACAAATTCGCGGGATAGTCGGCTACGCAATGCGTACAGGATGATATAATACACGACCAAAACCGACAAGGCGCTTATTCCGGAAATCAATTCTCCACATCCTGTCTGCAACAGAACGAGCAACAAAAATAACACTAACAGAAAAGGAAGAATGTAGGCAACCCAAACCGCTTTAATTCCCATAACCTTTTCGGTGAATACTTCAACCTCTTCGCCTTCGGAAAAATATGAGGCCACCGGTGTCTCTATGATCATTCGTTTTTCCCGACTCTCAGCGGCACCGCACTGTCCCTTTGCATGACATGAAGCACATGCGCTCTCCGACAGAACAACGACGTCGACATAATTATCCGCAACATGAATAACCTTTGCTCGATGTGTAATGACCTCTCCTTTCATCGCATTAATCCTTCTTCACTTTTTGTTGCCGCAAATCTCAATTTCACAAATCTTGTTATCCATCTGCCCCCCTCTTCCTTTAAATTTTAGTATCCGTATTTATTGGTTAGAGGCAGATGGCGATTTATGCCCAACGTACATGTAGACAGACGGAGGGTCGGGCAATATTGATATCGTTTGAATTCACTGGTCCGCACCATATTGTATACCCGATATACCTCCTCTTCATCGAATCCGGCGTTGATAATCTCCTCCCTGCTCTGCCCCTCTTCGATCATTCGGTACAGAATGGCATCCAGGATGTCGTACGGAGGTAAAGAGTCTGAGTCTTTTTGTTCCAAACGAAGTTCTGCCGACGGCGCTTTTATGATTGTGTTAATTGGAATGATCTCTTTGTCGCGATTGATGTACCGGGCAAGATCGTATACTTCGCTTTTGTACAGATCTCCGATAATGCTCAACGCTCCGACCATGTCACCATACAATGTTCCGTAGCCGGTAGCTATCTCGCTTTTGTTGGCCGTAGACAACAAAACGTTACCGAATTTGTTCGAAATAGCCATCATCATCATACCCCGTATACGGGACTGCATATTCTCTTCGGTGACATCGAACGGCAACTCCCCGAAAACAGGACCCAGCGTTGTGGTCAACGCTGCAAAAGTTTCGTTGATCGGGACTATCTGATACTCAACGCCCAAATTTTCGGCCAACTTGCGCGCATCTTCAACGGAATGATCCGAAGAAAATTGCGAAGGCATCAATAACACACGTACATTCTCAGCTCCTAATGCTTCTGCAGCCATAGAAAGGACGACCGCTGAATCTATACCCCCCGAAAGACCCAAACAGGCTTTTTTGAATCCGTTTTTAGAGAAATAGTCCTTTAACCCCAGCTTGATCGCATTGAATACATTGATCGTTTTGTTTTGTTTTGGAAATTCCAAAGTTTGCGTATCCTCGTCGCAATCTACAATCTGAAAATCCTCCTCAAAACTCTTGAGCAAGGCTACAGCCTCCCCCCGACTATTTATGAAAGCTGATGAACCGTCATAAATGATATCCGTTTGGGCTCCGACACTATTTACATAAATAATAGGCTTTCCTGTCATGAAAGCCAACTGTCTGTAAAAATCGTATCGTTTTTCTATTTTCCCCCTGCAATAGGAGCTGTTGCTCAAATTGACAATGATATCGGTATATTCGCCATATTGTTGTTCCGTGCGAATATCCTCTCCGACTACGACGGCGATTTTTTTATCACCGATTTTAATGTATTCGCACCCTTTTGAAGGTGAGATATAGGGCATTTCATCCCGTGTGATAATGGTTTGTTTGCCGATGTAGCGTTTGATTCTTTTATTTTCGATAAGAGCTGCAACGCTGATTGTTTTATTTGCGCCCTGTACCGGAAGCCCGATTAACACAGATATTCCTTCACAATGGGTTGCTATCTCTTGAAGAGTCTCTTCGCACAAATTCAGAAACGAGACCTTATTTAACAGATCGTAAGCAGGGGCACCGCTTATGGCCTGTTCTGAAAAGACGACCAGTTGAACGTTTTGTTTTTTTGCAGAATCGATGCAAGCAACGATTTTTTCCTTGTTGTGTTGAAAATCGCCGATTGTGTAATTCAACTGGGCAAGAGCTATTTTCATTACAAATAATCTTTAGTGTAGTAGATGGATGCAAAGATAAAACATTTCGATTAGAAGTAAAATTTATGTTGGCTATTGTTTTATTAATTTTTGTGCTTATCTTTGCACCGTCAAAAGAAAATGATGGTGCCATAGCTCAGTTGGTAGAGCAAAGGACTGAAAATCCTTGTGTCCCTCGTTCGATTCGTGGTGGCACCACCACTAAATCAGAGAGTTACAGAAATGTAGCTCTCTTTTTTTATGTCTTTTCACAACGATTATACGACGGTTTAAACAGGTTGTGTAAACCACTGTGTAAACCATGAACGCAACAATCGAAGTCGTTTGCTACAAGTCTAAAGTATTGGCAAACAATGAATCACCCTTAATGCTTCGTATCACAAAAGATCGTAAACGCAAATATTCAAGCATCGGCATCTCTCTTAACCCAGTTTATTGGGATTTCGAAAAGAGCAAACCCCGTCGAAACTGCCCCAATCGGCTGTACATCGAACGGCTGATTGCAGATAAAATCGAGGCATATCGCACAAAAATGATTGAACTACAAGCAGAAAACAAAGAATTTACTGCCACTACATTACATGAACAAATGTTTGACAGGAATAGTAAACCTACTGTCGACGAGGTGTTCCAAACTCAAATTAAAAACTTAAAACAAACAGGACGAATGGGCTACGCTCTTTCACACCAAGAGGTCTACAATTCCCTAATAAAATTCAACAAACATCTGAACATCTACTTTTCAGACATTGACACAATTTGGCTTAAACGCTATGAAACATGGTTGCGTGAGCAGAATTTTTCAGAAAATACGATAGGCCGACGTTTCCGTACCCTTCGAACAGTATATAATATAGCAATAGAAGAAAAATATGTGAAAGCAGAACACTATCCATTCAAATCATACAAAGTTTCCAAGCTACACCAAACGACAGCAAAACGAGCCATTAACAAGGCTGACATCATGCGGATTATCGAATACCACAGTACTGATTTTTACACACAGTTCGCCGTCGATTTGTTCACGTTCAGTTATTTTACGGGAGGAATTAATTTCGTAGACATAGCCTATCTCAAATCTGACAATATCGTAGATGGACGGCTAATCTACACCCGAAGAAAAACACATAAGTTGATAAAACTACCTTTGCAATCCAAAGCACAGGAAATAATAAAACGCTACCAACAAAATGGGACACACTTCTTGTTTCCGATTCTTTCCGAATTTCACAAATCTTTACAACAACAGAGTAACCGCGTTCACAAAGTAATATCTAAAGTGAACGAACGACTAAAAGTAGTGGGAAAAGAATTAGGAATACCCATTAACCTTACCACGTATGTTGCAAGACACTCATTCGCGACCGTCTTGAAGCGAGAAGGTGTTAGTACCTCAATAATTTGCGAATCGTTAGGACACAGTTCAGAGAAAATCACCCAAATCTATTTGGATAGTTTCGAAAACAGTCAGATCGATGAGGCGATGCGAAATCTGTTATGAACAAGAAAGGACACCCCCAAAAAACAAGGGGTGTCCTCCTTCTTTCATGTAAGCCTTACGTTAAGCTACGGTAGTGTGTGCGGAACGCTGTTGAACATCATCCAGCAGGAAGCGGTCGGCCTCTTTGGGTGAAAAACGCTCCTTATAAAGCTGTACGTCACTCCCTAAGATGCGTGTCACCCCATCTTTCAACACTTTCTTGATCATTGCACTACCGAGAAACACAACGTGTTCTGCTACATATTCGGGCTTACATCCCATGCTCTCACACTCACGCCAGAACCTGCGACTGTCGAGCAGAATGTTTACCTGTTCCATAAAGTCACTCCAGAATTTGTCGGCGTCTGAATAAGTGGCGTGCATGAACTTCTCAAGGCATTTCAGTTTTACGGCATTGCTCTTCTCCAGTTGTACATTAAAGACGGGACGAGCCTGTGCAATGACATTCCAAATGGGAAGTGCATTCGAGCGGCGACGGCGAGTGGTCGTCTGCGGGGCTTTGGATTCAACATTAGCAGCGTTGTTTACCATGTTCGGTTCGTTTGCAGTGTTCATGATCTTTTCCATAATTTTAATTTTTTAAATGTTAGTAATGTTTGTTTTACACTACAAAGATTTCCTTTTTTCGCCCCGAATTAGAGGGAGTAAAATCAAGAGCTCTTTTTACTCCCTTTATCTTGATTTACCAATAACAAGCTGGTTTAGAAGGAGGAATACGCCCTTTACATGATTTAATAATGCCTTTTATCGAATCATCGTCATATAAAAAGTTATCATTTTTCGTGAATTTATAGAAGTAACAGATCCGAGAAATCAATAACAGCCGATTCAACGAGACACTTTTATCCGTCTGTTTCGGTCGTTTGTTACCCAATAAGTTCGAAAACAAATCCCGATACATCGTTACTGCCCGATAAATCCGATACGAGGAGTTGATCTCCGCATGGTCGACTCTTATACAGTCTGCACCATAAATCGGAAATCTCTTGTCTTTGCAATCCTGTTCATAGGTTTTCTGTAACCATTGCAGAATAGCCCGCTTCACCACTGGCAAAAGCTCTACACTTTTTTTGCCCTTTTTCATGGTTATCTCAATCTCTTGATCCGAAAAATCTTCCTCCAACCTTTCGCCCAAATCCTTTATGGCTTTCTGTAATGATGCTGGTTGCAGAATTTCGGCCGTTTCATCAAACGAAGATTCGACATAATCGTAAATAAACACCAAGACAAACCAGAACTTTTCGGTATCCAGTCCCAAACCCTTAACCGTTGCAATGATATCGTCGTTATTATAGTACTCCTCTTTTGTAAAGGGCATCCTAAATTTACCTGTCCAATAACGATATTTAAACTGTATAGTCCATTGTCCATAGCCATCGTGTCCGAAAGCATCCTCTTCACCATTCCCATACACACTGGCCATATCAACATACTCGCATAAATCCCGAGATAACGGGTCCAAATCCCAGTTAACAATCTGCTCTCCATCCTTTATTAACCACTCATAGTCGGCAGGTAAGGGCTTTTCGTTCTTTGTTTCCATGTAAGATAGTATTCATTTAGACGGTCAAGTACCCAAAATTATCTCTTTTTACTCATAAAATGCAGTGCTGTACAGTATAAAACCCCTGTTAATGCCCAAATTGCATGGTGCAAAAGGAATTTTAGAACAATTATGTACATATAAAAAGCCCATAATAGCCCTAATTTACATGCCACCAAAGGAATTTTAGAACATTCGGACATGTAAAATATCGGCTAATATCCCTTTTTGCAGGTTCATTATCCCATAAACAAGGTGTCGACACACGAATAATACCAATGAATCCTGTAAAAGCACGTAAAGAGAGCTTTTACCGACATGATTTCAGTTCAATTTTTCCAAAGATACCTGTAAATAGCACTCTAAAAATTTGCTTATCTCACTGAAATTTCGTACCTTTAGATAATTATTCGGAGGATGGTTCATCCCTCTACTTCCATTACAAACAAAGTTTCTCTTGTTCGATAGGGGCGGATTCTTTCGCCCTTTTCGACATCCCTATTTTCCACATTTTTTGAGTGCGAAATGAAGATTGTCTTTAATAAGATAAATACAAGATAAAAAAATATAGAAGATTTTATATGCAGAGATATTTATCTAACAATTAATTATCTAATATTATGAAAAATCAAATAATCAAGGCTCCCGAGAGTGCCGTTTATCTCTCGGACTTCATGACCGAAATTCCTATCAACTGTTTATTTAATAAAAAACAGACAGGATGCGGTGCTACCGAACTGGCAATCCGTAATAGCATCCCCACGATTATCGCTATGCCTTACGTGGCATTGGTGAAGAACAAAACCCTTTACCGCAAGGATGGTATTTCCGTATTGGGAGTTTATGAGGGTGTCACCGAACAGGACATTATCGGATACGCCCAAACGCATACTCCATTAAAGATAGCCACTACCTACGATTCACTACCCCGAACCATTACAGCATTACAGGCGACAGGCATTGATCCATACAAAGACCTATTTTTATTGGTAGATGAATGACACGTACTGTTCAACTCCTATTCGTTCCGACATCGGGCGATCAAAGAGTTGCTTTCGGAAGCATCGAAATTCTCCCGTGTCACTTACATGACAGCTACACCCATCGAACGGGAATACCTTTTGGAAGAGTTGAAACACATACCAATCTGCGAGATTGAATGACCGCACCTTACCGAAATCAATATACGTTCCCGCCAAACTACCAAGCCCGATAAATATATCATGTCGGAGTGTACTAAAGTGTTAGAGAATAACCTACCCTACAACCTGCATATCTTCGTGAACAGCGTGGAGTTTATCGCCAAAGTGATTAGCGGATTGAAATTATCTTCGGAAGTTGTCAAAGTAGTTTGTTCGACTTCGGGAGATGCGAAAGCGGAGAACGAAAAAAAACTCGGCCGTAATTATCCTATTGGCCAACCATCCGATCATGTAAAAAAGATCAATTTCTATACATCGACCTGTTTCGAGGGATGCGACATCTTCGACGAACGAGGCGTTACCTTCATTGTCAGCGACGGACGTAAAGCACACACTTTACTGGATATATCCACCCTTTTCACCCAAATTTGCGGACGTATTCGAAATTCGAAATACAAGACAGAGATCATTCATGTCTACTCCACCACAAAATACAGCAATCAAGTTAATTTAAGCGAATTTATTGCAGCTACACACAAGACCCTTTCCGAGGCAGAAAACTATGCAAAGGAGATCAACGGGTTAAGTGAAATGGCACGCATCAAAACCTTGTCAAAAATTCCCTACATAAATGAACAATATGTGCGGATCGAAGATAATCGTCTGGTGGTGGATCGAAACCTCGCCAACATGGATATTGTAAACTTCAAGATCAGTCGCCATATATACCGCACCTATGTAAACCTTACAGACGAATTACAGCGCAACGGGTACAGAATAACCCAATACTCATACAGTCGGGTAATTGAGAAAATCACGACCGAACCAAATGCACGGGTAACGTTCCAAGAGTTGTTCGACGAATATCACAGGTTGAAAACGACCCAACCGTTTTTCTCGCTGGATAACCACGAGGAACTATGCGCTCGGATAGCAGCCAAATACCCATTGGTGCAACAGGCTTATGAGAAGCTGGGGGTAAGTCGTGTACAGGCACTCAAATACCATGTCAGCAATATCAAAAGAGAGTTGGTCAAGAATCTGTCCGTAGGCGATGAATACAAGATCGTGAAGATGATAAACACCACCTTACCCAAACAAACGGCCATATCCAAAAACAGGATAAAAGCCGAACTGCAACGGATATACGACACATTAGAAATAAAGCGAACCGCGAAAGCATCCGACCTTTCCAAGTGATACGAAGTAAAAGAGATCGCCCCTAAGATCGACGGTAAGACGACAGCTTGTATAGTTATTTTAAGGGATAGAATGTTAGCAAAAGAATAATTAGAATCTCTGAATCTCGAGTAAAATTTTTATTTTTGTAGAAAAATAAGAAGATGGTAAATACTAAAAATACGGAAGATTATTTTATCCAAAATGGAGATATTTTGGATTATTTACGGAAAGAAAAAACACGAAAATTTGATCTAATTATTACATCCCCACCTTATAACATAGGAAAATCATATGAAACAAAAACAACAATAAAGAATTATCTAAACACGCAAAAACACATAATAAAGGCTCTTGTCAAAGTCCTTTCGGATCAAGGTAGCATTTGTTGGCAAGTCGGTAATTACGTAAATAATGGAGAAGTATTTCCATTAGATATTTTTTATTATGAAATATTTAGCAAATTAGGACTAAAACTTCGGAATCGGATTATCTGGCATTTTGGCCATGGACTT
>DWXH01000033.1 GCA_019119305.1 Candidatus Alistipes merdigallinarum | reverse complement strand
ATTCGTGGTGGCACCACTAAAGGTCAGAGAGTTACAGATGCGTAGCTCTCTTTTTTTCTTTTTTCAACGCTACCATATGGTGTTTGGTACTCAGAGTTAGACTAAACTCCCCAATGGATACAAGCATTAATGTTTTGTTTTACAGATAAGAAACACCTTCAAAAGGTGGATATCCCTTAATGGTTAGGGTATGTAAAGACGGCACAGCCTTGGTATATTCGTTTTGTTTCTGCAATGGGACTTCTTCCTCCCGGTTTGGCTACATCACGTCGAGACGGAATAGATGTAAACCGACACACTTTCGTGCTTTTATTCTGAAAAATCGAAAATATTTATATCGAAATGGAATATCGGGCGATGATTTCGTACCATCTGTTTTGAAATATGATTTCGTATTCGCCGGAGGAGAGGAATAGGATTGCCTCCTGTTTAGGAGCATTGATCTCGATTATGTCGGCGGGTATTCCTTTCTGATCGTATTCCCCTTTCCGGTAGGCAGTCACTAAAACGGGAGCGCATGTCAATGTGTCTGTATCGATCGTATAGCGCTTTCTGCGATAAGTCTGCCAAACAGGTCTGTCCTGTACATAATCAGTCTTCGGGTATACGATGCATAGGTCGGTCTGGGGATCTGTCAGACCATGAAACATACTTCCATCTTTTTTGTTTTTCAAGACTATCGGGACGTTTTCGCTTCGGTCGTATACGACTGGCAAACTTCCTTCCGCGCATAAAGTTTGATCAATGGTGAATAATTCGGTTCCTAACCCCTCTTTTAACCGGAGGGCCATGGCCTTACCGCCCCAATAGGATATCTCGTTCTCGTACGCGTGGGCATAACCACAATGAATCAGATACTTGCCTTCCGGATGACTGCTCATGAAATCCATGATGTTCCAGGCTTGTTCCTGTTCCCTCTCCTCTCCGTTTTTATTGTCTGCCTCGTAACCGAAAACAGTGAAGCCAAGCCTGAGCGCTTCAGAGATTAAATTACCGAATTCCGGTTCCCGGGTATAGAATCCATCTTCCCAGACCACAAATTTTCGCTGGTTGACGATCGAATCAACCCAAAGCGCTTCCAACCCTAAATAGCGATACCCGTTTTTATACAATCCTTCCAGCAAGGAAGCCGTAAAATTCCGATGTCTTGAGTTGTTGTGAGCTTCATTAATAACAATAATCCGTTCTTTTTTCGAGCGTTTGAGAATATACCTGCGGGCATCCGTACTTTCCCAATCGTCGGGTGAAAATAGCGCAAGACTTTTTTCAGAAAGAGGCCGCGAGCCAAACAGTTCCTGAGCTTCACGGAAATAGCCACTGTTTGAATAATTAGCGGCTCCAATTTGTACCTTGATTCCGTAATCCGTCGTATCGTTTTCTATATCGGCCTTAATATCGCCGGAAAATTCGTAAGAGGAAGAAAATTGGAGTTGTGAGTAACCATTCCCCGTAAAGAAAAGGAAGAAAACGATGAAAATAATGAATTGTAACTTAGTCATATCGCCCCAACAAAAAAGACATCCTTATAATATAACGACAGCATAAATACGCTTGAGAACATCCATATCACAACTACTTTTTTGTGTTTAATTGGCTGATATAATCATCGGCACATCTCTGGCAAAGACTATCCGGATTCAGTTGGAGCTTCAACCTCATTCCATTTTCACGAGTCGTTCTTAACGAACCGTCATATTTCCACCGTACAGTCTCCCTGTTTAGTAAATTATTCAAAGTAGTCGGATCATACTCTAATGTGCCAGTGTCCCATCTTATTGTATCGCTCCAATCCTCTCTTTTCTTTGTGTAATAAATCAATGCGATATAGTGTCCTTTATAGGGAAGTAAATCCTCCGTTACGATAGCTTTTTGACGTTTAAACATCCTCACTTTTCTTGTAAATGTAGAAGAGGAAAGCAGTTGGATGATTTCATCCGACCGAGGCATTTTTTTCAACTGATAGTTCATGCAGTGGAAGCCGTTTTCATATATGGGGCCAGCGGGATTATTGTCTTTTGTTTCCAGCAACGGACAGGTCTGATATTGATATTTTTCTCGTTTAGGACTTTGTTTTTCCAAGTAAGATGGCACTGTATAACGTTCGACACAGAGGATGCTGGCCCCTATAAACAAAATTGTATCGGATTTAGGATTGAATTCGCAAAAAGACAACACTTTGTTCACACTCGAGGTTACAGGCAGATTGCCGTATTGTGTCATGTGGTTTCCAAAATAAAAGCATATTCCTTTTTCATCATTCCTGTACGTTGCCATCGAATCAATCAGTACACCACCCGATTGTTTTATATAATGTTGCGGTGCGCAGGAGATGCACAATAAAATAAATGCTAGTATACTGAATTTATAAAGTCCCATTTTGTGTTGTCCATAATTTATTTTAACGGATTCGGGTCGTCCGCACATAAAAATACGATAACAAATCTAAAAAAACAAATCATCAGATTCGAAAAATGAACACGCTGTATCCGGATTGAACATTCTTATTATCCATCCGTTCGATTTGCGGCAGCAACTAATAATCAGAGGGGTTACACATATGATGTAACCCCTCTGATTGTCGGTATACAAAATGTGTTGTGTATTCTACGTTTACTGATGACGCATTATGCTTTATTGTTGGGTGGCGGAGCTTGTCCGGCTTTCGGGGCAACAAATTTCTTTTCGAAATCTTCAATGTTGTCCAAATGCAGTTCGGGCAGCATCAACGACAGGTCGGATGTCATGAACTCATCGTATTTCAGCTCTTTGCCCGTATATGCCGACTCCCGGGCCATAGCACAGGTCAACGAGGAAATGACGGTCGTTTCGGCTTGGGAGACGATATTGCCCGAACGTATCTGGTTGACCATATCCATGTGCTCGAGAACGTACGGGTCGTTCTGTTTGTACTTGGCATTCTGTGCATCGTAATCATATTTCCAGATAATGTTGTCGTTCAGGTCACGGATGCTCATGTCCTTACTTGTCCAATATCCTTCCGTCCCGTAGATCGTTTCGCTGACATCATTCGCACAGTCGTCAATCTGACGGGCCTGCGCATTGACGCGGACGTTGCCTTCATACAACAGATCCAGACAGAAATTGTCGTATATATCGCCTGTCTTGCGTTGCAGCTGGCTGCCCATCGCCACGACTGAGACCGGTTTCAGGTGAGAGAACCATTGGAACACGTTGACGTTATGGACCAACTGGTCGATCACGTGGTCTCCGCACAGCCAGTTCCAACTGAAGAAATCGCGCAACATATATTCCATGTCGGTCCAGCCGGGCTGACGGTCGCGGTATCCCATGTGCCCTTGATTCCATTTCACTACGGCATTGGTTATTCGTCCGATTTCGCCTTCCCGTATGCGGCGGTAACATTCATTGTAATCGCGGTTGTGATGGCGTTGGGTTCCGGTCATGATCACCAGGTTCTTGTCCCGTGCCTGCTTTATGGCGGCCAGCATCGTGCGGCACCCCACCGGATCGATCCCCGCAGGTTTTTCGCAGAATACATGTTTGCCGCATTCGATCGCATATTTCGTGTGCGGTGCATGGAAAACAGATGGGGTGGCAATCAGCACGAGATCGATTTCGGGGTCTTCGCAGACCTTTTTGTAGGCATCGAACCCGTAATAAATCTTGTTGTCCGGGATGTCTGTTCCTTGTCTCTCTTTCAGCCGTTTACGCAGGTCTTCCAGCCGATCTTCGAATATATCGGCCATCGTGACGATAGAGAGGCCGTCCCCGGAATCGAGAAAATTAAAGGCTGCTCCACCACCGCGGCTTCCGCATCCGATTATACCCGCCTTGAGGGGTTTCCCGTCTAAGGCCTTATCGCCCAGTTCGGGATAATAAGGCGCAATAGCCGATTCTAAAGGTGTTTTTTGTTTTTCGAATCATCGCCGCAAGAGGTCAACAATCCGCCCATGCTCATCGCACCTACGGTTCCGACCCCGATCAATGCCGATTGTGCGAGAAACTCTCTTCTCGAAATTTTCTTTTTAGTCGTAGTATTGAAGTTTAGGTTAGCAGTAGGCCTATTTTTCAAACCCCGCATCGAAAGCGATGGCCGAAGGTTTGAAATCTATGTTCTTGACGAATTTAAGCGATTCCGAAGCTCCGTGTTCCCGGTCCATACCGCTGTCTTCCCACTCTACGGAGAGCGGTCCCTGATAATTTATTCGATTCAGCGCCCGGATAATCTCTTCGAAATTTATTTTCCCGCGTCCCATACTGCGGAAATCCCAGAAACGCTCCACATCGCCGAACGGCAGGTGCCCTCCGAAAACTCCTGCCCGCATCGGCTTGTCCGACCACCATACATCCTTCATGTGTACGTGAAATATGCGGTCGGCAAACGTGTATATGAATTCCACGTAATCGACACCTTGGTATCCCATGTGGCTCGGATCGTAATTGAACCCGAATGCAGGATGGTAATCGAGTGCTTCGAGGGCCCGTTTTGCCGAAGAGATATCGAATGCTATTTCAGTAGGGTGCGCTTCGAGGGCAAATCTGACCCCAATTTTCTGATAGGCATCGAGGATCGGACGGAACCGGCGTGCGAATTCGTCGAACCCTGCCTGAACTTCATCCTGTGAAACGGGAGGGAATGCGTACAGCATATGCCATATAGGGCTTCCGGTAAACCCCACTACCGTATCGACACCCAGCATCTTCGCCGCTTCACCCAATTTGATCATTTCAGCCGTTACCCGTTGGCGGACGCCTTCCGGATCTCCGTCCCCCCATATCCGTGGGGACAAGATGTTTTTGTGGCGTTGGTCAATCGGATCGCATACGCACTGTCCGAGCGGATGGTTGGATACGGTATACAATTCGAGACCGTATTTTTTCAGCGTAGCGAGTATATGATCACAATGCTCCTGACTCAGTACATCGAGATTGAGGTGGTTGTCGTTGCAAGCCAGTTCGAGGCCGTCGTATCCCATCTCCTTGGCTTTCCTGCAGATGGTCTCAAGGCTCATGTCGGCCCATTGTGCAGTATATAAAGTTACTTTGCGTGCCATAATAATTGTTGATTTTTATTTGATCCATTTGATCCATTTCTTCTCCTCCTCGTAGCCCGATGCCACGACGGTTTCGATAAACTGCATACCCCTGACTCCATCATTCACATCGGGGAAGTCGAGCCACGTGGCTTCGGGTTGGCGTCCGTCGCGTTTGGCCATAACCGTTTTGGCGAAGTTGAGATAGATGTTGGCAAATGCTTCGATATACCCTTCGGGGTGTCCTCCCGGCGTACGTGTATTGGCTTTTGCCGCAGCACCCATATACCCATTTCCGACCCGTACTACTTCCATAGGCCTGTCCGCCCATTTTACGAGCAATGTGTTGGGTTCCTCCTGGCGCCACTCTATCCCGCCTTTTTCGCCATAGATACGTATTTTAAGGGAGTTTTCGTCGCCTGCAGCCACCTGTGAGGCTATGAGTACGCCTCGTGCACCGTTGTCGAATCGCAGCAATGCAGCACCGTCGTCATCGAGTGCACGCCCCGGAACGAATGTCGCCATATCGGCACACATTTCGGTACATTTGAGCCCCGATATATATTCAGCCAAATGCAGGGCATGAGTTCCGATATCCCCCATACAACCGGCTTTACCCGAACGCTTGGGGTCGGTTCTCCAACCGGCGTTGCTGCCCGGATTAAGCTCTACTCGAGACGAAAGCCATCCCTGGGGATACTCCGTGTATATCTTGCGGATCGTTCCGAATTCCCCTTTTGCGATACGTTCCTTGGCCTCTTTGACCGCCGGATAACCCGAATAGGTGTGGGTCAAAGCGAGAGTGAGGCCCGTCTGGTCGACCTTCTCCTTAAGTTTTTTCGCCTCGTCGAGGGTGAAAGTCATGGGCTTCTCGATGACCACATCGAAACCCTTTTCCAAAGCCATCATAGCCGGTCCGAAATGCGAGACATTAGGCGTAACGATCGATATGAAATCCATACGTTCCCCCTCCGGGAGAACAGCCTCTTTCTCGATCATCTCCGAATACGAAAAATAGATGCGATTTTCGGGCAGGAAATACTCTTTTCCTGATGCGAGTGAAATGTCGGGGTGGGAGCTGAAACAGCCGCAAACCAACTCTATATGGTTATCCATAAGCGCTGCCGCACGGTGAACGGCCCCGATGAAGGCGTTATTCCCTCCGCCCACCATCCCCATCCTGAGTTTTCGGTTCATAGTGTATTGAGTTTAGTCTGTAATTAATTGGTTCGTAAGATTGTAGGTTAATATCCAAGAAGATTCCATAAAATGCTCAAAAACTAAATCACATCGACAACAGATGGCCGATCAACAGGTTACAAGTTGCAAAATACGCCTGCAACCGTTTCCTCCTTGTCCCATTACAAAGGAAAGCTCCGGCTATTATTCTTCTTGATAGATATAGCAGAATCGGCTTCCGGGAGCCGTATCACCGTTTACATACCAATCCATCGGATCCTCCTTCTGCATGTTGTCGGCCCATTTGAACCGGAACGAAACAGAGTCTGCATGCAACCCGAGTGCCTTTATAGGAATCGCTATACTCATTTCATTTCCCTCGACCATATACGGGACCTCTTTTACTTCACTCCATGACGAGCCATCGTATTTCATCAAACGGTCTCCCGAGATAACCTTATAATCGAAACCACACCATCCGGTCATGCCGTCGTTGTCCGTATCAATATAAAGCGTCATCCAGTTTTCTCCATGGTCCGGAGTGATCGGGTCTACGGTTTTAGCATAAAAATAGATATTCTTCCCGTCACGAACGACCTTCATCTGAGAAAAATCATTGCGACCGGTATAGTTCGTATATTTTACTCTCGGTTCGGTCTGTGCTCCGAATACATCACGATGCAGCACGTCTCCTTCATAATCCGTATAATTCACAGGAACACCCTCCCAATCGGTGATTTGTGTAATCGTCCGATATTCGGGAGCAGTCGGAATAACCGGCACACCTTTATAGTGACGGATGTTTGCAACCAACTGCATGTAATAGTGGTCATCCAATCCTGCCGTTAAGGAGGGCTCTATATCGCGGCTGTATTCGGGACTCGCCTGATCACAAAACCATGAATGCTCGGGATTGTCGTCCCGACTGTTCCACTTCCCGGCAATCCACTCATTCCATCCGGTGACAAATACATAAGGGACATCTTGCCTCAATGCATAATCCCACTGCTCTTGGAAATTATATCCGTACTTGATATCCTTCTCCGGATCGCCGTGCGAGCCGTTTCGATAGCTTCGGCCCCAGTTGTCCTGATTCCCGTAAAATGCAGAACCGCCCATGCCGGCTGTGGGATTCGGATGTTGCGAAACCGACACGTTGATAATTTCACGCTCTCCCCGATGGTTCGAATAGACATGTTGCGGGCGAACGAATTCAATCCATGGCCAGCCATCGGTTTTGGTCTTTTCCGTCGGCCATTGGGATTCACGGATCGTGAAGAATCCTTCATAATCTTTCCCTGCTGCCTGGGCCGAAATTCCCAAAATCAACGGTTTCCCATCAAGATAAAACCAGCAATCCGGATGCCTGTATTTCGCCCCTTCCTTGTAAATGTCGTTGTAGATATTCTGCATTCTTTCTCCCGATTCCGTATTGGTGTAAAAGACGATTTTCGGAGCCTTCAGTCCTTGACGGTTTACGGTTTCCATCGCACGCATCAGAGCATCAGCCTGTTCCGGATAGTGAGAATTGTTCGTCGCATCGATAACCAACATATCGACTCCTGCATCGGTCAACAACTGGATATTTTTCAAATGTACCCAATAATCCAGACCGTGATAATATCCATAAATGGGTTGTCCCCAATAGTAGTAACGTCCGTCAATTCCTGCACCTCCGCCCCAATATGGGCTGCTGAAATCTTCAAATACTTCGGGATGCTCGCGCCACAAAACATCCAAATCCCATGAACACTCGGCGATATTATCTCCAGCCCCCGTCCACAAAAAATAAAACATGGCTACGTGACGATCCGATTTCGGATCTCCGGCTTCCTCATTGAGGGGCAAAATCCGCCCCAAACCATCGGTAGCCGCATAGGGTTGAATTTGTCCATACGAGGTGATTATTGCAACAAACGACAACAGGGTTAGTAAGGTTTTTAGTTTCATAACGGTTTGGTTTTAGTGGTTTGTAAATTTTGTTTATGTCTCCATACTTCATAAGCGATCTAAACAAAGATACAATACGAAAATCTAATTACAAAGAGATATTCTTGATACAATCATATCTTCAAGGCAAACAATAACATAAACAGATTTTAATATAATATTAACGACTATATACATTTTCGGTTGAGCTATATTTCTTGGTTAATTTTTTATTTAAATTTACATAAAACTTACTACACTCGTCATCGTATGAAAAAATACCTGATTATAAACATTGTAGCCACATGTATATTATTGACAGCCTGCAAACAAGAGTCTGTATCGGCACGCTCTGACATACCCTATACGATCGACATGGCTCAGTTATTCGAGAATGCCGAAAAGACCCCGGATTTCAAATGGAACGATTTGGCGGAACGGGTCGATCTGGTTCCATTGGGGAAAACGGAACGTATTTTGAGTAATCTATCCGTACAAGGATTGACTGACGACGGGAAAGTGTTGCTGGTGGACATGATGGACGGTACAATCTCCATAGCAGATATCCACACAGGAAAAATCATTTCTTCATTTAACCGTGTAGGGCGAGCAGGCAATGAATATATCATATCCCCTTATTCTTCCCCTGTAACCGTAAACCTTTACGATAATCAGATCTATGTTTTTTCCATTCAACAAAAACGCATACAAGTCTATGATCTATATGGGACACATATAAAAACGATCGATATACAAACCGACAATTATATTACAGCCGGTCAAGTCGTAGACAGTGAAACCTTCGTATTGACGCACAATCCCATACCATTAAAAGAAAGTCCATATGTTCCTAATTATTTTGTATCGATCATAAACGACAAGGGTGAAGTAATTCGCACTTATTTTCCGATGAAATTCAAATACGCTCCATCATTCAGTTCGTATTGTAATCGGCCGTTTCAATACAATGGAGGAGTATTGGTTCCCGGAGCCCCAATGGGTAATGACACAATGTATTTTGTTACGAAGGAAAGGGTTTGTCCATTTCTGATCACTGATTATGGCGAGCGGGGCGAACAAATAAAAAGACAATTCAACACCAAAGAGTTGTCGTTTTCTGAACAGTATGACCCGAAATATTTTGGATACTACAAAGATTTACTCGTAGGTTATCTGTTGTATAAAGGAAAAGGGTACACGAATATTTGGAAAAAAGATCAATTGCTGGCATTTAAAGAGGGTTTCTGTACGTGTGATCTTCCGCAGGGCGGAAGTGTTGAGCTACCAGTCTATTTTATTGCAGGAAATAAACTGATAGCCCCTGTCGAAGCATTCCATTTAGTCGGGGTGATTGACGGAGTCACCGAAGACGACAATCCGTTTCTTGTCGTGATAACGCTCAAGGATGAGATTTGATAATGAATTAATAGACCATGTATATGACAAAAAAAACGATTGGGCTTCTTACAGCGATGATATGTCTGTTCCATATCGGTTGTACACGCAAACAGGTATCGGTTGATTCGGTTACACCATACAAACCCTATACGATCAACATGTCTCAGCTATTTGAGGATACCGAAGAGACACCGGATTTCAAATGGAACGATTTGGCGGAACGGGTCGACCTGATTCCATTGGGGAAAACGGAACGTATTTTGAGTAATCTATCCGTACAAGGATTGACTGACGACGGGAAAGTGTTGCTGGTGGACATGGCTAACGGTACGATCACAGTAGCAGATATTGAATCGGGTAAGATTATTTCCTCATTCAATCGAGTTGGCCGAGCGGGTAACGAATATTTAATGCCTACATTCGGGGGGCCAATCAGTGCCAATATATACGATGATAAAATCAGTTTCTATTCTGAGGGGGGTCAATAAACGCATACAGGTTTATGACCTGTATGGTCGACACCTAAAGTCCATTGATGTAAAAACAGATGAATACATATGCTCTTGTCGAGTTATCGACAGCAGTACATTTGCATTGACCCATGTTCCTCTTCCTTCTCAAGATAAACCTTACGTTCCGAAGCATTTCATTACGATAATAAATAGTGAAGGAGAAATAATTCGTACTTATTTACCATCCGAATTCCAATATGCTCCCTCTGCTATTATGACTTCGAGCAATAATCCTTTTCGTTATCATGACGGCGTGTTAGTTTCCTCAGAACATGTTGGCAACGATACAATGTATTTTGTAACCAA
>DWXH01000032.1 GCA_019119305.1 Candidatus Alistipes merdigallinarum | reverse complement strand
TGCGGCATGTATTCCAGAAAGCTGTCCTTGATGTTGGCCCTCGTGAGCCTGTAGAGGTCACCCACTCGGCAGCCGACATAGCAGTGGAACACGAAGATGTCACGGATGACGGCCAATTTCGGGCAGTCGCTCAAGTCCGCATCGTAGAGGATATTCCTCTCTTCGGAAGTGAGGAAGAACGGGTCGCCGTAGGTAGGTTCCTTGCAGCCGTAGAGCACATAGACCTCATTGTCGGAATACTTCATCTTCTTGCACCAGTGCAGGAAGGTGCAGAACAGGTTCATGATGTTGATGACGGTCGTACCGGAAAGCGGCCTCGGTCTGTGGTTGATGAGCATGCGGGGAGCATAGAAGTCGGGGTGTTCCTGCCGCAGCTTGTACTCGTTCACCACATAATCCCGGAAAGCGTTCATCTGCTCCAACGTGACGGTCTCCACGAAGAGGGTGAAATCCGTCTCTCCCAGTATATCCCGGCGGTAGTCGTGGTAACGGGTCATCTTGCGCTCGAAACGGACGATATGCTCCTTTGTCCTCTCCGCTCCGTCAAATTTTTCCAGATACTCGTGGACGCGGGCAAGCAGGTTCGGATGGTTGCGCTCGAAGGCGCGGGCAGGGTACAGCACATCCTCGATGACCTGCCTCATCCACCGACTGTCCGCCTTGCCCGTGAAGGTCTTCTCCGCCCGTTCGATGATGGCGGCGATCTGTTCCGGCAGCCGTTTCTGCTCGGAGGCGGGCACGGCTGTCGTGCGCCTGTAGCTGAGGGTGTCGGTGTCCCAATACCTGTCTTGCACTTCAAGTGGGGAAACGACCTTTATGTCCACATTCTTATCTCTGACCCGGAAGCAGATGTTCGAGACCTCGGGGGAACACTTTTTCAGATAGACGGTAACTTTCATCGGCGTTGCTTTTTCGGTTATGCGGCAAAGGTATAATAAATTCCCGTAAATGTTCCCATATATCCCGAAGAAACTTGCAACGGATTAAGACAAATTAAAAAGTCGTTCCCGAATCTGATACCACATAAAATGCAGTATATCAACGGTTATATTTGCAGATGTTTAGCTCTTTTTTTCATTTCGGGCTGTATCCGGCTTCCCGAATATCATATATTGCAGTTCCACACTTTTTTTGAATACCCTGTTAAAATAGGATAAATTGTTAAAGCCTGATTCAAAGGCAACCTGGGAGATCGTCAAATCAGATCGGACCAACATACGACAGGCACAACGCACCCGACACCCATTCAAAAATTCAAAGACCGTCTGCCCTGTTCTCTTTTTAAAATAGCGACACAATGACGCCGGATGTAATCCTACCTGTCGAGCAATCGTTTCAAGTGTCACAGGATCCTTAAAATTTTGCGTCAAATATAGCGAAACCCAATCCACCGGATCCCTCCACGATACAGGAACCGACTCGGTAAACTTTTCCGGAGATAAAAGCTCCCTATCGCCTTGCCGACCCAAAAGATTTAATATTTCGTACAGGCCGATAATCCGATCGATCCCATTTCGTCCATTCAGCCGCTGCATCATCTTCTGTACCCGAAAAATCGTCTTCTGAGAACGGAACCGAATTCCACAACGGCTATCCGACAGAAGCGACTGAATAACAGCATACTCCTCAATCTCTTGCATCCGTTCCGGGAACAACGAACGGGGAAATCGAAGTAACCAGCAACTGTTTTGTAGAGAAACGGATTCCGAATAACAACCGGGCGAATGGAGATGCGGAATTCCGCTTCCGATCAAGGTCATATCGCCTGCTGTATACTTCCGGACCGTATCCCCGACAAATTCTTCTCCTTGCCCCGACGACACATAAAACAATTCATACTCTTCATGACAATGCAACGGCTGCGTAAACGGAACTTCAACCTCACAACTGAAAGCCTGCCCCATCCGATGCAAAACTTTCAAATACGTTACGGACATATCTACCTCCTATCTGCAAATAAAGTGTGTCTCTATGCAAATATAGTATTTAATTCTGGCCTTATCCCCTGATACCTTTGCGACAAAACTTTTACCATTTTATAATTATGGCTAATCCTTTTATCCAATCCGTAAATTTCGAAAGCCGTATTCGGAAAGCAACGGCAGCTCTGCGACAAGGGAAAGGTATACTTCTAATCGATAACGAAAACCGCGAAAATGAAGGCGATCTGATCTTTTCTGCAGAAAAGATCACAATCCCCCAAATGGCACAGTTAATCCATTTCTGTAGCGGGATCGTTTGTCTGTGTTTGACTGCTGAAAAAGCCGACTCATTAGACCTGCCGCTTATGGTTAGTCGGAACACAAGCCGCTACGGGACCAACTTCACTATCTCGATCGAAGCCGCATCCGGCGTCACGACTGGAGTCTCAGCCTCGGACAGGGTTCAAACCATCAAAACAGCTATCGCACCTCATGCCCGACCGGAGGACCTATGCAGACCAGGACACGTTTTCCCATTAATTTCCCAAAACGGAGGCGTTCTCACCCGAGATGGGCACACGGAAGGAAGCATCGACCTGATGAAACTCGCTGCTTTATCACCATATGCCGTTCTCTGTGAACTGACTAATCCGGACGGCTCTATGGCCAAAGGAGTCGCAATCGAACGATTCGCTGCACAATTCGACTACCCGATCGTTACCATTTCAGACATTATTCATTATCGCCGTACCTTCGGATATATTACTCCGTACGAGGAGAAGTAGCATAAGCAATCGCCGCCTCGATGTTGATACCGCTCTCCCAAGGCCGACACGGACACCCGCTCGGTACTCCGTCGACATAATATTCGACCCACGCACCTGCACTGTCCCGCAAAGCCATCATCTTATCGTACACCTCTCCGGCCAACGGATGGTCGTATCGGGTAAGCGCATAAAGGAACATACCGTAATCATAACCGAGAATACGATCCTGCGTCGAGATGCGTCCCGTACTCCGATAACGGTCGACCACCTGTTCAAGCAGATCTTGTTTCTCCTGATCGGTCAAAAGTTGAGCGTCGATATAGATCGGGAAGAGGTTTGCCGACGGAATATTGAACCGTTCCACCGTTGGAAGTTCTATTCCGGTCGTGTCGCGCTTCATGCACGCTTCACAAAAATAGAGCGACCCCTTGAAATGAAATGTTTCAGGGAAATAATCGACATGTCCGGGATAGAGACACACCCCAGGACGCGTCTCCGGATAGACAACCTTCTTCTCCCGTTCGGGATTGTTGATCCACAAAAGGCCCTCTTGGAAGAAATTGTCGCGGTAACGCGACGAACACTCAGCAACATCCTGTTCCAGACTGCTTGTCCGCATTTCATCCCACAGTCCCTGCTTTTTCACGAAATCCAACAATCGGTTACTTCCCTCAATAAACAGCAGTGTCGCTTCGGCCGAACCGTGATACATCACCTTACGCGGAACCACTCCACCCGCGATATAGGTTTCATCCCCATTAAAGGGCATCATACCATCGATCAGATTGCGCTGCTGCGCTTGTGTTGCCCACTCCAACATGGGTAAAATCCTCTTTATGAAAGCTGCATCACCGGTTTTACGATAGTAATCGAAGGCCTGTACGACAAGGTATCCGGTAATTTCACTCTCGTCGTTCTCATGCCTATGGAAAATGCCGGAGTATCCGATTGCCTGTGCATTTTTGATATATCCGAACTCCTGCCAGATGCCGAAATAGAATTCCAGAATCTTGCGGGCTTCCGCCTCATGCCCCATAGCCAGCAATCCGCGAAATACGCCATACTGATCGCGAACATAGGCCATGTGGTACACAATCCCAGCCAAAACGCCGCCTTGAATCCCCTGCTGGCTCCGGATCAATACCCCTATGTCATCCACAGCCCGGTTAAACTCCTGTAAACGTTCTCCCGTGAAACGATCGACCCTGAATTTGGTCTGCTCGGCGGAGTAGTTTTTCCATCCTTTCTCGCACTTCTTGAGTTGGCTGTTAAGCGACGTCCCCAATGCAACCTCTACGTGTTGCTTCAATTCCGAGACCGACGGCCCGGCAACCACATACAGAGCCCCTTCACCGGAGGTCATCTCCAGAACCAGCTGTTTGGGATCGTCCGGATCCGGCTGGAGAGAAGCCGATCCCGTGGTCAAAATTTGATATTCGTACCCTTTCGGAGATTTGTAATTGCTATAAAACGGCACACCTGGGACTATCGATACCCGATAACTCGAAGTCACCCCCTTATACTGATCCGACAACCGATCATCTGCCTTGACTGTTATATCCTGTGCATAAGGCGCATACCGATCCTCCATGCACACGCCCACACGGAAACGTACCGGAGACCGCGCCTCAATACAACGCACAAAACTGCAACCTGCATCCGAAATGAAATCGGTCAATAGAGCTTCTGTCTCGGAGCTCCCGATCATCCGATGCTCCCAAACCGCCGTTTCCGGAATCCGAGAAGATTCGATCCGGTAACCGTCATCGGTCAACTGTATCCCCAACATGGAGGGCGACGAATAGGGCGGACCGAAAATCTGCAACACATCCGCTCCCTTTCCGTAGACACACAAGGCACCGTTCCCGATCGCGTGCACACCGGGTACTCTTCCGTTACCATCACCGGCCGTACTCCGTACGGGACCATACATCCAAAACAGAGCTACAAGCCCCACGAATATCCTGTAATTTTTCATAACCGTTAGTGTTTCTTCATTTATTTCAATCGATATACTCTGCAAGAAATTCACATACGTTGTGCGAGGTCGCGAAGCGTTTGGCTAACCTCCCGTTTGACCGTCTTGAAATCCAAGGTCACCAACCGTTTCGATCGTACCACGATACGTCCGTCGACCAATACCGTATCGACATCAGCCCCACGGGCACAATAGATCAGATTACTCATCAGATCGTAATCCGGCGTAAAATGGGGTTGATCCAGATCGATCAGAATCAGATCAGCCAAAGCCCCTTCGGCAATCACGCCCAACTCTCCCGCATGTCCGATTGCCTTTGCGGCATCGACCGTCGCCATACGAAGCACACGTTCTGCAGAAAGAACCCGGGGATCACCCGTCGCCACTTTCTGGAGCAAAGCACCGGTCCGCATCTCATCCCACATATCCAGATCGTTATTCGAACTCGGCCCATCCGTCCCGATACAAACGTTTATTCCTTGCTCTAACATACGGCTTATCGGGGCTATTCCGCTTGCCAACTTCATATTACTCTGCGGATTATAGACAACCGTCACCCGATCATTCCGCAAAATTTCCAGCTCTTCATCGGTCGGATAGACACAATGGGCTGCAAGCGTCCGATAATCGAATACCCCCAGATCCTGCATCAAACGAATCGGCGTCCTGCCATAGCGTTCCCGTACGGTTTCGACCTCCGAAACGGTTTCGCTCAAATGGATATGTACTCCTACACCATACTGTTTACACAGCGAAAGTGAATCCTTAATATGCTCCGGCCTGCAGGTATATGGCGCATGGGGTGCCACCCAAACCGTGATTCGTCCTCCTGCAACGCCATGATACCGTTCGATCATCTCTCCGACCCGATCGACATACCCCCCGAAACGATCTCCGATAAATGCCGGACAGGCCACGACCCGGATTCCACTCTGGATCGCCTGCTCGATGATCCGATCGGTGTGCCAATACATGTCGGCAAATGTCGTCGTCCCACTCAACAACATTTCAGCAATTCCTAATGCGGCCCCCCGACCGACATCCTCCGGAGACAATTTAGCCTCGAATGGCCAGATTTTTTCCTCCAGCCAGGATTGAAGCTCCATATCGTTGGCATATCCCCGCATCAGGGTCATCGCCACATGGTTGTGCAGATTGATCAGCCCGGGCATCAGCAACATCCCGCATGCATCCAGCACCTCTAATTCCGTCCCGTGTTCCCGTTCGAAGCCCACAACCGCATCGGGATCGTTTCCGACAAATACAATCCGGTTTCCCACGATTCCGACAACCCCTCTTTTATAATCAATCGAAACCCCTTGCTGTTCGGTCAACGAAAAGACCCGACAATTTTTAATCAACAAGCCTCTGCTCATGCTCGATTCGATATTTGAGTCCACAAATCAACCCTCTCTAAACAAAGGTAGCGAAAACTTTTTGGGGAAGCAAGTCCGTTTCAGCCACCACAACTCTTTACCATCGATTGCAAATCCAGCTCAACATACTATATTTATGAGATTTACAATCCGCCTCATCCATCTCGTCGCTCTCGTAAACAAAAGATTGAATCAAAAAATCAAATTTTTCTCCCATTTTCTCCAACAAAAACAGCCTTTGGGTACTAAAAAAATTCGGGCGATGATTTTTCGACCATCGCCCAAACCCCATATCGCTCCATATCCCTTCTACTGCATACGGAAATTATACGTAATTGTCCCCTTCTGAGACAAAGGAGCATTTTCATCCACATTGAACCGCGCCTGCAAAGCCGCCCGTTTTGCCGAAGCCACCAACGAACTGTTTCCGGTTGTCGACCCCTGCGACCGATAATCGGCCTTCGTGACACGTCCTTGCTGATCCACATAGATCTCTATAACAACCTTTCCCTGATCCCGGGCGCTGTAATCGGGTGCAGGCAACGCACCTACCAAAGAACGGCCTGCCAGACTCGCCGAATTGCCACCCGTCCCGGTTCCGGTCCCTTCATGAGACCCCTCCGGAGATCCTGCTAGATCCCCCTGATTCCCACTGCCCGTACCGGTTCCTTCACTCGTCGACGTACTGTTTGCTGTCCGTCCCGGAAACAGAGCCTTACGATTTACCTCGCGGGGTTTTTCTGCCGGTTTCTGTTCCGGCTTGGGCGTCGTCTTGTCCGCCTCTACCTTCTGCTGGGGCTTCTTCTCCTCTTTCTTCTTCTCCTGGACTTCAACATCGGTCTCCTCAAAATCTTGCGTCAACTGCTCTTCATCCACCTGTTCCCGCTCGGCTGGCCGCTGTTGCTGGACCTCTTCGGCAATCTGGTCGTTCATTGCCGGATCGATCCCCGGTGCAGCCTCCTCGATATTCCCGAAATCGACCAGCAACCCCTCGCCTTCATCCAACGGCGGCGTAAGCGTAAACTTCACCAACAACAACAGCAACAATACGGCCACCGCATACACAAAAGTAGCGGCCGCCCCTACAATACGCTGCTGCGTTCGGTCTTCTGTTTGAAAATCGATCATCACACTATTCCGGCGCAGTGGCCAAAGTCAATCTTATCTTGTTCTTTATTGCAATCTTCATCACCTTGACGACCTCCTCGATCGGCACGCTTTTGTCGCAATGAAGCGACGCCGAAGGAATCTCCGCATCCTTTACGGCTGCAACCAATGCCTCCTCCAGACGATCGAAGGGCACCGGATCCGTCCCGACATAATAATTCAGATCGGCCGTAATCGAAACCGTAGCTACCGGTTTATCTTTCAACTGATTGGTAGCTTTCGGCAACGTCAGTTTCACGGCATTGGGATTGATCAACGTGGTAGAGAGCATCATAAAAAGCAACAGCAAGAAGATCAGGTCCGTCATCGATGACGAACTGAACCCTACTTCCACTTTCGACCCTCGTTTGATAGCCATAATTAATAACGTTTTAATCTTTTATTCCCGTTCGCTACTTTTTACTGTTCGATCGGTTGGTTCAAAATATCCATAAAGGCGATCGAGTTGGCCTCCATCTGAAAGACCAGTTTTTCGATACGCGCCACCAGATAGTTGTATCCGAAATAGGAAGGGACACCGACTGTCAAACCGGCTACCGTAGTCACCATCGCCACATACATACCGCTCGACAAAACCGTCATATCGACCGTACCTCCTGCCTGAGACATGTTCATAAAGGCCTGTACCATACCGACAACCGTACCCAAGAATCCGATCATCGGAGCGCCTCCTGCTATCGTTGCCAGAATCGGCAGACCGGTTTCGAGTTTCGACACCTCGAGATTCGCTACATTTTCGATCGAATTGTTCACATCGTTCAACGGGCGACCGATACGCTCAATACCCTTCTCGACCATACGGGCAATCGGAGTATTGGAGCTCCGACACAGTTGGACCGCCGCGGCTATCTTCCCATCGAAAATCAATTCGCGGATTCTGTTCATGAAGTTGGGATCGACAGCCGAAGCCTTACGAATCGCCCAAAAGCGTTCGAAAAAGATAAACACAGCCACACCGCCGAGAATCAGAAGCGGCCACATCAGGAAACCTCCGGCGAGAAATAGTTCTCCGAAACTCATCGTCTCGGCCACCGGTTCTACGGCCAGAGTCGCCGTCGCTGCCGGTTCACTTGCTTGCAACAAAAACATCATATCTTTTCAATTAGTTTTTTAATTTTCAGTTCTCCGAACCGATATTTTGTCGATTCACAAAAGTACGTTTTATTATGAATCCGGCAAACAATCGCCGCAGGATTTTTTCGAAAGAGTCCTCTTCCCTGCCCTATTTCGAATTTTTCCCGACGATCTTGCGGATTCTGTTTTGTAACCGCTGCAATCCACAACGCGCGAGCGGAGTCTGTCCGAACAGCCGATCGAAATCAGATTCGGTCAGGGCAAGCCATGAAACAGCATCCAGTTGTTCGAGCTCCGGGATCGGACGAAATAATTCGTGATCCAGCTCCGGAGCCTTGTGATTGTACGGACATACCCGCTGACAAACGTCACAACCGAACACCCATCCATGCAAATTCCCTTCCGCCTCACCATCTTGTCCCCGTTCAATCGTCCGGCGGGCGATGCACTTCCCTGCATCGATCTTCCGGTCGGGCAAAATCGCCTTTGCCGGACAGGCATCCACACACCTCCGACAATTTCCGCACCCGTTCCCCATCCTTGTCTCATCGGGATCGAGCCGTACCGTCGTAACGATCTCCCCCAACAGCAAAAATGAGCCCAAACGCGGGTGAAGCAATAAAGAATGACGACCGATCCACCCCAAACCCGCCTCTACGGCCCATGATTTTTCCGAAATAGGTGCCGTGTCGGTAAAAACCCGTCCCGCAGCTTGAGGTTCCAACTCTTTTAAATAATCGAGCAGACGGGAAAGCTGTTGTCTGATCGTAATGTGATAATCGGTTGAATGGGCATACGCAGCGATACGCGAGGAGACCTCTCCGGAAGCGACGGGACGATTATAACTGACACCGCAAACCACAACCGACTGAGCCTGCTCATACAACATCGCAGGATCGAACCGTTTTTCGACATTGCGCCGCAGGTACTCCAACCCTCCGTCGTAACCGGATCCGAGCCATCTCCGAAAATCGTCGTATTGTTCAGCCAATGGCCGACATGCGGCAATCCCACACAGGTCGAAACCCAGCTCATAGGCGCGACAACGTATTTTTTCGGAAAGCGACATACTGCGGAACAAAGCTCTTTCATGCGTTAAAGTTCTACAAAAGTATAATTTCTCGTCAAAAAAATCTATCTTTGTCTGTTGGAAGAGTGCATACGTTAATCAATCTATCCGACCATGCCTTTCAACACATTGCTGGACCTTTACAGACACAGCATCCATGCATACAGTTCCAACCCCTGTTCCTCGCTTTACGGAGGCGAATCGCTCACCTATCGGGAATTCTCCGAGCGGGTCGAATCTCTGATCGGAATATTTGCCGAAGCAGGGCTCGGGAGTGGCGACAAGGTGGCTTTACTGAGCAACAATATGCCCAACTGGGGGGTTACCTATTTCGCCACAACCATTTCGGGAATGGTTATCGTTCCGATACTTCCCGATTTTTCGGGTTCGGAGATCGATCGGATCATTCTCCACTCCGAAGCGAAAGTTTTAGTCGCCTCCGATAAACTTTACACCAAAGTTTCCAAAGAGGTTCTCGCACAACTTACATTAGTCATCCGTTCGAAAAATCTGGGAGTAATCGCCCAACACAAACAGGAAGAGGACAGACACAAAGTGCTGCTCGACCCGAAAAAAGAGGATCTTGCCGCTATCATCTATACATCGGGGACTACATCGAAACCGAAAGGGGTCATGCTTTCCCACGGAAATCTCTGCAGCGAACTGAGTATGGTCAGCATCCTGCAACCTGTATTCCCGAACGACGTTTTCCTCTCTATCCTTCCTCTTTCCCACACATACGAATGTTCGTTGGGGATGTTGCTCCCGTTCATGTGGGGGGCCTCGGTCGTCTATCTCGACAAAGCGCCGACTCCTTCCGTACTGATTCCCATACTGAAAGCCGTCCGCCCCACGATCATGTTGAGCGTTCCGCTGATCATCGAAAAGATATACCGGAACCGGATTTTACCTCAACTCTCCTCCAACTTTCTATTCAAACGTCTCTATAAAAAAGAGTGGGGGCGGAAATGGTTACACCGCGTCGCAGGGAAGAAACTGATGAAGCTTTTCGGCGGACGCATCCGCTTTTTCGGCATCGGAGGGGCGAAGCTCGACCCGGACGTCGAACAATTCCTACTTGAAGCCCGTTTCCCGTACGCCATCGGATACGGATTAACCGAAACCGCACCGGTTCTTGCCGGAGTCAACCCGACGATGGTACGGCACCAATCCACCGGTCCGATGCTGCAGGGAATAGAGGCTCGGCTCGACAACGTAAACCCCAAATCGGGGGAGGGTGAGATCGTAGTCAAAGGTCCCAACGTCATGATGGGGTACTACAAAGATCCGGAGGCTACGGCAGATTCGTTCACCGCCGACGGTTGGTTCCGGACGAAAGACCTCGGCATCTTCGACGAAGACGGATACCTGTATATCAAAGGCCGGCTTTCGAACATGATTCTCGGGCCGAGCGGAGAGAACATCTATCCCGAAGAGATCGAAAATGTCATCAACAGCCACGCACTGGTCAGCGATTCGCTGGTACAGGAGAACAGCATGGGGAAATTGGTTGCCATCGTCTATTTTAACAAAGAGGAGCTCGAACGAAAATACCACTCGATGAAAGAGGAGCTGGGTAACCGCATGGAACATGCGAAGAAAGAGCTGATCAATTACGTTAATTCCAAAGTGAACCGCTTTTCCCGAATATCGGAGGTGATCGAAAAGCCGAACGAGTTTGAAAAGACTCCGACTTACAAGATCAAACGGTTCCTTTACAACAAGAAACAGAAACAAAAATAGCTCCCCGCTCTTTTCCCTATCTCGAAAAGAGAAGGAAGAGTTACGAGACCAATAAGATACTACCACACAAGAGTTTCAATTCAAAGAGATGGGAAAAGCAATCGAGAACGAACGTTACCGGCGCAATTTGCTGGTCGAAGGATTTTCCGACGAGCAGCAACAGCAGCTTTCAGCGAGTCGTGTAACAGTAGTCGGGGCAGGCGGATTGGGTTCTGCCGTATTAAACTACCTCGTTGCCGCCGGTGTGGGATTTATACGGATCATCGAGGACGACTCGGTTTCGCTCAGTAACCTGCAACGCCAGATTCTCTATACGACCGACGATCTGGGAAAAGATAAAGCTACGACCGCAGCAGTACGGTTAGCGAGAATCAATCCGTTATGCAGGATCGAAACCACCACCGAACGGCTTGACACCCGAAACGCAGAGGCCCTGTTGTCGGGCAGCCAAATCATCGTCGACTGCACGGACAATTACACCACCCGATACGTCATCGACGACTACTGTGCTGCACAACGGATCCCTATGGTCTACGGAAGCGCCGAACAAATCGGCGGACAGGTGTCGGTTTTCAACACCGGACGGGCCGACCGTTACCGCGACCTCTATCCGACAGCTTCTGCACCAAAAGATGAGGTCGGAGTACTTCCTCCGATGGTCGGAATCGTCGGTTCGTTCCAAGCACTCGAAACGATAAAATGGATCACCGGTATGGGAACCGGGTTGGATGGGCGCCTGCTTTCGATCGATGGGCGAACCCTACAAATTACCCTTTTTGAAATCTAATGCCCCATGTTCGATATTGCCCGACAACGCAGCAGCACAAATGAACAGCTCCGTATCGCAGACCTGATGCAACTTACTCCACCGGGAGACCGTCTTCTCGAGATCGGAGCGAGAGACTGCTACATAACCCGGAAATTGACTTCACTCTACCCGCACATCACCGCACTCGACCTGACCCGACCCGAGATCGACGAACCGGGTATCACACCGGTGCAGGGAGACGTAACGGCTCTCGATTTTGCCGACGAGACTTTCGATACCGTCTTCTGTACCGAAGTTTTGGAACACATTCCGCCACAAAAACTCGGTCAGGCCTGTCGCGAAATCGAACGGGTCTCCTCACGTTACGCCGTTATCGGGGTTCCTTACCGGCAAGACCTCCGGGCCAACCGCACACGTTGCACCCATTGCGGCACGGTCAATCCGACAACCGGACACCTCAACCGTTTCGACCGGAAAACCCTCCTCGCTCTGTTTCCCGACATGGAGGTTTGCGAAATAAGACTTGTCGGCAAAGGCCAGGCAGTCACCAATCCCCTTTCCGTATGGCTTTACCGGATATGCGGCTACCCATACGGAAGTTACGATCAGGAGGAGGGCTGCATCCGCTGCGGAAAGAAGCTGATCCGTCCCTCGATCGACCGGATACAATGGGCCGTATGTTTTATCGCACGAGCGTTGAATCAGATTCAATATAAATTATACGGAGCTCGAAAACCAATATGGATACACATCCTTCTCAAAAAAACACCTACTTCTAAGTAACCCCGTTACTGTCATTTAAATCAAACAGAACCTTACCTATATCTCACGACCGATGGCAAGTGGGGTCCTACTTGGGACGGGAAGGCGGGTATTTTTCTGGTCAGAGCGACAGCATACACATGCCCATCCTTAGAATACGTGGCATGCAAATCTGTCTTTTGAAAAGAATATCACAGAAGAGAAAGAATGTGAAAAATCAATAAAAGCAAAATAATGGCGGACATTACATTCAAAAAGCTTGTTGAACAAGAATACGCAGAATTTCGAAATGATGTAAAAAAAATTTTTTCCATTGCCGTCATTGAGGCATATGGCAAACCTGACGACCCCAAAGAGGTTATTCCCGACAACGATATAAACCTATCTTTACACAACCCTCAATGTGAAGCATTGGCCATATATGCCGATGGCGAGAAGGTGGGTGGTGCAGTGGTTAAAATTGATCCTCAAACAGAACATAATTGGTTGGACCTGTTATACATCTATCCCGACAAACATGGACAAGGTCTCGGGTCCCAAATATGGCAAAATTTGGAAAGGAGATACCCGAGAACTAAGGTCTGGCGTCTGATAACGCCATATTTTGAGAAACGGAATATCCACTTTTATGTAAACAAATGTGGTTTCAGGATTGTGGAGTTTTTCAACAAGAGCCACCGAGACCCCGACAGGCCATTGGGCAATAACGATTTCCAAAACGAGTATTTTATCTTTGAAAAAACAATGGGATAAGCTCTTCCCAATAATGTTTAGCAGAGCTGCCTTGAAACTCTTGGTTTCAAGGCAGCTCTGCTGATCTGTAACTTATTGCTAAAACTACTGAGTGTGGAAGACAGAGGCAACGAACGACCTGCTCTCCATACACTCACGCAAAACCTCAACTTTTATTCCCCGCCATTTTTTAATTTGATAACTTTAAAAAAGTACAAGCTGCGGCCCTTGATCTAAAATTCCAAGTCAATCTGTTTTTTCAGATATTCCCTAATTCCATGTTCCATCGAGTGTTTGTGGTACCAAACGATGTGTTCAGCCCAATCGTTCTCGGTCTGGTCTCCTGCACGATGTCGGTTGTATTCGTACACCTCTTTATCGTAAGCACACAACAGAGGTTCCATCTCTGCATCAAGGGTATAATGATTTTTGTGAATTACCAAAGGCTGCGGGAGTTTAGGCTTCAGGTCCGGCATTTCCCGAGGATAGCCGATCGCCAGCCCGCAAACAATAGCCACCCCTTCAGGTAAGCCGAGCATTTCCGACACCTTCACCGGATCGGCCGTACGGATATATCCCACGCAACATCCGCCCAGCCCCATCGATTCGGCTGCAATAAGAGCACTCATCATGGCCAACGAAGCATCGATAACCCCCACCGTATATCCGTCGATCGTCGCCTCGAAGGCCGGGGACTCGACACCCTTCAATCGGGCTGCAACCCGTAACTTGTGGAAATCCAAACAAAACACGAGGAATACCGCCGATGTCTTTATCTGTTTTTGTCCTGTAATCTCGTATAACTGCTCTTTTACTGATTGATCGGATATTTCGATAACCGAAAACTGCTGTCCGTTATAGCTGGTCGGCGTATTACGAATGGCCTGATAGATAAATTCCATCTTCTCCTGTTCGATCGGCTGACGCTCATAACGGCGAATCGATCGGCGCTCCAACAATGTCTCTTTCACACTTTTCATGATTTCTCGTTTTATTTAGGATCCTCTCGGCTCCGACCCGCAAGTCGAATGCCAATTTTTCTTTATACTACACAACTGATTCCGCAAGATACATTATTTTCCCGAAATTGTCGAAATCACATTCCTTACAAAAAGGAAACGATTCTCACACCTCTTTTCGTATCCGATTCGACCCTCAAACAAAAAAGGAAGGAGAAACCATTAATCACAAATAGTTTCTCCCCCTCCCTGTTTTTCGTTGCTATAGCCAGTATTCTCTATAAAATGCAGAGTCCAACTAACTTTACAACCTACTTTTTCTCGTTTTTCTCACGGACATGTTGCCAAGCCAACGCCGATGCACCCAGTACAGCTGCATTCTTACCATCGATTCCCGACGGCAACAGTTTCACCTTATTGCGGAAGATCGGCATCATGTGCATCTCCATATATTTTTTGGTCGGTTCGAAAATATACTTCCCGGCTTTGGCCAAACCTCCGAAAAGGAAGATCGCCTCGGGACTGGTAATCGTCACCGCATCGGCCAACGCCCGTCCGAGCAACATACCCGTGTATTCGTATGCTTCAATAGCCAATGGATCGCCGTTCAATGCGGCTTTGGTAATCATCTCAGCCGTCAGGTCGTTGTAGGTGATGTGACGGAATTCACTGTCGGCAATGCTGTCGGCCATCAATTTGAAGATCGTACGCTTGATTCCCGTTGCCGAAACATAAGTTTCGAGACATCCTTTACGTCCGCAACCGCACACCCGCCCGGTATGGCTTACGGTCACGTGTCCCAACTCTCCGGCAAACCCGTCATGTCCATAAATCAACTGGCCGTTGGCAACGAAACCACTACCGAGTCCGGTCCCCAAAGTAACGACCAAAAAGTCTTTCATCCCTTTTGCTCCACCATATACCATTTCACCCACAGCAGCGGCATTCGCATCGTTGGTAACGATTACCGGCAACGTCGGGAAGAAACGGCCCATCTTTTCGACGAGATTAACGGTCCCTTTCCACGGCAAATTCGGGGCGAATTCGATCGTCCCCTTATAATAGTTTCCGTTCGGCGCACCGATACCTACCCCGATCAGTTCAAACTCTTCGTTAGAGGTTTTCAACAAATTCTGAATCCCGATATAGAGCTCCTCGATATAAAGATCCGCATCGGGAAAATTACGCGTCGGGAATACACCCTCGCACAAAATGTTACCTTGTTCGTCTACCAAGCCATAAGCCGAATTGGTTCCTCCGATATCGACACCGACCGCTACTTTTTTCATATCGTTCAATCTGTTTTTAATAATGATTAATCACCCGTTTTTTAAATTGTTTTCAAATATAACAAAAATTTTCCGTCCTCCAATATATTTTACCCCATAAAAATTACATCTTCCATGCCCTTATCCTTCTCAAAATACATAGGTACAGAATTGTAACCGATACCGTTGAATGAATCGCACTTTTTTTCTTACCTTTGTGACTCCCATAATTTAATGCTGGACACCAAGCCTGACAACAAGTTTAGGTCCATCACAAATTTCGGTAAATAAAAAATATTCGACATGTACTCGTTCCGCGAATTAACCGACATCATCGAAAACGAAATCAAACATCTGAAATACCCCAAAGATCCTCGTCTGCTGTATGAACCGATCGCCTACTCGCTCGAAGAGGGAGGGAAACGGATCCGTCCGGTATCGCTGCTGATGGCATGCAACCTCTTCTCCGAAGGGATCGAACAGGCGAAACCGGCAGCTTTGGCCGTAGAGGTGTTTCACAATTTCACGTTGCTCCACGACGACATCATGGATCACTCCGATCTGCGGCGCGGGAAACCGGCTGTACACACCCGTTGGAACGACAACATTGCCATCCTCTCGGGCGACGCGATGATGATTTACGCCTACCGGTTGCTCTGTTCGTGCGAGCCGCGACTCCTGCCCCAGCTGCTCGATATCTTCAACGAGATTGCAATCGGTGTCTGCGAGGGCCAACAGTTCGATATGGATTTCGAGACACGCGACGAGGTATCGGTCGACGAATACCTCAACATGATCCGTTTGAAAACAGCCGTACTGCTGGCCGGAGCACTGAAACTCGGAGCCGTATGCGGCGGTGCACAAGAGTGGCAGGCCGAACTGTTGTACAAATTCGGAATCGAGGTCGGACTCGCATTTCAGTTGCAGGACGACCTGTTCGACACCTACGGTGATGCCTCCGTATTCGGGAAACCGATCGGCGGCGACATCCTTGCCGGGAAGAAAACCTTCCTGCTGACCTCGGCACTCAAGACAGCCGACGGACCTACCCGCAACGAAATTTTGAAACTTATACACGACCAAAAGATCGATGCAGAGACAAAAATCGGATCCGTCCGAAACATATACGACCGGCTCGGCATCCGACAGACGACCGAAACGGCCATCTCCGGATATTTCCGTGAGGCGGAACTGATTCTGCACCATCTGGACCTTCCCGAAAAGCGAATTGTCCCGTTGCATGAATTGGCCGAGAAATTGCTGAAACGAAAGAAATAGAGAATCAACCAATCGCCCCAACGAGACGAGACACGCATGGAACAAAAAATCAAACGCAGCGAAGTGGAGATCATGGCGCCGGTAGGAAGCTACGAATCCCTGATGGCCGCCATACAGGCACATGCCGACTCAATCTACTTCGGAGTCGAAAAGCTCAATATGCGGGCCGGATCTTCAGCCAACTTCACCTTAGATGACCTCGCCCGGATCGTCGCCACCGCTCGGAAGCACGGAATAAAAACCTACCTGACCGTCAACACGATCCTTTACGACCAAGATATTGAAGAGATGCACCGTGTGCTGGATCGGGCGCTTGCCGAAGGGATCGATGCCGTAATCGCATCCGACCAGGCTGCTATTCTATACGCCCGATCGATCGGACTCGAAGTTCATATTTCGACCCAGCTGAATCTGTCGAACATCGAATCGGTCGCCTTTTATGCCCAATATGCCGACGTCGTCGTCCTGGCCCGGGAATTGAGCATTCCCCAGGTCAAAGCGATCAGTCGTGCGATTCGCGAACGCGACATCCGTGGACCGCACGGAGAGCTGTTGCGGATCGAGATGTTCGCTCACGGAGCCCTCTGCATGGCAATCTCGGGGAAATGCTACTTGAGCCTGCACGACAACACCTGCTCGGCAAATCGGGGCAGCTGCCGACAAATCTGCCGCCGTTCGTATATCGTCCGCGATAAAGAGACCGGCGAAGAGCTGGAGATCAAGAACCATTACATCATGTCGCCGAAAGACCTCTGTACGATCGACTTCCTCGATCTGTTTCTGGATGCCGGCGTACGGGTTCTGAAAATCGAGGGACGGGCCCGTTCGGCCGAATACGTCAAACGGGTCGTCGAGTGCTACGACGAAGCACTGCGGGCAATCGAAGCAGGGACCTATACCCCCGAACGGGCAACCGCATGGAAAGAGCGGTTGAGTACCGTTTTCAATCGGGGATTCTGGCACGGATACTACATGGGGGAACGGGCCGGAGCGTGGAGCCGTCACTACGGTTCATCGGCTACGATGAAAAAGATGTACGTCGGAAAGATCACAAACTTTTTCGCCCGGATCGGGGTTGCCGAAATCCATGTCGAAGCCACGCCGCTCCATGTCGGGGAGTCGGTATTTATCACAGGAGAGACGACAGGTGTGGTCGAGTTCGATGTCGAAGAGATACGCGTCGCCCTGAAACCCGAAGAGATGGCCCCGCAAGGTGTATACTGCTCGGTCAAGACACCGGTTCCCGTACGGCGGGGAGACAAATTATATAAAATGGTTCCGTCCGGAAAAGAAGATTAACCGTTTGAACGACAGCATGAACGACGCCGCACAGAAGCAACAGAAAGCCGAATCCTCCAAAAATCCGTTAGGTAAAATCCGGATATCCAATGCCATTTATCCGATCCTGATCGGGCTCGGCGTTGTCGGATACATGTTCTGGAAGGATTTTGACAAAGAGGTCTTTGCCGGAATTTCGTTTACGTGGCACACGGTATTCTGGCTCTTTATGGCCGTATTGTTCATGTTCGGCAGAGACATCGGCTACATCATCCGGATCCGCATCCTGAGCAACAACCAGCTCTCGTGGTATCAGGCCTTCCGGGTCATCATGCTCTGGGAATTCACCTCGGCCATCACGCCATCGGCGGTGGGAGGCACCAGTGTGGCGATCGTTTATGTCCACAAAGAGGGGATCAGCGTGGGGCGCAGCTCGGCAATCGTCATGCTTACCTCGTTTCTCGACGAACTTTACTTCATCGTCATGTTCCCGCTGCTGATCCTGCTGGTCGGACCCGCCAAACTTTTCGACGCTTCGGCCTCCGGAGGTTTCTTGACCCACAGCCTGATGGGCGTCGCTCTGATCGGTTATTTCTTGAAATTGGGGTTCGTCATCATCCTATCCTACGGTCTGTTCATCAATCCCCGCGGGTTGAAATGGCTTCTATTGAAAATATTCAAACTGAAATTGCTCCGCAGATGGTATCGTGGTGCTGAACGTACCGGTACGGATATTATCCGTTCCTCGCACGAAATCCGCCATTACGGAATCAAATTCTGGCTCAAAGCCGGAGCCTCGACGTTTCTTTCGTGGAGTTCCCGATATCTGGTTGCCAATGCTCTGATCATGGCATTCTTCTCGGTCGGCGATCAGTTTCTGCTGTTCGCACGGCAACTGGTCATGTGGATCATGATGCTGATCATGCCTACGCCCGGAGGGAGCGGATTCGCCGAATATGTATTCAGTTCCTACTGCCGCGATTTGATCAACATCGCACCCGAATTCCAGTTAGGTGCCGCGACGCTCATCGCCCTGTTCTGGCGTGGAGTCACCTACTATCCCTATTTGGCGATCGGAGTGATTATCTTCCCGCGTTGGATCAAGCAGAAATTTATAAAGAGACACAAAACCGAAGTTTAACTTGATATTATAGGGAAGTTTACGCAGCAAGGGAAAGGATTCTCCAAGACCCGTCACGACTCAGGATATTCCGACAGAAATCTGATTCATAGCTGCGGAAATGTTTTTTCAATCTCTTTTTTTAGAGAGATAAAAAGCTCCTCCTCTGAAAAACTCTTATTTCCGACTTTTCAAGATGGCTTCGGCAAAAAGCAGATCGGTCGGGGTAGTGATTTTGATGTTGGCATAATCCCCGGCACAAAGAGCAACGGTTCTGCCCGAGGCCTCAACAACACTCGCATCGTCTGTAAATTCAGGAGTGTACGGACGACCATAAGCTTCACGCAACCAATCTGCCCGAAACACCTGAGGCGTCTGCACGATCCGGAACCGAGACCGGTCGACGATCCGCCCCGACGTATCCGGATTTTCGAGGTAACGCAGGGAATCCACCGGACGCACGACCGGAATCACCGCACCATATTGCTGAACCTCCGCTATTACTCTCCGGATCACCTCACAACTAACCAACGGGCGGACGCCGTCATGTACCGCCACCCATTCGGCATCTCCAATCCGTTCAAGACCATTCCGGACCGATTCGAACCGATTCGCTCCTCCCGGACACACCTCATGCGGCACCTCCAATACATACTGACGGCACAACCGGCTCCACAACTCACGATGTTCCTCCGGCAATACGAGAATAAGCCGGAGCCGATCGCCTAAAGCCGATACAAATGCCCTCAGGGTATGAAACAACATGGGAATCCCGTCCAGCAGCAAAAACTGTTTCGGCATCTCGGTCCCCATCCGCGTTCCTTGCCCTCCGGCCACTATGATTACAGCGATTCGGTTCATTGTTTTTCCTACTTTTGGTAATAATGTATCACCCGTTCAAGCGTCTCTCGAATCGGCGTATATTCAAAACCGAGCAGATTTCTCATCCGGCCGCTGTCGTAATACGACGCATCGCAGGCGTTGGCAATCAAAGCCTCCGACAGAATCGGACGCCGGCCGAACCATCGGTAGAGTAATTTTTCCGTCTTATAAATTCCATTCAACATACAACGTCCCAAACAAATTACCGGTGGCCAATGACCGGAAATCCGCGCTGTTATCGAGAACAACGCTTTGAACGAGAGGTTCTCGGCCGATATGATAAATCGTTTTCCGACCGCCTGCGACGTTTCGGCCAAAAGGACCGCCGCCCGTGCCACATCCCGCACATCTACATATCCCTTGACACCCTTCGTATAGAACAATCTGCGGCGCATGGCAAAGGCGACCAAACGCGAACTGCTGCTATGCGGCTCCCCTTCACCGATTACCACCGAAGGATTGACAATTACCGCCCGCAATCCTTGGGTCATTCCCCGACGCACCACATTTTCGGCATAAATCTTACTAATCGAATAGGATGAACGTCCGACCGGATTACTCAAAATACACGTTTCGTCGATCGCTTGCTGTCCGAGCCGACAAGATCCGAGCGTAGCGATCGAGCTGATATGAACCAACAGTTCAACTTCACATCGCAAACAGGCATTGACCACATGCGTCGTAATCTCCGTATTGACCGAAACCACCTTTTCGTCCTCTTCCGGATCGAACGTAACAAGTGCCGCACAATGAAACACCACCCCTACCCCTGCAAGCGCCGAAGCCAACGTATGGGGGTTGTTCAATTCAGTCTCACAAAATTCAATCCGGCCGTAATAAGACTCTGCTCCCATGCGGCTCAGCGTTGCACGCAGTTGCCCGATCCGCCGCATATCCCGCACCAGGAGCTTCACCCGGCATCCCCGTTTCAACAACTCGGCAACCAAATGGCTACCGATCAGTCCGGTCCCCCCGGTTACCGCAACACGTCTCGTTTGCAACACGTCCGACATCTCATTCTGCTTCATGGCCATTTCGTTCCTTCTCCCAAACAATCTTTTTCCCGAACCCAAGCCGGTTGTCCGTATATTTAAAATAATCAGGCTCTATTACCCATACATCCACATCCATAAATACCGCAAACGGGAAACGTTTCAGATAGGCCTTACGCGCACTCCGCAACCGTTCACCCTTCGGACGTCGCATCGACCCGCGAATCTGCAAACCGCGAATCTGCCCGACAACCGATGTCTCCAATACGATCGAAGCCGCAATGTGGGCATGCTGTTCCAACTGGTGCACATGAAACGTCCCGGCCGAGGAGGTCACGACAAAAATGCGGGCATCGGGCACGTAGACGTAAAACAGGTTACAACAGTGTAATGTATCCGCTCCATACGTAGCGAGCGTCATCACATGATGTTCCTCGATAAATGCCTCGATTTTCCGATCCATCGTTTTCCCTACTCTTCCTTAGTATCGGTACTCTCTTTGACAGCAGGTAACGAATCGGCAACCGGCCGCACAAGGGAATCGGTAACCGGTACAAGCGAAGTCACTTTCAAACTATCGGGCAGATCTCCATTCAACTCTGCCACAATCCTGTCGCGAACCCGTTCGAATTCGGCACGATTGGCTTCGCGGATCGGTTCAGCCGGCTCCGTCGGCACCTTCAACGGATCGATCGGCGTTCCGTTTTTCCAGATACGGAAGTCGAGGTGAGGTCCCGTAGCGACACCGGTCGCACCGACATATCCGATCAACTGACCCTGGCGCACCCGAGCACCTTTATGAATTCCTTTTGCATACCCCTTCAAATGCAGGTATCCCGAGACCAACGATCCTGAATTGTGTTTGATCTTGATCGTATTTCCTCCGCCGCCGCTGTATCCTTTGGCAATTACCACACCGTCTCCCACGGCAACGACCGGAGTCCCCGAAGGAGCCGCATAGTCCACCCCATAGTGCGGTCGGCGCACCCGATAGACCGGATGCATCCGCGAGCTCGAAAACCGGGAACTGATCCGGCTATATTTCAACGGAGCCTTCAAAAGGTTCTTCCGCAGGCTTTGTCCGTTTTCATCCCAATAGCCGAGTTTGTCATCCTGCATGAACGGGATAGCATAATAGGTTTTCCCTCCCTGTTCAAAACGTGCACCCCAGATCATTCCGTGTCCGATATTGACCGTATCGACATACTGCTGATCGTAGATCAACGTAAAATTATCGCCCTCCTGAAGTCCGAAGAAGTCGACCGTCCACGCATAAATATTCTCCATATCGACCGCCAATACGGGACTCATCCCGTTATCGATCATGCAGTTCCACAACGATGAGGTAATCGTCGCCTGCTGCTTCGTTCGCCGGACATCGACTTTTTTCTCGCCTTTGTATACCCGAACCGAATCGACCTGAGACAGATCGAAAACCACATACTCGATATTGGTATTCTCATAGACGAAATAGGAGAGCCGTGCCGTTGAATCTTTCGTCTGAAAAGTCATATAGTTCTGGCCGGCCTTAATGCCCCGCAGATCGAACACCGGTTCGGACGCACGGACAATCCGATCGACTACACCCGCACCGACCCCAAATCGGCCGAGAATCTGTCCGAGCGTCTCTCCGAGCTGAACCGTGTTCTCCGCAATATCGTAATCGTCGATCGCTATTCCATAAAGGAGCTCCTTTGTCGGTTCCTGCGGTTCTTCTACGACAGGATCGGTTCCGTGCTGCGGTTCCCGATCCGGCAGCACAAACACGAACAGCACCACCAGCAATACGACTACTCCACCCGCCACAAGACCGCCGATCTTCCACGCTTTCTTCATACGCTTCTCTCTCTTTTTCTCTTACCTATTTTATTCTTTCTTTTTGCTCCGAGGCCAACAATTCACCTTAAAATGCGTTGATCGTCTCGCGAATCCGACACAGCCGTTCGAGCAACCCCTTCAACAGATCGAGCCGCAACATATTGGCCCCATCGCTCTTGGCCACCGAAGGGTCGGGGTGGGTCTCAAGGAAGAGTCCATCGACTCCCGCCGCCACCGAAGCCCGGGCAATGGTCTCGATCATTTCGGGCTGTCCACCCGTTACACCCGAGCTCTGATTGGGTTGTTGCAACGAGTGGGTAATGTCGGTCACAACCGGATAACCGAGCCGCTGCATCGTCGGGATCGCCCGCATGTCGACAATCAGATCATAATAACCGAAGGTCGTCCCGCGATCGGTCAGCATCACGTTCGGATTGCCTGCCTCGACAATTTTTTCTGCGGCAAACGCCATCGCCTCCGGGGCCAGAAACTGTCCCTTTTTGATGTTGATCACTTTTCCCGTACGGGCAGCAGCCACCAACAGATCGGTCTGACGGCACAGAAATGCCGGAATCTGCAACACATCCACATACTCGGCCGCCATAGCAGCCTCCTCGGGATTGTGTATGTCGGTCACAACCGGCACGCCGAACTCCCGCCGAATACCGGCCAACAGTTTCAAGGCCTTTTCGTCGCCGATTCCGCTGAATGAATCGAGTCGCGAACGGTTCGCCTTTCGGTAAGAGGCTTTGAAAATATAGGGAATCTTCAGTCGTTCGGTAATCCGACACGCCGTTTCGGCCACTTCACGAAGCATCGTCTCGTTCTCCACGACACAAGGGCCAGCCATCAGAAAAAACATCCCGCTGTCGACATGTTTCAAATTCGGGATGCGGCTCAATATCTCTTTTCTCTCCATAATTCAAAAAATTAATCGGGTAAAGTTAACCATTTCGGCCGTTTTTCCCAAAACCCGTCCCAAGAAAGAACGGCGAAGGGAGGATCAATATTTTCCCTTCCAATACTTTTCAATCCGCTGTCCGATCTCCCGCTCTTTCGGGTTATCCGCCGGTGTGTAAAACTTCTTGCCCTCCATACCTGCCGGCATAAACTCCTGCTCGACGAAATGATCTTCAAAATCGTGCGCATACTTGTAATTTTTGGCATATCCGAGACTTTTCATCAGTTGGGTCGGAGCATTGCGGATATGAAGCGGGACAGGCCGGTTCGTCGTATCGTGTTCGACAAACCGCAACGCTGCGTCAACTGCCATATAAGCCGAATTACTTTTGGGACTTGTCGCCAGGTAGATCGTCGCCTCGGCCAACGGAATCCGTGCCTCGGGCATACCGATCTTGTGGACCGTATCGAAACAGGCATTCGCCAACAACAGCGCATTCGGATTGGCCAACCCGATATCTTCCGAAGCCAGAATCACCAGCCGACGAGCGATAAATTTAGGATCCTCGCCTCCGGCCAGCATCCGGGCCAAATAGTAGATCGCTGCATTCGGATCGCTTCCCCGCACGGATTTGATGAATGCGGAAATTACATCATAATGCTGCTCCCCATTTTTGTCGTACAGGGCAATGTTCTGCTGAAGACACTCGGTAACGTTTTTATCATTAATAACGATCTCCCCTTCGGTCGCATTACACAATATATCGATAATGTTCAACAGTTTGCGTGCATCTCCGCCACTGAAACGGAACAACGCTTCGGTCTGTTCGATCCGTACGCCCCGCTCCTTGAGCTCCGTATCGGTCGACACCGCCCGATCGAGCAATCGCTGCAAATCACGATCCTCCATCGCCTGCAACGTATACACCTGGCAACGGGACAACAGCGGCGAAATCACTTCAAACGAAGGATTCTCGGTCGTCGCTCCGATCAGTGTGATCACCCCTTGTTCAACAGCCCCGAGCAGCGAATCCTGTTGTGCCTTATTGAACCGGTGGATCTCGTCGATAAAGAGAAACGGTGCCGGACTGTTGAAAAAATGGCTTTTGCGGGCCTGCTCGATCACCTCCCGCACCTCCTTGACCCCCGAACTCACGGCCGACAGGGTAAAAAACGGCCGGTCGAGTACCGTTGCCACCAATCGGGCCAACGAGGTTTTCCCTACACCGGGAGGCCCCCACAAAATAAACGACGGAACGTTTCCCGTCTCGATAAAACGGCGGAACACCCCCTCTTCCCCAACCAAATGGGTTTGTCCGACATATTCGTCGAGCGAACGGGGACGCATCCGCTCCGCCAATGGAATATTTGTTCGCATAGAAAAAATCGTTACCTTTACAAAGGTAATTGTTTTACGAGAGATTTTTTCAGTTTGCCTCAATTTTGAAACGCATCGGCATACTTTCGGATACACACGGGATCTTCGACCAACCGCTTCGGGACTTTTTCGAAGAGGTCGATGAGATTTGGCACGCAGGCGACTTCGGATCGATCGAAACCGCCGACCAGATCGCTGCATTCCGACCATTGCATGGGGTCTACGGCAACATCGACGGTCAAAAAGTCCGGTCGGAATTCGATGCTTGGACACTTTTCGATTGCGAACAGGTCCCGGTCATGATGACCCACATCGGAGGATATCCGAACCACTATGCACGCGGAGTCGAGACTCAGTTAAGAATCCACCGCCCTAAAATTTTCGTCTGCGGGCACTCCCATATTTTGAAAATCATGTACGACAAATCGCTCGATCTGCTGCACATCAATCCGGGAGCTGCAGGCATCAGTGGTTTTCATCAGGTTAGGACGGCCGTACGGCTCACGATCGACGGATCGGACATCCGCGATTTGGAGGTCGGCGAATGGCCCAGACGGCCGGTTCCATAATAAAGCGATTGTTCCCCTCGTTATTTTTTCGGAAATCAACTTCGAAAAAATGATGCGAACAAAGGAAACTAAAATGCTTACAGCCGTCTTTGCGGCCGGATGCTACGAAGCCCTCCGGCGTCATTCGGACAAGGTGACGTTGGACCATCTGTTTTTGGCCGTCTTGAAACAAGAGGGCGGACATGCTGCATACATCTTAAAAAAATTACTCCGGGACTGGGAGATCGAACAGATCCGCATCCGGATCGAAAGGGAACTCGGACCGCTGCAAACAGACAGCGACCGATCGGACATACTACAAACCTACCGATTCGACGGGACCGAACTGCTGGAAAAGATCAGACCATTCAGCACCGAAAAATCCGGCGAATACATCAATACCGGGCACCTGTTACAGGCAATAGTCAACAATCCTGCATTGATCAGCACAAAAGTGCTTGCTCTATATAACATCTCTCCGAGTATAGTCTCCCCATTTTTGGACGACATGCCCCCGAACGAAGACTATTACGAAGAGATGAACTCTCTGGCTGCGAAAAACGAACACCCCGAACCGGACGATGCATCGCATCCCGAACGGCTCATGTCGGGTGTCATGCGCATTGCCATCACCGACGGGAAACAGAAAAAGGAGGAGTTGTTGTCGCGATTCGGAACCGATCTGACACGTGCTGCTGCCGAAGGCGAACTCGATCCGATCATCGGACGCGATGCAGAGATCGAGCGGGTCATCCAGATCCTCGGACGTCGCAAGAAAAACAACCCCGTACTGATCGGAGAAGCCGGTGTTGGTAAATCGGCCATCGTCGAAGGGTTGGCCCTCCGGATTATCCAGAAAAAAGTTCCGTACACGCTGTTGCACAAACGGATTTTTTCGCTCGACGTCTCTTTGCTCGTTGCCGGCACAAAGTTCAGGGGAGAATTCGAAGAACGAATCAACACGATCATTAAAGAGCTAAAAGGAAGCGATATCATCCTCTTCATCGACGAGATACACACGATCGTCGGGGCCGGGAGCACACAGGGATCGCTCGACACGGCCAACATTCTGAAACCTGCTCTGGCCCGGGGCGAACTCCAATGCATTGGGGCCACGACACTAAATGAATATCGGGAAGCCATCGAAGCCGACAGCGCTTTGGAACGCCGTTTCCAAAAGGTTCTCGTAGAGCAACCCTCCGACGAAGAGACGCTCCGCATCCTGTCCAACATCAAAGATCGATACGAAGCGCACCACTGTGTCCTCTATACGGAAGAGGCTCTACGAGCCTGCATCGACCTGACCCGCCGTTACCTTTCGGACCGTTTTTTCCCCGACAAGGCAATCGACGTAATGGATGAGGCAGGAAGCCGTGCCCAACTCCTGTCTGGCAGCACACCCGAATCGCTGACTGATCTGGAACGGGAAGCAACCCAAGCTGCCCATGACAAAAACCGGGCGATAAAGATGCAACATTATGAAGTTGCCGCTACCCTACGGAATCGGGAAACCGCATTACGCAACAGGCTCGAGGAACTGGAGGCCCAATGGAAAAACCGATTGGCGGAATCACCGACCGAGATCGACGAAGAGGCCATCCGCAGGGTGATTGCTTCGATGACCGGGATTCCTGTCGCACGTCTGGCCGAAGATGAGCAAACGCGCCTGCTTGACATGGACAAACGCCTCAGCACCACAGTTATCGGGCAGGGCAATGCGGTACGCAAAATCTCCCGGGCAATCCTCCGCAGCAGAGCCGGTCTCAAAGAGAGCGACCGTCCGATCGGCGTGTTCCTCTTCATCGGACCGACCGGAGTAGGGAAAACGCACGTTGCCAAACAACTGGCCAAACATCTTTTCGGCAGCGAGGAGGAGATGATCCGGATCGACATGAGCGAATACTCCGAAAAATACAACATCAGCCGACTGATCGGGGCCCCTCCCGGATACGTAGGATACGGAGAAGGCGGACAGTTGACCGAAAAGGTGCGGAGACATCCATACAGCGTGCTGTTGTTCGACGAGATCGAGAAGGCACATCCCGATGTTTTCAACCTGATGCTTCAGCTCTTCGACGAAGGGCGGCTGACCGACGGACTGGGTCGCAGAATCGATTTCCGCAACACGATCATCATCATGACCTCCAACGTCGGTTCGCGCGAAGCCATGCAGCACCCCCGCAGCGTTGGCTATAACACAGAATACAAAGCTGCTGGAAAACAGGGACATAATGAATCATTCTACCGCAAAGGCTTGGAACGCACCTTCCCTCCGGAATTCATCAACCGGATCGACGATATCGTAACATTTACACCGCTCGCCGAACGGCACATATTCCGAATCATCGACCTTGAAATCAAGGGTCTCAACCGGAGAGGCGCCCTGATGAATTGTACGATCGAAATGAGCGATGCGGCCAAACGTCATTTGATCCGAAAGGGGTACGACACCCATTATGGGGTTCGGTCGATGAAGAGGGCTCTGTTGGACTGGATTGAAGATCCGTTAGCGGAACGGATCATCCGTGGCGAGATCCATCCAAACGACAAGATCATTATCGAGTGTCGTAAAGGCGAACTGCACTTTACCGTAGTTCCATCGGAACAGAAAAGCGAAATCGCCTCCTGATTCTCAGTAAATCGGGCTCAAGAGAGAGGTATTCCATAACAAGGATACCTCTCTCTTATTTCTTAGAAATCTCTAACAGACCAAAAATTCCTTGTCCTTTCCCCCAAATAAAATTTACAAGCCGGACGATCCGGACATCTCCCTCTTTCTTCTCTTTACCGAATCCAAATTCACGGGAAAACTTTTTGCCTACGATCATTTTGATCTACATCACGGGTTGGTCGGTCATCTCGAAAATCAGCTCTCCGCCCTGCATAATATCTGCATGGCGAATCGTGAACCCCTCCAATGGCGTTCCGTTCCACGAAACCGACTTCACGTATTTGTTCTCCCGCGAAAGGTTTTCTGCCCGCATCGTAAACGTCTTATTGCTGGGCAGGTGCATCACGATCTCGTTTGCCTGAGGAGCTCCCAAAACATACTCGCCCGATGCCGGATCGACGGGATAGAAACCCATCGCCGAAAAGATGTACCAAGCCGACATCTGGCCGCAATCGTCATTCCCACACAGTCCGTCACGACGGGCCATGTAGAACCGATCGAATACCTCACGGACCAGTCGCTGCGTTTTATAGGGTTGACCGACATAATTATAGAGGTAAGCCACATGATGGCTCGGTTCGTTTCCGTGCGCATACTGACCGATCAGCCCAGTCACATCCGACACCCAAGCCACACCCCGCAGCTCTTCATCCAAGAAAAAGAGCGAATCGAGCTTGTGCGAAAAGGCCTCTTTCCCTCCGATCAGCTCAACCAACCCCGGGACATCATGCTGCACGTGCCACGTGTACTGCCACGAATTACCCTCCGTATAGTCGCCGCCCAACAATTCATGAGCGATGGAGAAGGGATCAAACGGAGTCCGCCACTCGCCCTTCGTATTACGGGCCCGCATAAAACGGGTTTCGGGATCGAGCAGATTCTTATAGAAATTCGAACGATGCTCGAACAGTGCCTGATCTTCCGTTTTACCCAAAGCCTCCGCCATACGGGCCACACAACGGTCGTCATAGGCCGCCTCGAGGGTCCGCGAGACCGATTCCACCTCGACAATATCGAACGGATAATAACCGTACTTCGTGTAACTCTCCCAATCCGATTTCACGTGACTGATCGTCGAAGCATCCTTGATCGCCCGGTAGGCCTCCTCCGGATCGAACGAACGAGCGCCTTTAAGATAGGCATCCACAATTACGGGAATCGCATGATTGCCGATCATCGCATACGTTTCACACAGTCCGTACTCGTTGGTCGACAACGCACCGACCTGACGATAACGCTCCAACATCGAGTGGATGAACTCTTCGTTCCGTCCCGGAATCAGGATCGTATAGAAGGGATGCAAAGCCCGATAGGTATCCCACAACGAGTAGTTCGTATAAAGATCACCTTCTGTACTCCGATGTATTTTATGATCCCAACCGGTGTAACTCCCGTCGACATCCGTCACGAGATTCGGCATGATCAACGAATGGTACAGCGCCGTATAGAACGATACGAGCTGATTATCGTCGACGGGATCGATCTGCATCATGGCGAGATTCTCGTTCCAGACTCGATCCGCGGCTTTCATCACTTTATTAAAATTCCAATGCGGAATCTCCGCCTCCATATTACGGCACGCCCCCTCTTCGCTCGCCGTCGACAGGGCAACCTTTACGGACAACGGTTTGCTTCCAGCCTCTCCGAAACCCACATACATTTTGCAGATTTTTCCGGAAATCTCCGTTTTTTCTCCGATCGTACCATCGCAATAGGAGACGAACTCTTCGATCGGGCGTGAAAAACGGATACAGAAATAGTATTGATGATCCTTGACAAAACCGGCGGAGTGACGCACCCCGACCAAAGTCCGGTCGTCGACCTGCCGGATCGAACTTTGCATCGTCTCGTCGCCGATTCCGTGCCCCAAATCGAGAATCACGCCGCTCTGACTCTGTTCCGGATAGGCATACCGATGGAAAGCGGTACGGGGTGTCAAGGTCATTTCCGCAAAAATGTCGTAATCATCCAAACGTACGGAATAATAACCGGGGCGGGCTGTCTCGTTCGCATGATCGAACCGGGAGCGGTATCCCGAATCGGGATTCTCTTTTGAACCGGCTTCGAAACAGGGTTCCCCCGTAATCGGCATCAACAGGATATCGCCCATATCGGGACAGCCTGTTCCGCTCAAATGGGTGTGTGAAAACCCGATGATCGAACTATCGGCATCGTGGTAGCCCGCACAATACTCCCATCCCTGTGTTCCAGTGTCCGGACTGACCTGGACCATAGCAAACGGGAGCGTCGCTCCAGGATAAGTATGCCCTACCGTTGCAGTTCCGATAAATGGATCTACATAATCGGTGTATGACCCTTTCGCAAAGACATGTAATGAACATCCGAACAGGCAAATCACAAAAAGTAAATATTTCTTCATCCTCGTATGTTTTAAACAGATTTTACGTATTCCTAACAAAAATAGCGAAATCCGTGACATAAACCAACGCCCCGGCCGATCAAAAACGTTCTATTTTCTCTGACATTACGAAATTTACCCTATCTTTGCGCATATTTTTCAACACTCCGACTATGTCTGCTTTTACCCGCATACTGCGATACATGCCACAATACAAAGCCAACATCACACTGGCCTACCCGGTTATTCTCGCACAAATCGGTCAAGTAATCGTCCAACTCGCCGACAGCGCCATGGTCGGACATCTGGGTTCGACAGCTTTAGCTGCAGTATCTTTTGCCGGAGCTTTGTTTACAATTTTTCTTTTCTGGAGTACAGGACTGGCCCTAGGGCTCACTCCACTAATAGGAGAAGCCTATGCATGCAGACGTCCGAGGATTGCAGCCGAACTGTTTCAGAACGCCCTGACGCTCTACTTTTTCATCGGCATCCTACTTTTCGGCATCCTGTATGGACTCAGCTTTTTACTCCCCTACATGGGACAGGAACCCGAAGTCGCCGCACTGGCCCGTCCCTACTTCCTCTATCTGGCATGGTCCATTATCCCGTATATGGTTTTTCTCGCCTTCAAACAGTTTCTCGAAGGCATCGGAAATACCCGTACGGGCATGATCATCGTACTCACAGCCAATTTATTGAACATATTTTTCAATTACCTACTGATCTACGGGAAGTTCGGATTCCCCGAAATGGGTGCAGCCGGCGCCGGTGCCGCAACGCTGATCTCGCGAATCTGCATGTTGCTCTTCATGCCGATCTATTTTATCTCGAATCTTTCGGCGCGCCGATATTTCCGATTCTTTTCGCGTGCCGCCCATAGCCTCGCCCGATTCCGTCAGCTGTTGGATATCGGATTCCCGATTTCGATACAGGTCGTGCTGGAGGTCCTCGCCTTCGCGCTATCCTCGATTATGATGGGGTGGCTCGGTTCGAACCAACAGGCCGCCCACCAAGTGGTAATCTCGATCGCAACATTCGCCTATATGATCCAGGTAGGTATCGCCTCTGCGACAACCATCCTCATCAGTCACGCTTTCGGAAGTGCCAATCCCCGCAAAATCCGACGGATCTCCGTCGCTTCCTGCCACATGGCGTTGGCCGTCAGTCTGCTCACGATGATCGCTCTAATTTTGTTCCGCAAGCAACTGCCTCTGATGTTCACCGACGATCCAATCGTCATTTCGATTGCGGCACAACTCTTCATCTTCGCCGGACTCTATCAAATATCGGATGGGTTACAAACTATTCTGGTCGGGATTTTACGAGGCATACAAGATGTATCGGTCCTGATGCGCTACGCCTTTATCTCTTACATTGTCATCAATTTGCCGGTCGGATATCTTTGTGCCTTTGTCCTGGGTATGGGTGCTCCGGGGTTGTGGATCGGATTCATCTTCGGACTCAGCATTGCAGCCTGGCTCTACTATCGCCGTACCCGCCGCTTTTTCAACCGACAGACACTGCCTTCCAAATAGAAACGGAGACGCATCGTCACCCGATCGTCTCCGTTCCCGAAGCTTACTTTTTTCTTCTATTACCGAAAATGCTCTCTCATACAGGGTATCTCGTAACTATGCCCCTCGATCGCAGCCTCGCTGTTGGAAAAAATCTCGCGAACCTCCGCTTCGAGCAGATGCAAGTCTTTGTACCGGGAAGAAAAATGGCCGATCAACAGGCGTCCGGCCCTTGCCGTAAGCGCAACTTGTGCAGCTTGCCTGGCCGTGGAATGCCCTGTCTTTTTAGCCAAAGCCCGATCCTCGTCCGCAAAAGTCGCCTCGTGGTACATCAAATCGACTCCCGACACCAACTCTGCCGCCCGATGCGAGTAGAGCGTATCGCTCAAATAGGCAAAACTACGCTCCCGATAGGGCCGGTAGGTCAACTCTTCATTGGGAATCGTCACCCCACTCTCCAGAACAATATCTTCGCCCCGCTTGGCCGCCCTACACTGAGCAATCCCCAATCCATACCGTTCTACCGCCTCTTTATGAAGATTCAACGCCGGAACTTTCTCCTGGAACAGGAATCCGGCAGCCGGCACTCTATGCCGTAGCGGAACAGACCACACCTCCAACGTCTTGTTTTCGAACAACAGCTTATGTTTCCGGGTTTCGACCTCGCACCACTGCACTTCATAGGAGAGTTCCGAGTCGAAATAGCGTAAATGGTTGGCCAGGACCTCATCGAACGGTTTCGGTGCAAAAATCTGCAACGGAGTCCTTTTTCCCATCAGCCCCAATGTCGAGATCAGTCCGAATATTCCATAGACGTGATCCCCGTGCAGATGGGACAAAAAAACAGCCTGGAGCTTCATCGGATTGATCCCGCAACGAATCAGACGTTGCTGGGTTCCCTCCCCGCAGTCGACCAAAAAAAACTGCTCATGTACATTGAGTACATGAGCAGAAGGATTTCGTTCGGGCGTCGGCGTAGCCGAACTGTTACCCAATATGGTGACCCGAAACGTCATAGTTCACACTCCATGAAGAACTATTCGTTCTTCTCAGCTTCAGCTGCGGTCTCTTCCATCTTGGCTTTCAATTCAGCCAAAGAGGAAATATCGCCCAAAGTCGTCTTTTCTACCGATGCATTGATCTTCTTCACCGACTCTTTAGCAGCATCGTCGGCTTTACGACGCTCTGCCTTTTCAGCCTGTGCCTCTTGTTTCTTGGCATCTTCGAAAATACGTGTATGCGACAACTGAATACGTTTGGTTGCTTTAGAGAATTCGGTTACCTTAAAGTCGAGCGTTTCACCTACTTGAGCTGTCGTTCCGTCCTCTTTAACGAGCTGCTTTGCAGGAGCGAAACCTTCTACGTTATCTCCCAACGATACAACAGCACCCTTATCGGTCATTTCGGTAATCGTACCCTTATGGATCGAATCTACTGTAAATTGAGCTTCGAAAGCATTCCATGGATTATCTTCCAGTTGTTTATGACCCAAGCTCAAACGACGGTTCTCCTTATCGATTTCCAATACGACTACATCGATATCGGCTCCGATCTGAGTAAATTCAGCCGGATGTTTGATCTTCTTGGTCCAGCTCAGATCCGAAATATGGATCAAACCGTCGATACCCTCTTCGATCTCAACAAACACACCGAAGTTTGTAAAATTACGCACCTTGGCCGTATGTTTCGATCCAACCGGATAACGTTCTTCGATATTGGCCCAAGGATCTGAAGTCAGCTGTTTGATACCCAACGACATCTTGCGTTCTTCGCGATCCAGCGTAAGGATTACGGCTTCCACTTCGTCGCCCACTTTCATGAACTCCTGAGCGGAACGCAGATGCTGGCTCCAAGACATCTCCGAAACGTGGATCAAGCCTTCTACTCCCGGAGCGATCTCGATAAATGCACCGTAATCGGCCATAACGACAACCTTTCCTTTTACGCGATCGCCCACTTTCAGGTCAGCATCCAAAGCATCCCACGGATGCGGAGAGAGCTGTTTCAAACCGAGTGCGATACGTTTTTTCGCGTCGTCGAAATCGAGGATTACTACATTGAGTTTTTCGTCGAGGTGAACGATCTCTTCGGGGTGGTTCACACGACCCCAGCTCAGATCGGTGATATGGATCAAACCGTCTACGCCGCCCAAATCGATGAATACACCGTAAGAGGTGATATTCTTGACCGTACCTTCGAGAATCTGTCCTTTTTCGAGTTTGGACATGATCTCTTTCTTCTGCGCCTCGAGTTCGGCCTCGATCAACGCCTTGTGCGATACGACTACGTTGCGGAACTCCTGATTGATCTTCACAACCTTGAATTCCATCGTCTTGTCGACATAGATATCGTAATCGCGGATCGGTTTGACATCGATTTGCGATCCCGGCAAGAAAGCCTCGATACCGAATACGTCGACGATCATACCACCTTTCGTACGGCACTTGATATAACCTTTGATCACTTCGTCTTTTTCGAGAGCCTCGTTCACACGATCCCATGAACGCAACTGACGTGCTTTCTTATGCGACAGTACGAGTTGGCCTTTTTTGTCCTCTGCACTTTCGACATATACTTCTACTTTCTCCCCTACGGCCAATTCGGGGTTGTATCTGAATTCTCCGATCGGAATAATACCTTCCGATTTGTAACCGATGTTTACGACTACTTCACGTTTGTTGACGCCGATCACAGTTCCTTCGACGACCTCGCCGACCTGAACTTTCGAGAGCGTTTGGTTGTATTCCTCTTCGATGTGCTCTTTCGAGTCATCATAAACGCCCAGATCGTGTTCATAAGCATCCCAATCGAACGTAGCGAGATCAACCTGAGCTGCAGCCTTCGGTTGAGCTACTTTCTTTTCTTCTTGATTTTCGTTGTTTGTTGTCATGTTGTTTTGTTTGTAAATTAATGTGTTAGACATTATTTATAGAATTTTGCCAATATACCCATCCGTATCTCAGCAAAACGGGGCAAAGATAATGATTTATCAACGATTAACCAAAAACGACACGGTTTTATTCGGATAAAAACATCGTCCGCTTGGGATTCTCATGAATAAAACGTATCTTTATATGGAAGGAAAAAACGCAAAAACAATCAAATAACACAATATAAATCAACGAATTATGAATACAGAAACCGTAAAAATATATTGCGAAAACACAAACAGCAGTCTGTTCGTTCAACAAGGGACCTCCCTCATGCAAGTTGCGGATATGCTGTCGATTTCAACCGATTCCAACACACCTTTGTTAGCCTGCTATGTAAACAATCGATTGAGGGAGTTGAATTTCAGAATATATACCCCGCTCACGTTGCGTTTTATCGATATCACACACTTCGAAGGCCTACGGGTATACCAACGTACACTTTTTTTTATCCTGTATAAAGCGGTTCACGACCTGTATCCAGACCGGCAGCTCCACATCAAACACGCCGTAGCCAAAGGGTTCTATTGCGAAATCGAAGGAATGGAAAACATTTCGGGACAAGAGTTGGATCACATACGGGATCGAATGGAAACCATCATCGACCAGAATATCCCAATCGTCCGGGAAAGAATCACTTTCGACGAAGCGATAGAAACACTCAAAAAAAATCGGCTCATCGACAAACTGACACTATTGGAGACCCGTCCTCATCTCTACGTATCGATATATAATATGGCCGACGTGATCGGATATTTTTACGGGGTTCTCACCGTATCGACCGGTTACATCCACATGTTCGACATACATAAATATTATAAAGGCTTCCGCATCGCCACACCTCAACGAGCCAACCCCAGCCGCATCGAAGAGGAGGTCCCACAAAACAAGATGTTCGAGATCTTCAACGAATACAACCGCTGGGTGGAGATCATCGGAGTCGCATACATCGGTGCCCTCAACGAAAAAATACTCGACCACAAGGGAGGTGAATTACTCCGAATCGCCGAATCACTGCACGAAAAGAGCATCGGTTATATTGCCGACCACATCGCCGAACGGCACAAACAGGGGAAAGCGAAAATCGTTCTGATCTCGGGGCCATCCTCAAGCGGCAAAACGACTTTTGCCAAACGATTAGGCATCCAGTTGAGTATATGGGGACTGGACCCTGTCCTGATCTCACTGGACGACTACTTTATCGATCGGGAAAAGACTCCGCGCGACGAAAACGGGGAATACGATTTCGAGGCACTCGAAGCAATCGATGTCCCGATGTTCAACGATCACCTGAATAGGCTCCTGCAAGGCGAAGAGATCGATATGCCCCGTTACAATTTCATCTCGGGGAAACGGGAATTTCCCGGACAAAAATTGAAAATGAAAAGCAATTCGGTTTTGGTAATCGAGGGTATTCACGGGCTCAATCCGAAACTGACCCCGCAGATCGAAGCCGATATGAAATTCAAGATCTATGTTTCGGCATTGACCTCTATTTCGGTCGACAACCTGAATCGCGTCGCAACGACCGACAACCGGCTGATTCGGCGCATCGTGCGGGACTACCGCACACGCGGCAACAACGCGACCGACACACTGCGCCGTTGGGAGAGTGTCCGACGGGGTGAGGACAAACACATATTCCCCAATCAGGAACAGGCCGATATGATCTTCAACTCTTCGCTATTCTACGAGTTGGCCGTTCTAAAAGATTATGTCCGTCCGTTGTTGCGTGAGGTACCCGACACAACCCACGAATTCGGTGAAGCCCGCAGACTGCTCAAATTCCTCGATCTGTTCACCGCGATGGATGGTACGGAGATTCCCCCGACATCTATCCTGCGTGAATTTATCGGAGGCAGCGCTTTCGAATATTAACCGGATAACGGAGAGATAAAACCGTTTTTCCTCCCGTCTCGTTCGAAATTGTTTATAAAATATTCAAAACTTCACGAGACGTAGGAGGATTTGGCTTGTATTATTTCCTCCCATATTGTTACTTTTGTCCGTTATTTCAATCCTATACGTATGTCTCAGGACCAATTCATCAATCGTCATCTCGGAACAGACGAACTCGCACTGGCCGAGATGCTCTCCGTGATCGGAGTTTCCAGCGTCGATGAGCTGATAACACAAGTCATCCCCCACTCCATCCGAATAAAAAAAATACCGGATCTACCCGAAACGGGAATGAGTGAAGCGGAGTTCGCCGAACACATCCGACGGATTGCCGACAAAAACAGGATATTCAGAAGCCTGATCGGTATGGGTTACTACCGGACGGCTGTCCCGGCGGTAATCACCCGCAACGTTCTCGAGAACCCTTCGTGGTATACATCATACACCCCTTATCAGGCAGAAATCTCACAGGGACGGATGGAAGCGCTGCTGATCTTCCAGACCGCCATGGCAGAGCTGACCGGGATGGAGGTGTGCAACTGCTCGCTGCTCGATGAAGCTACCGCCGCGGCCGAAGCCATGCTGATGATGCACTCGTTGCGTCCGCACGACGAACAATACGAAAAACGCAACATCCTGTTCGTCGATGAAAATATCTTTCCGCAGACGCTCGATCTGCTGCTTACCCGGAGTGAACCGAAAGGGATTGAAATCGTATGCGACAACTTCGAAACCTATGAATTTTCAGGACGTGAATTCGGAGCGATCGTACAATTCCCTGCCGCCAACGGAGGGCTCCGCGATTATGACGACTTTGCCGCAGCCGCCCACAGCCGTTCAGTCCTCGTTACAGCAGTGGTCGATCCGTTGAGCCTTGCTCTACTTAAAGAGCCGGGCGCATGGGGAGCCGATATTGCCGTTGGATCGACCCAGCGGTTCGGTACCCCGCTGGGATTCGGAGGTCCGCATGCCGCATTTCTCGCCACCCGGGAAAAATTCAAACGCAACATGCCGGGCCGCATCATCGGCGTATCGGTCGACCGGCTTGGAAACCGGGCGTTGCGAATGGCCCTTCAGACACGGGAACAACACATCAAACGGGAACGGGCCACCTCAAACATCTGCACTGCACAAGCACTTCCGGCCATAATGGTCGCGTTCTATACCCTATACCACGGGGCAGAAGGGCTCCGTCGGATCGCCATGCATGCACACAACCATGCGGCCGCTGCGGCAGAAGCACTCAAAAAGCTGGGATTCGAAACAACAGATTCGCTCTTTTTCGACACAATCGAACTTGAGGCAGACTCCGAAAAAGTCAGGACATTAGCCCTCGAACAACAGTTGAATTTCTGCTATCCCGACCAAAATCGCGTAAGGATCTCGTTCGACGAGCTCTCAAGTCTCGAAGAAACAAACGACATCATAGCCATATTTGCCAAAGCCATCGGGAAGAAAGCGGTTACGCTGAAAAAAATCGAAGAGACGGCAGCCTATCCGAAAAATTTAGTTCGGACGACTCCCTATCTGACCGATCCCATCTTCCGCAAATACCGCAGCGAGACCGCGCTGATGCGTTATATCAAAAAGTTGGAGCGCCGCGATCTGTCGCTGACCCAAAGTATGATCCCGCTCGGCTCCTGCACAATGAAACTCAACTCCGCCGTTACGATGATGGCATTGAGCCTGGCCGGATTCACGGATATACACCCCTTCGTCCCCGCCGAACAACGGACCGGCTACACGGAGTTGATCGACCGGATTTGCCACGATTTGGCCGCAATCACCGGATTCGATACCGTCTCGCTGCAACCCAACTCAGGAGCCAACGGTGAGTATTCCGGCCTGATGGTCATACGGGCCTATTATCAAAGCAAAGGACAGGGATATCGCAATGTCGTTCTGATTCCCGCCTCGGCACACGGGACCAATCCGGCTTCTGCCGTGATGGCAGGAATGCGAACCGTAACGGTTGCCTGTGACGAATCAGGCAATATCGACATAGAGGATCTGAAACGGCAAGCCGAACAATATGCAGAAGAGCTGTGCTGTCTGATGATTACCTACCCGTCGACTCATGGGGTATTCGAGAGCCGCATCCGCGATATCGTCGAAATCATCCACGACAACGGAGGACAGGTCTACATGGACGGAGCCAACATGAACGCCCAAGTGGGATTGACCCAGCCGGGATACATCGGTGCCGACATCTGCCACCTGAATCTGCATAAAACCTTCGCCATGCCGCACGGTGGCGGGGGACCCGGCGTGGGACCGATCTGCGCAGCGAAACATTTAGCCGAATTCCTACCGGGCCACGCAGTTGTCCAAACCGGAGGCGACAACGGCATTACGGCCGTAGCCGGGGCTCCGTTCGGGAATGCGCTGCTGCTACCAATCACCTACGGATATATCTGCATGCTGGGGGCGCAGGGATTGCGCAAGGCCTCCGAGACGGCCATCGTTCATGCCAATTATATGGCCGCAGCTCTTAAGAAAGAGTTTTCCGTACTATACACCGGTGAAACGGGTCGTGTCGGGCACGAGATGATTCTCGATCTGCGGCATTTCCGCAAAGAGTACGGCATAGAGTGTGCAGATATCGCACGCAGGTTGATGGATTACGGTTTCCATGCCCCGACACTCTCTTTCCCCGTACACGAGACGTTGATGATCGAGCCGACGGAAAGCGAGCCGAAAGAAGAGATCGACCGCTTCATTGAGGCGCTCATCCACATCAAACGCGAGTGCGAAGCAATCCGCGACGGAGCAATGGACCGGGAGGACAATCCCGTAAAAATGGCTCCGCATACGGCCGAAGAGTGTTGTTCGGACGAATGGGCACACCCCTACTCCCGTCAAACCGCTGCCTTCCCTGCAGGATGGATCGCAGAGAACAAGTTCTTCCCGTACGTCAGCCGGATCGACAACGGATATGGCGACCGCCACTTCTGTTGCGTATGGCCGAATCCGGATTCAGATAAATAGAAATACATTTTACTCAATAAAACGACAACATGAAAATCGAAGAAAAAAAATTTGTAGGTCTTAGCTATGAGCTGAAAGTCGACGGATCGATCGTCGAAACCGTACCCGCAGAACGTCCGCTCCAGTTCGTATTCGGAAGCGGCTTTTTGCTCCCCGCATTCGAATCACACCTTGCCGGACTCCAACCGGGCGACCCGTTCGCATTTCGGCTTGAAGCAGCAGAAGCGTACGGCGAAGTTATGCCTGAAGCCGTTATCGATCTTCCGAAAGAGGTATTCATGATCGACGGCAAAATCGAGGACGGCATGCTCGAAGTCGGAAATCAGCTTCCCATGAGCGACAACCAGGGAAACCGTATGGTCGGAACAATTAAAGCCGTAGGCGATCAGAGCGTTACGATGGACTTCAACCACCCGATGGCCGGTAAGGCTCTCGAATTCAAAGGGACGATCGTAGAGGTACGCGATGCCCGTCCGGAAGACATGATGATGGGACACACGGGCGGTTGCGACTGCGGATGCGACGGAAATTGCGACGACGGATGCGGTCATGACCACTCCGGTTGCGGTTGCAACTAATCACGTAAGCACACGATAAAACATAAGCAGGGGTTGCCGATCGGCAACCCCTGCTTATTGTAAAGAACCGAACGACCGTTACAGCCGTCCGTTCGACTATTTTCTGTAAATCTTGGTATAACCGTAGATGGCTTCGTCACCCAACTCCTCTTCGATACGGAGCAACTGGTTGTATTTGGCCATACGGTCGGAACGGCTCAACGAACCGGTCTTGATCTGACCCGAGTTGGTAGCTACGGCAATATCGGCGATCGTAGCATCTTCGGTTTCACCCGAACGGTGAGAGGTTACCGAAGTATAACCTGCACGGTGTGCCATTTCGATAGCATCCAACGTTTCGGTCAACGAACCGATCTGGTTCACTTTGATCAGGATCGAGTTACCGCAACCCATTTCGATACCTTTCTTCAGGAACTCTACATTCGTTACGAACAAGTCGTCACCGACCAGTTGGCATTTATCACCGATTTTGGCGGTCAATACCTGCCATCCTTCCCAGTCGTTTTCGCTCATACCGTCCTCGATCGAGTCGATCGGATATTTCGAAACCAACTCTTCCAGGTAAGCGACCTGTTCTGCAGAAGTACGTTTTGCACCTTTCGGACCTTCGAATTTCGTATAGTCGTAAATACCGTCTTTGTAGAACTCGGATGAAGCGCAATCCATTCCGATCGCAACATCACCGCCTTCGCATTTACGACCCGGTTTGTAACCAGCTTTCTTAATGGCCTCGATGATCGATTCCAAAGCGTCCTCGGTTCCTTTCAAAGCAGGAGCGAAACCACCTTCGTCACCTACTGCGGTACTCAAACCTCTGTCGTGCAACACTTTCTTCAAAGCGTGGAACACTTCAGCCCCCATACGCAGACCTTCCTTGAAAGAAGAAGCGCCAACGGGACGGATCATAAACTCCTGGAAAGCGATCGGAGCATCGGAGTGCGAACCGCCGTTGATGATGTTCATCATCGGAACAGGCAGAGTCTTGGCGTTAGTACCGCCGATGTAACGATACAACGGCATGCCGAGCAAATTGGCTGCAGCGTGTGCACAAGCCAACGATACACCCAGGATTGCATTAGCACCAAGATTGCTTTTAGTAGGGGTTCCGTCCAAAGCGATCATCGTCTTGTCGATACCCACCTGATCGGTTACCTGCATACCGATAATCTCTTTAGCTATGATCTCATTAACGTTCTGAACAGCTTTCAATACGCCTTTTCCGCCATAACGATTCTTGTCGCCATCACGAAGCTCAAGTGCTTCGTTTTCACCGGTAGAAGCTCCCGAAGGAACGGCTGCACGGCCGATTGCGCCACTGGCGGTTGTTACTTCCACTTCAATCGTAGGATTACCTCTTGAATCGAGAATCTCTCTTGCATGAACACCAATAATCTGTCCCATGATAATTTCTCTTAATTTGGTTTATAATCAGTTCGTTTGTTTTTACCTTATTTTTACTTGCGTACCAACGGCCGTTTTCAGGCACCGCCGTCCGGTACGGGAAAAGGGCGTTTCGAAAAACGCCACAAAGATAGTGCATTGCATCGGATTAAACAAGTTCTGCAACACGCGATCCTGTTAAATTTACTTTTCAATCCGTATCATTTTACCGAGATACACCTCGTCGGGAAAAACGACTGCAAACCGTTCTCGCGTCTCTGTCTGTTTTTTACCGACAAATCTTTTTCTGACACTCCGAACGAGCAGGTGGCAAATCGTCTGAAAACCTCTATACGATATACAATATAACCACCAAAGCAGAAGAATATTGCGTACGGCCTACCAAATTTTACATCTTCCGCTCTCTCGGCTCCACTCGACAAAAGGTCCGGGCAGGACGGAATTTTCGGAACGCTCCTGTCCGAAATAATCGGTATCGAAAACAACTGCCGAACCGTCGGGATTTTCATATCCGGTCTTGGCCAACACGGTCATGCCCAACTGCGCACCCGTTACTTCACCTGCCCCCGCCGCCGGGATTTCCACATCGGGCAACACGATAAACACCCCTTCGGACGTCTCTTCTATTTTCACCTCATTTCCCGGTAATTTCTCTACTACACCCAACGTATCGGCCGGGAAAGGCTGTGCCGGTGCAAAATATACATTTCCTCCGGCCGTTACCGGATAACCTGCCTTCACATAATCTGCAAGCCCGTAACTTCCCGCTATTTTTTCACCGTCCGCAAGACGGGAGGGCAAAAACACATTATTATAGAACCGGTCGTCACCGCCTATGATGATCGAAATACCGGCGACCTGTGTCGAATGAGGCAGATGATAGGGCGTATAACGGCTATGTTCGGGCTGAAACCGGATCTTCCCAAGAAACAGATTATGCACAAACGCACCGCCATCCGACATATCCCATAAATTGAAAGGAGAACCGAAAATATTGTTATCCACAATGTAGGGGCCATGATTTACCTCCATGTAAAGATCTTCCACCACATTGTCGTAAAACAGATTGCCGGTAATCCGTGTCCCCTGAGTCATCCAATCGAGAAACAGCCCTTTCTCGGTATGGTGGATCCGGTTACCCTGAATCAGCACGTCAATGGCTCCATGAAACTTAATTCCGCCCAATTCGGGCCCTTTCAACTGCTTGTTCGAAGCGATATTGTAAATGTGATTTCCGACAATCCGGCTGAATGCAGCCCCCATACTTCCGCAAATTCCACTCTGCCCACAATCATAGATCGTATTATTCCGCACGACATGCGAACCGATATGTTCTCTGTTCCAACCGTTCCGCAGCGTTTTGAATATCACCTCGATATAGTGTAACGATCCGTCGAAAACCGGATTGGCCGACCACACATTATGCCCGGTCGAACGCTCCTTACCCAATGTAATGCCCGCACATTTCGAATCATGAATGATATTATTTTCGATAATCCAACCTTTATTCCAGTTTGTTGCGATCATTCCGATCTGTTCAGCCGTAGGGGCAGGCCACTGCGTCGCAGCCTGACTGAACCGGAATCCACTTATCGTAATGTAGTCGATACCGGGTTTCGAAGGATAGAAACAGGTCCGACGTACGGAGATCTCCACCAACTCCCGATTGGGATTCTCCTGTTGAAAGTTAGCCCAAATGGTCGTAACCCCTTCATCGCTTCCGCAACACCACGCATAAAGGGCTCGATCGGGATCTGCCAGCGTCGAATCGGGAACCGGATGAATGACCTGCTCCAAAGAGGGCTGTTCGCATAAAGCCACGCCATTCAAGAATACCTCTCCGGTATGTCTCGGCCAGCCGGGGTTCACGTACCAATCTCCTTCAACCACGGTTTTGTAGGGATTGTGATCGCCGAAAAAAGTATTCGGGATAGTGACTTTCCATACACCTTTCGTCTCCGTTTTTTCCCACTTTCCGGGAACGATCTCGGATCCTTTGATCTCTACCCGCTCCCCCTCTGCCGCACGGTAGACAATTCGCAGCGCATCGCTTTCACCGCCACGGGCCGGATCGATCCACTCCCGATAAACGCCTTCATGGACCGTCACCGTATCTCCCGGTTGAGCAATCCGTGCGGCACACGACACCGTACGAAACGGATCAGAAAATGTTCCTTCAGCAGAGTCGTCTCCGTCAAATGAAACATGATACTCTTTAGCATCGACATACGAGATCGAAAAAAGGCTAAAACACAACGCTGCAAAAATACTACGTACAGCAACTCGATTAGCACAAATATTCATAAGCAGATTTTTCGTACGACAACAGATATTTCGGTTAAATTCAAATCTATCTTTTTATTTCATCTACCTCCGCTCTTCAAAACTCGCCAATAAAGATACTGCTTTATTCAATAAAATCGAATCCATTATGTAAAATGGATCTGAAAAACCTTGGTTTCTCCATACATCCATACCGTCCCTCAAAACTTCAAAGTCATTTTAATTTCACTCCGAATCCAACGATTCGCACATTTTTAATGACATATCAACACACTCCACTCCTGCATACCGAGATCACCCTTAATACCACGGAAATCCATTCTACAAAACGCTTTTTATTTCGCCAATAAAAATAAAGCAGAAAGGCGCATTCCTCGGAATGCACCTTTCTGCTTTACGGTATATATACAAAAGTTTAAGCCTCTTTTTCAGCCTCAGCGCTCTTCTCTTCAGCGGCCTCTTCTTTCGGAGCCTCATCTGCAACCTTGGCAGCGGCTTTCTTGGCCGGAGCCTTTTTCGCAGCCGGTTTTTCAGCTTCCGCGTCTGCCTTTACCTCAGTCGCCGGAGCTGCTGCTTCTGCTGCCGGAGCTGCTTTCTTCGCACCCGAACGGCTACGACGAGTCTTCGGTTTTTCGGCAACCTTAACCTCTTTCGTATAAGTTTCATTGAAATCTACCAACTCAATAAGACAGGTTTCAGCAGCATCACCCAAACGGAAACCGGTTTTCAAAATACGGCAATATCCTCCCGGACGATCGGCAATCTTCGGAGCTACCTCACGGAAAAGTTCGGCAACCGCCTTTTTGTCTTTCAGATAGCTGAATACCACACGACGAGAATGAGTCGTATCCTGTTTGGATTTGGTAATCAAGGGCTCAACATACATTTTCAGAGCCTTAGCTTTGGCAACCGTCGTATTGATCCGCTTGTGCATGATCAGCGAATTTGCCAAGTTGGCCAGCAACGCTTTCCGATGAGCTGCCTGACGGCCAAGGTGATTAATTTTTCTGTTATGTCTCATAATTACGTAATCTTAATTTTATACACCGCTTTCCCTGCGGTCGACGTCGTTAATCCTTATCCAATTTATAGATCGACACATCCATTCCGAAATGGAGATTCAGATTTGCCAACAGGTCATCCAATTCCGACAAAGACTTCTTTCCGAAATTTCTGAACTTCAACAAATCGTTCCGATTGAAACGAACCAAATCCCCCACCGTTTCGACCTCCGCAGCTTTCAGACAGTTGAGTGCACGCACCGACAGATCCTGATCGGAGAGTTTCGTTTTCAACAGTTGACGCATGTGCAACACATCTTCGTCAAACTCTTCCGTCGCACTGTTCTCCTCAAGATTCAACGTGATTTTCTCATCCGAGAAGAGCATGAAATGATGAATCAATATCTTGGCTGCCTCCTTGAGCGCATCTTTCGGATGGATCGATCCATCCGTCGTAATCTCAAGGTTCAACTTCTCGTAGTCGGTTTTCTGTTCCACACGATAATTCTCCACCGTGAATTTCACGTTTTTAATCGGCGTATGGATCGAATCGATCGGGAGCAAACCGAATTCCGCATCGGCAGGGCGGTTCTCCTCTGCCGGCACATAACCACGTCCCTTGCCGATGGTCAGCTCCATCTGCATTTTGACGTCTTCATTGAGTCGGCAGATCACCAATTCGGGATTCAACACTTTGAAATTCGTCAGGAAATTCGAAATATAACCGGCAGTAAGTTCAGTTTGTCCGGCTACGTTGACCGTCACCTTTTCACTGTCGACATTTTCGACGGTTTTAATGAAACGTACCTGCTTAAGATTCAATATGATCTCAAGCATTCCTTCCATAACACCGGGGATAGCAGCAAATTCATGGTCTACGCCGGCCACTTTCACCGTAGTGATCGCATATCCTTCGAGCGAAGAAAGAAGAATACGGCGCAGTGCATTGCCGATTGTCATACCGAACCCGGGTTCCAACGGACGGAATTCGAACCGTCCGAAGGAAGATGTGGATTCGAGCATTATTACCTTTTCAGGCTTTTGAAATGCTAATATTGCCATAATTATTGCTCCTCAGTTTAGATTACTACTTAGAGTACAACTCGACGATCAACTGTTCGTTGATGTTTTCCGGAATGTCGGCACGTTCGGGTTTCGAAATAAACTTCCCGCACATTTGGCTGCCGTCCCACTCCAACCAAGCAAAACGGCTGCGTCTTCCGCTACCCAAAGCATCCTGAATCACCTCCAACGATTTTGATTTTTCGCGAACTCCAACAGTATCTCCCACCTTCAGCGAATAAGACGGAATATTCACTACATTTCCGTTCACCAAAATGTGGCGGTGCGAAACCAACTGACGAGCTGCAGCACGCGTAGGAGCGAGACCCAAACGATAAACGACATTATCCAAACGGCATTCGAGCAATTTCAACAAGTTTTCGCCCGTAATACCGCCCAAACGGGCAGCAGCCTCATAGGTTCTGTAAAACTGTTTCTCCTGTACTCCATAGATCGCCTTTGCTTTCTGTTTCTCGAGCAGCTGCGTCCCATACTCGGAGACCTTCTTGCGTTTACGGGCAAGTCCGTGTTGTCCCGGAGGATAATTCTTCTTTTCGAACGACTTATCCGTACCGAAAATTGCCTCACCGAATTTTCTGGCAATTTTTGTTTTTGGTCCTATATATCTTCCCATCTTTAGAAATTTTTCTTAAATCTTAACAGAATTCGCTTCTTCTAACCTTTGCCGGACGTTCGGATCCGAAAAACTTTTTTGTTCGGACGACCGGATCAATCCGACGTGTCACATATAACAATTACACGCGACGACGGTTGGGCGGACGACATCCATTATGCGGCAGCGGCGTAACATCGATGATTTCGAGCACTTCGATACCTGCACCGTGGATCGTACGAATCGCCGACTCACGACCTGCTCCGGGACCTTTTACATATACTTTAACCTTACGGAGTCCCATATCGTATGCAACCTTGGCACAATCCGTAGCTGCGGTTTGGGCAGCATAGGGCGTGTTCTTCTTCGAACCTCTGAAGCCCATTTTTCCGGCAGAACTCCAACTGATCACCTCGCCGTTCGCATTGGTCAGCGTAATGATCACGTTATTGAAAGTCGAATGCACGTGGGCCATCCCCTGTGCGTCAACTTTAACAACTTTCTTTTTAACTGTTCCTGTCTTTTTTGCCATAATTCCCTGATATTACTTAGTTGCTTTTTTCTTATTGGCTACGGTTTTCTTACGTCCTTTCCGGGTACGGGCGTTGTTTTTCGTACTCTGTCCGCGTACGGGGAGCCCAAGACGGTGACGAATGCCGCGATAGCAACCGATATCCATCAGACGTTTGATATTCAACTGAACGGTCGAACGGAGTTCACCTTCAACCTTGTAACCTTCGCTGGCGATAACGTTACGGATCGCTGCGACATTCTCATCGCTCCAATCCTTAACTTTCAGATCGTAGCTGATCTGAGCCTTATCCAGAATTGCGCGAGCGGTACTCCTTCCGATACCGTAAATATAGGTCAATCCTATCTCGCCTCTTTTATTTTTGGGTAAATCTACACCGACAATACGTGCCATAAATATAATTACATTTAAATTTTCAATTAACCTTGGCGCATTTTCAATTTAGGATTCTTTTTGCAGATCACATACAGCCGTCCTTTACGCTTTACGATCTTGCAATCCTCGCTTCTTTTCTTGATGGATGTTCTAACTTTCATTTTTCAGACATCTTAATTGTTTGCATTGTAACAAATCACGATACTTGTTCCGGCATATTTGCCTTTACACACATTTTACGTGGACCGTCTTCTACTTGTACCGGAACGAAATCCGTCCTTTCGTCAAATCGTAAGGAGACATCTCCACTTTCACCTTGTCTCCCGGCAAGATTTTGATGTAGTGCATCCGCATCTTTCCGGAAATATGGGCGGTAATTACGTGTCCGTTATCCAATTCGACGCGGAACATCGCATTCGACAACGCCTCGATAATCGTACCGTCCTTTTCGATAGCAGCCTGTTTTGCCATATAAACGCTTAATTTTTAAGTGCTTGTTCGATTACTCCAAAATCGGTCAACACATCCGGACCTTCATGGTCGGTAATCGCTACTGCAAACTCAAAATGTGCCGCCGGTTTATGATCCCGTGTGCGAACCGTCCATCCATCTCGTTCGAAAACGACCTCACGGCTTCCCATGTTGATCATGGGCTCGATGCAGATGACCATACCCTTCTTCAAAAGGGGGCCACGTCCCCGGGCTCCATAATTGGGAACCTGTGGGTCTTCGTGCATCTTGCGTCCGAGGCCGTGTCCGACGAGCTCACGGACGACTGAATAGCCGTGTTTTTCGGCATGTTCCTGTACGGCGTTACCGATATCGCCGATGCGGTTTCCCGCTTTTGCCTGTGCTACACCCTTATAAAGAGACTCTTTGGTCACTTTGAGCAACTTTTCCCATTCGGATGGGATTTGTCCTACTGCAAAAGTATATGCAGAATCGCCACAAAACCCCTTCATAAATGTGCCGCAATCTACCGAAACAATATCGCCTTCCTTCAAAATGGTTTTAGCTGACGGAATCCCGTGTACGATCTGTTCATTTACTGAAACACACAACGTATTCGGGTATCCCTCATATCCTAAAAAACTCGGTTCTGCACCATGACTTCGGATAAACTCCTCTGCGATCCGATCCAAATCGAGCGTAGAGACTCCCGGTTTCACATGCTTTCCGACCTCTGCCAATGTCGCACTCACCAGAAGATTGTTCTCCCGAAGTATCTCAATCTCTTCGTCTGTTTTCAGGTATATCATAAACCGATCTTAACTTTTAAGCATTCCGTCCTTTGATCCGACCGGTCTTCATAAGACCATCGTAGTGACGCAGGAGCAGGTAACTTTCGATCTGCTGAAGAGTATCGAGAATGACACCCACCAAGATCAACAACGAGGTTCCTCCGTAGAAAAGAGCGAACTGATTGTTGATTCCCAATTTCATGGCAAAAGCGGGCAGAATGGCCACGATCGCCAAGAAAATAGAACCGGGCAGCGTGATTCTCGTCATGATGGTATCGAGGTACTCGACAGTCTTCTTTCCGGGTTTGACACCGGGAATAAAACCGCCATTACGTTTCATATCCTCAGCCATCATGTTGGGGTTCACTGTAATTGCCGTATAGAAATAGGTAAAAGCAACAACCAACAGCGCAAAAGTAAAGTTATACCAGAAACCGGCATAATTACTGAAGGCCGTTCCTATCGCACTCGAAGAGAAGAGTGCGGGAATGAACATCAATGCTTGGGCAAAGATAATCGGCATCACACCTGCCGCATTGATCTTCAATGGAATATACTGACGAACTCCGCCATATTGCTTGTTCCCTACGATTCGTTTTGCGTACTGTACCGGAATTTTCCGTACGGCCTGAACCAGCGCAATAGTCGCTGCGAAGACCAGGAAGAGCAAGGCCAATTCGACTACCAGCATAACGAAACCACCGGTCGATTCCGTGAAACGCGTATTGAACTCGGCCAGCAAGGCATGGGGCAAACGGGCAATGATACCTACCATAATGATAAGCGACACACCGTTTCCGATTCCTTTGTCGGTAATCTTTTCGCCGAGCCACATAACGAACATCGTTCCTGCAATCAACAACACCGTCGAACTGAAGTAGAACAACGACGATGAGCCCATTACAAAGGCATAAGAGGGCAACGTCTTCTGTAAGTTAGCCAAATAAGCCGGGATTTGGAAGACCAATACAAGAATGGTCAGATAACGCGTCCACTGGTTGATTTTGCGGCGACCGCTTTCTCCCTCTTTCTGCAGTTTCTGAAAATAGGGAACGACGATACCCAACAGCTGGATCACGATCGAGGCAGAGATGTAGGGCATGATTCCGAGAGCGAAGATCGATGCGTTGCTGAAGGCTCCTCCTGAGAAGATATTCAACAGCCCGAGCAATCCGTTCCCGTCGACCTGACTTTGAAGGTCATTCAGTGCGACGGGGTTGATTCCCGGAATCACCACAAAACTACCGAAACGATACACAAGAATCAACGAGAGCGTAAAAAGGATTCTTTTGCGCAACTCTTCGATCTTGAATATATTCTTTATGGTTTCGATGAATTTTTTCATTGCTGGAAGCTTAAAGTTTGATTACTTTGCCCTGCTGTGCCTCAATGGCCTCTTGAGCCGACTTGGAGAATGCATGAGCGCTGACTTCGAGAGCAACCGACAATGTGCCGTTACCCAAAATCTTCACCCGATCGTTCTTTGAAACGAAACCGGCTTCGATTAATGTCTCGATATCGATACTTTTCAGCGATTTTTTAGCTGCAAGTTCTTCCAATACGCTCAAATTGATTCCCTTGTACTCCACTCTTTTCAGGTTCGTAAACCCGTATTTGGGCAAGCGTCTTTGCAAAGGCATCTGACCGCCCTCGAATCCCAATTTTGAAGAGTAACCGGAACGCGATTTAGCACCCTTGTGCCCACGAGTAGAGGTTCCACCGTATCCCGAGCCTTGTCCCCGACCGATACGTTTCTCTTTACTGGTCGACCCTTTTGCAGGTTTTAAATTACTCAGATTCATTCGTTTTTCTGTTATGGCCGGAACCGACGCCTTACGGATCAGTTCCGACTGGTTTTAATAACTATTTTACTTCTTCGATTTTAACCAGATGTTTCACCTTCGCGATCATACCGAGTATCACGGCTGAATCTTCGTGCTCAACGGTCTGATTGATTTTGCGAAGTCCAAGCGCATCGAGATTTTTTTTCTGAATTGCAGATGCGCCGATACGACTCTTTATCTGCGTGATTTTCAATTTTGCCATTTCTTCGACGTTATTTATCCGTTAAACACTGTATCGAGCGATACACCGCGTACTTGAGCCACGCTGTATGCATCGCGAAGTTCGAGCAATGCTGCAATCGTTGCCTTCACCAAGTTGTGGGGGTTGGACGAACCTTTGCTCTTGGCCAACACGTTGCGGATTCCCACGCTCTCCAATACGGCACGCATGGCACCTCCTGCGATAACTCCCGTACCGGGTGCAGCCGGACGAATCATCACCAACGAACCGCTGTAACGGGCCTCCTGTTTGTGAGGAATCGTACCGTTCAACACCGGAATCTTCACCAGATTCTTTTTGGCATCTTCAACTCCTTTGGCTATGGCAACCGTAACCTCACCGGCTTTTCCCAAACCGTAACCTACGACTCCATTCTCATTACCCACCACAACGATCGCCGAGAAACTGAATGTACGACCTCCTTTGGTTACCTTCGTAACCCGCTGGATACTTACGAGACGATCTTTCAATTCGAGATCGCTTGTTCTTACCTTCTTTATATTCGTATTTGACATATCGCTTAGAATTTAAGACCACCCTCTCTGGCGGCGTCCGCTAACATTTTTACTCTTCCGTGATAAAGATATCCGTTACGATCGAACGCTACTTCAGAGATACCTTTCTGAACGCTACGCTCTGCGGCCAGCTTGCCGACCATTGCGGCGACTTCAATTTTCGTCTTACCAGCCAGTTTGTCCGCAAGCTCTTTGTCTTGAGACGAAGCCGATGCCAATGTAACGCCGTTCACATCGTCGATAAGCTGTACCGAAATATGCCGATTGCTTCTGAACACCGACATACGAGGTTTTTGGGCCGTTCCGTTAACCACTTTACGGATACGCAACTTGATACGTCCTCTTCTTTCTATCTTATTCAATGACATAACTGTACGATTTTACTATTTAGCATTAGCAGATTTACCGGCCTTACGACGAAGCTGTTCGCCAACAAACCGGATACCTTTTCCTTTATAAGGCTCAGGTTTACGCAACGACCGTATTTTAGCGGCAACCTGACCGACCAACTGTTTGTCGATACTTTTCAATGTAACGATCGGGTTTCCTTTTTTCTCAGTTACCGCCTCTACCTTGATTTCGGGAGGAAGCATCATGTGGATATCATGCGAATATCCGAGACCCAATTCCAAAACTTGCCCTTTAGCTTCAGCCTTAAAACCGACGCCGACAAGTTCCTGTTTGATTTCGTACCCTTTAGAAACTCCGACAACCATATTGTGGATCAACGCACGATAAAGACCGTGCATCGAGCGATGACGGGGTTGATCGGTCGGCCGGGTTACATGTACGGCATTTCCCTCCACTTGCACTTTAATATCGGGATCCACCTTCTGAGTCAACTCGCCCAGAGGCCCTTTCACTCTGACCACGTTATCGGCTCCGACCGTCACGGTCACGCCAGCGGGCAGGTCTACAGGTAATTTTCCAATTCTTGACATTTTTTCGTTTCTTTAATTTTTACTCGTCTTTCCTTCGCTTTCAGGCGACATACAGACATTCACTCATTCGTCTATTCCGGCCGATTAATAAACGTAGCACAAAATCTCGCCACCTACATTTTCCTGACGGGCCTTCTTGTCGGTCATAATGCCCTTGGATGTAGAGACAATGGCGATTCCCAAACCGTTCAATACGCGTGGCATCTCACTTGCACTCGCATAACGGCGCAAACCGGGACGGCTGATACGTTTCAACCCTTTGATTGCGCAGACTTTGGTCTCGGGATGGTACTTCAAAGCGATCTTGATTACGGGGTGTCCCTTCGCATCCTCTTCAAACTTATAGGCCAGAATATAGCCCTGTTCGAACAGGATCTTCGTAATCGCCTGTTTCATTTTTGAGCCGGGAGCTTCAACCACCTTGTGGTTGGCTTTCACCGCGTTTCTGACTCTCGTCAGAAAATCCGAAATTGGATCTGTCATCTTTTTGAATCGATTAGTTATAAAAAATACAATTTACAGACTAAAAATCAGGCGCTAAAGATACGAAAAAAAATCGTATTTCCACACCTAATTTTTAATCCGCAATTTGCAAACCTTTACCAACTCGCTTTTTTCACGCCGGGGATCAGCCCTTTAGAGGCCATTTCGCGGAATTGGATACGGCTGATTCCGAAAATCCTCATGTATCCTTTCGGACGTCCGGTCAATTTGCAACGGTTGTGCAAACGGATCGGATTCGAATTACGGGGCAGTTTAGCCAATCCTTCGTAATCGCCGGCTTCCTTCAGCGCAGCCCGTTTCGCAGCGTAACGTTCTACGAGTTTGAGGCGTTTCACCTCGCGGGCTTTCATTGATTCCTTTGCCATACTATACTAATTCTTTTTGTGATTCTTAAACGGAAGGCCGAACTGTTTGAGCAGCGCATAAGCCTCTTCATCGGTCTTAGCCGACGTTACAAACGTAATCTCCATACCCAAGATCTTAGTAATCTTGTCGATGTCGATTTCGGGGAAGATGATCTGCTCGGCAACACCCAACGTATAGTTCCCCTGACCGTCGAACTTGTCGTTGATTCCCTTGAAGTCGCGGATACGCGGCAACGCTACGGCAACCAAACGTTCGAGGAACTCGTACATTTTGTTGTGACGCAACGTCACACGAGCACCGATCGTCATTCCTTTACGGAGCTTAAAGTTTGAAATATCTTTCCGTGATTTCGTCGTTACGGCCTTTTGACCGGTAATCTTACTCAGCTCTTCCACGGCCGTCTCGATAATTTTCTTATCGGCCACGGCTTGGCCCAGACCTTGGTTGATCACGATCTTTTCCAGTACGGGAACCTGCATTACGCTGGTATAACCGAACTCTTTTATAAGTGCAGGCACCACCTGCTCCTTATATACTTTCTTCAGTGTAGGTACGTAATTCATTATTTGATCTCCTCCCCGGACTTTTTAGCGTAACGTACTAATTTTCCATCCGCATTCAACTTACGACCGATACGCGTAGCTTTCCCGCTTTTGGGATCGATCGGCTGCAGATTCGAAATGTGGATCGGAGCCTCTTGCTTCTCGATTCCACCCTGCGGTTTCTTGGCATTGGGTTTGGTGTGTTTGCTCACCATATTGACCCCTTCAACGATAGCGCGCTCTTTGTCGACCAATACGCGGAGAACCTTCCCCTGTTGGCCTTTGCTTTCGCCGGCGTTGACAATTACCATGTCCCCTTTCTTGATATGCAATTTTACTGACATCTTGAAATCTTTTTAAAATTACAATACTTCGGGAGCCAGCGAAATAATCTTCATGTATGAATCACGCAGTTCACGAGCAACCGGCCCGAAAATACGAGTTCCGCGCATCTCTCCCTGATTATTCAGAAGTACCACCGCATTGTCGTCGAAACGGATATAAGATCCGTTGGTACGTCTGATCTCCTTGGTAGTTCTAACTACGACCGCCTTGGAGACGGTACCCTTCTTCATGTCGCCTGAAGGGGAAGCGCTCTTGACAGTCACTACAATTTTATCGCCGATCGTCGCATAACGCTTGCCCGTTCCGCCCAACACACGGATACAAAGCACCTCTTTTGCGCCGCTGTTATCGGCTACCGTTAGTCTGCTTTCTTGTTGTATCATGGCTATTTAGCTCTTTCAATTATTTCTACTAATCTCCAATGCTTCGTTTTGCTGAGCGGCCGAGTCTCCGCAATCCGCACGGTATCGCCGGGGTTGCACGTATTGGTTTCGTCGTGAGCGACAAATTTCGTTGTCTTGTTGACGAACTTACCATAGATCGGATGTTTCTCCTTTCTCTTGATGGCAACCGTTACGGATTTGTCCATCTTATTGCTGACAACTACCCCGATTCTTTCTTTTCTGAGATTTCTTTCCATGGGTAATTAACTTTTTACGTTTTTCTTTTCCGCGAGAATCGTCATCATGCGGGCGATATCTCTACGCGTTTTCTTAATCGTAGTCGGATTCTCTACCGGAGAAACTGCATGGTTGAGCTTCATGCGCAGCAGGTTGTTTTTTTCTGCATCGATGCGCTCTTCAATTTCAGCGACGGTAAGTTCTCTTATTTCTGCAGCTTTCATCTCTAAATCGAATTTTCAGTGTAATCGCGTCTCACAACAAACTTAGTCGTAATCGGAAGCTTCTGGGCGCCTAAACGAAGGGCTTCCTGAGCCACTTCCAAAGGTACACCTTCTGCTTCGAACAGGATACGGCCCGGGGTTACCGGTGCGACGAATCCTTCGGGAGAACCTTTACCTTTACCCATACGCACCTCAGCCGGTTTTTTCGTAATGGGTTTATCGGGGAATATTCTGATCCAGAGTTGACCTTCACGTTTCATGCAGCGCACAATAGCCTGACGTGCGGCTTCTATCTGGCGACCGGTTATCCAAGTAGATTCCATGGCCTTGATGCCGAAGGAGCCGAATGCCAACTGTGCACCGCGTTGTGCGTTACCTTTCATGCGGCCTTTCTGCATCCTTCTGAATTTGGTTCTTTTTGGCTGTAACATGATATTATCGCTTTAAGAAGTCTTATTTATTATTTTTTCTCTTTTTGTTATCACGTCCGCCGCGAGGCTTGTCTCCACGGAAACCGCCCTGCTGATTTCCGGACGATGCTTGTGCATTCACACCCGATACCTGGAACAGATCGCGTTTGTCATACACCTCGCCGTTGCAGATCCACACTTTGATACCCAGCAGACCTACTTTCGTAAGAGCTTCTGCAAGTGCATAGTCTACATCTGCACGGAACGTATGCAACGGAATACGACCCTCTTTATAGGTTTCGCTACGGGCCATTTCGGCTCCGCCCACACGACCCGAAATCTGGATCTTGATTCCTTCCGCACCCATCCGCATAGTCGATGCAATAGCGGTTTTGATGGCACGACGATACGAGATACGGCCTTCAAGCTGACGTGCAATGTTGTTGCTTACGATCACGGCGTCGATCTCCGGACGTTTCACCTCAAAAATGTTGATCTGAACATCCTTTCCGGTCAGTTTGCACAGCTCGCCTTTCAGTTTGTCGACTTCCGAACCGCCTTTACCGATGATGATACCCGGCCGTGCGGTAGAGATCGTAACGGTTACGAGCTTCAGCGTCCGCTCGATAATGACTTTCGAGATGCTTGCTTTAGCCAGACGGGCGTTCAGGTATTTACGAATTTTAGCATCCTCGACGAGTTTGCTGGAAAAATCTTTTCCGCCGTACCAATTGGAATCCCAGCCGCGAATGATCCCCAGCCTGTTTGCTATCGGATTAACTTTCTGTCCCATCTGCTTTGCTTTTTTTATCTTCTTTAACTACCATTTTATCAACCACGATCGTCACGTGATTCGAGCGTTTACGGATCCGGTGTGCACGACCCTGAGGAGCCGGCTGAATCCGTTTGAGCATTCTGCCTCCGTCAACGAAAATCTCTTTTACACAAAGTACGTTATCTTCCAAACGTTGCCCTTCGTTTTTCTGTTCCCAGTTGGCGATTGCCGAACGCAACAGTTTTTCCAACTTGATCGAAGCGGCTTTTTTGCTGTACCGCAACACGCCCAACGCCTTATTAATCTCCATTCCGCGAATCAGATCGGCAACGATGCGCATCTTCAGCGGAGAGGTCGGACAGTCGCGAAGTACGGCAATAGCCTTCTGCTTCTTTTCTGCCTTCAATTTTTCGGCTCTTATGCTTTTTCTTGCACCCATTTTTACCTACTATTTTTTCTTATTACCTGAATGACCACGGAAGTTACGCGTCGGGGCGAATTCACCCAATTTGTGACCTACCATGTTCTCTGTTACATACACAGGAATAAACTTATTCCCGTTGTGCACGGCGATCGTATGTCCGACGAAATCGGGCGAGATCATACTTGCACGCGACCATGTCTTGATGACTGTCTTCTTGCCACTCTCATTCTGGGCGAGTACTTTCGCTTCCAGTTTGGGTTCAATGTATGGTCCTTTTTTTAATGAACGGCTCATTATGCTACTATTTTAAAATTATTTTTTCCTTCTGGATACGATGAACTTAGAAGTAGTCTTCTTAGGATTCCGAGTCTTGTAACCTTTGGCCAGAAGACCTTTGCGCGAACGAGGATGACCTCCCGAAGCACGACCTTCACCACCACCCATCGGGTGATCTACCGGGTTCATAGATACGCCTCGGTTGCGAGGACGACGACCCAACCATCTCTTTCGTCCGGCTTTACCGTGCGATTCGAGGCTGTGATCGGGGTTCGAAACCACGCCGACCGTTGCGCGGCAAGTTACAAGCACCATACGGGTCTCTCCCGAAGGAAGCTTAATAATAGCGAATTTACCTTCACGGGCTAAAAGCTGTGCGTAGGTACCGGCACTACGCGCCATCACGGCGCCTTGACCGGGGTAGAGTTCGATGTTGTGGATCACCGTTCCCAGCGGAATCTCCGACAGGAACAACGTGTTACCGACTTCGGGAGCCACGCCGGCACCCGTAGATACGGTCTGACCCACTTTCAATCCGTTGGGAGCAAGCATGTAGCGTTTCTCTCCGTCGGGATAGCAGAGCAATGCGATACGTGCAGAGCGGTTCGGATCGTACTCGATCGTCTTAACCACTGCACTCATATTATCTTTGTCGCGTTTGAAGTCGACAATACGATACATTCTTTTATGACCGCCACCGATGTAACGTACGGTCATTTTACCGCTGTTGTTACGACCACCCGTACTTTTGAGTGGGCTGAGCAACGATTTTTCCGGTACAGACGAAGTAATATCGTCGAAGGTACCGATCATTTTATGACGGGTACCCGGAGTTATGGGGTTAAACTTTCTTATTGCCATTTCGCTTAGATATTACTGTAAAAATCGATCTTGTCTCCGTCTTTCAGCGTTACGATCGCCTTTTTGAAGTGATTCGAACGTCCTACCAAAAGACCGTGTTTCGTATAGCGGCTTTTGAGTTTACCCATGTAGTTCAGGGTATTTACATCCATGACGACCACGTTATACATCGCTTCAACTGCATTTTTGATCTGCAGTTTGTTCGCCCTCGGATCTACGATAAAACCGTAACGGTTCAACTTTTCGCCCTGAGCCGCCATTCTTTCGGTTAAAATTGGCTTAATTAAAATATCCATTGTTTTTTCTGTTTTTTTACAGTCCGAACATTTGATTAATTACATTCACAGACCCTTCAGCCATAAGGATGTTTCCTGCGTTCATCACGTCGTACGTATTGATGTTCGATGCAAGAACGATCTTGACGTTTTGGAGGTTGCGAGCAGAAAGAGCAATGTTTCTGTTGGATTCGGGAAGAATCAACAGGATCTTTTTCCCTTCGAGGTCGAGATTTTTCGTAATAGCGATAAACTCTTTGGTTTTGGGAGCCTCCATCGAAAAATCTTCGATTACCTTAATCGCATCTTCCTTAGCTTTATAGGTCAGCGCGCTTTTACGAGCCAGTTGTTTGAGCTTCTTGTTCAACTTGAAGCTGTAATCTCTCGGAACCGGACCGAATACGCGACCACCGCCCGGGAACAACGGAGAGAGGATACTACCAGAACGAGCTCCACCCGTACCTTTCTGTCTTTTAAGTTTGCGAGTCGAACCGGCAACCTCGTTACGTTGTTTCGATTTGTGGGTTCCCTGACGACGGTTAGCCAAATACTGCTTTACATCGAGATAGATAGCGTGATCATTGGGTTCAATACCGAAAATCTCATCCATCAGGAGTGCCTTTTTGCCGGTCTCTTTACCCGATATGTTATAGATTGCTGTTTCCATGATTAATTTTCGATTATTAAATATGAACCTTTAGCACCCGGAATCGATCCTTTCACAAGGAGCAAGTTGTTTTCGGGGAGTTTTTTGAGAATACGGAGGTTGAGCACCTTTACCTGAACGCCGCCTGTACGACCGGGAAGACGTTTCCCTTTGAACACGCGAGACGGATAGGAAGATGCACCCAACGAACCGGGTTTACGTTGGCGGTTGTGCTGACCGTGAGTCTGACCGCCCACACCGGCAAATCCATGACGTTTCACAACGCCCTGGAATCCTTTACCTTTAGAGATTCCCGTAACGTCCACCCAGTCGTTCTCTTCGAACACGTCTACCGTGAGCACGTCGCCCAGATTCAGTTCACCTTCGAAGTCGGTGAACTCGACCAGTTTCCGTTTAGGAGTGGTGTTGGCCTTTTTAAAGTGGCCCATCAAGCTGTTGCTGGTGTGTTTCTCAGTCGTATCGTCATAGGCAATCTGAACTGCCGAGTAACCATCTTTCTCGGGAGTTTTCAGTTGCGTAACCACACAGGGACCAGCCTCAATTACGGTGCATGGGATATTTTTCCCATCGGCACCGAACACGGAAGTCATTCCGATTTTTTTTCCAATTAGTCCTGACATTTTGTCTTGTTAGTTAATATTGGAGACAAGTCCACTTGAAAAGCGCTCGACGACCTTTTTGCGAGCAGGTCCGGCCTTTCAAGCCTTGCCTTGTTAAAATGTTTCAAATCTTTTTGTATGCATAAGCAAGCGGCAACTCTATCCTCTTCAGTCTTCTCCACTCTCTTTTCTCCTCTCTCTCAATCTCTCATCTCTCTCGCTGTCTTTCACCTCTTCCCTTCTCTTCACAATCTCTCCGCTATCTTCTCTCTCACTTGCACCCCTCACTCGGCCCCTTGCTTACGATTCCGCTCAGACTTTGATCTCTACTTCAACACCGCTGGGCAGTTCGAGTTTCATCAGGGCATCGATCGTCTTCGGAGTCGAGCTGTAAATGTCGAGAATCCGTTTGAACGTGCAGAGTTGGAACTGTTCACGCGCTTTTTTGTTGACGAAAGTTGAACGGTTTACGGTAAAGATCTTTTTCTGCGTAGGCAGGGGCACGGGACCGCTAACTACTGCGCCAGTGCTTTTTACCGTCTTTACGATCTTCTCGGACGATTTGTCGACGAGGTTGTGATCGTACGATTTCAATTTAATCCTTATTTTTTGGCTCATAATCTTGATTATTCTTTTTTACCACTGGTTTTTTCCACAATCTCTTTCGCCAAGTTTGCAGGAACTTCCTCGAAGTGCGAGAACTCCATCGAAGAGGTTGCACGGCCCGAAGAGATGGTACGCAAAACGGTTACATAGCCGAACATTTCGGAAAGGGGCACTTTGGCGTCTACGACACGCGCATTACCACGAGCCTCCATACCGGCTACCTGACCACGACGTTTGTTCAAGTCTCCGATGATATCACCCATATTCTCTTCGGGAGTTACCACCTCGACTTTCATGATCGGTTCGAGAATTACCGGAGATGCTTTGCGGGCAGCCTCACGGAAACCGTTCCGAGCACAGATCTCGAACGAAAGGGCATCCGAGTCAACCGGGTGGAACGAACCGTCCAATACCGTAACCTTCATGCTGTCGAGCGGGAACCCGGCCAACGGACCATTGGTCATCGAAGATTCGAAACCTTTCTGGATTGCAGGCATGTACTCTTTAGGAATGTTACCGCCTTTAACCACGTCAACGAACTCGAGACCCACTTTTCCGTCATCGGCAGGACCGATTTCGAAAATAATATCGGCGAATTTACCACGGCCACCGGTCTGTTTCTTGAACACCTCACGATGTTGAACCGTCGATTTCAGAGATTCCTTGTAGTTCACCTGAGGAGCGCCCTGATTGATCTCGACACCGAACTCACGTTTCAGACGGTCTACGATAATCTCCAAGTGGAGCTCACCCATACCGCTGATCACGGTCTGTCCGCTGTCCTCGTCGGTCTTCACGGTAAAGGTCGGGTCCTCTTCGGCCAATTTACCCAAAGCGATACCGAGTTTGTCGAGATCCTTCTGGGTTTTCGGCTCGATAGCCAAACCGATTACCGGATCGGGGAAGGTCATCGATTCGAGTACGATCGGATGTTGTTCGTCGCACAACGTATCACCGGTCCGGATATCCTTGAAACCTACGGCTGCACAGATATCACCAGCCCCGACAACCTCCATCGGGTTTTGTTTGTTCGCGTGCATCTGATAGATACGGCTGATACGCTCTTTTTTCCCGGAACGGCTGTTGTGCACATACGAACCGGCTTCGAGCTTACCCGAATATACCCGGACGAAAGCCAGACGGCCTACGAACGGATCGGTTGCGATCTTGAAAGCCAAACCGCAGAAAGGATCACTTTCAGCCGGTTTGCGGCTCACCTCTTCGCCTGTTCTGGGATCAGTACCCACAACTGCATCGATATCCAGCGGAGAGGGCAGGAACGCCATCACATAATCGAGCAACAGCTGAACACCTTTATTCTTGAACGAAGAACCGCAAAGCATCGGAACGATCGTCATCGAGATCGTAGCCTTACGAATCGCAGCGATCAGCTCGTCGGGAGTGATCGAATCCGGATCTTCGAAGAATTTCTCCATCAAGGCTTCATCGACCGAAGCAACCTCTTCGATCAACTTTGCACGCCACTCTGCAGCTTCTGCCTTCATGTTCTCCGGAATCTCTTCGTAAGTATAATTTACGAGCTCCGTCTTCTTGGCATCATCGTAGACAACGGCCCTATTATATATAAGGTCTACCAATCCGGTAAATTTGTCCTCAGAACCGATAGGAAGAACGATCGGCAGCGCATTTGCACCGAGACGCTCTTTGACTTGAGCGCAAACGTTCAAGAAATCGGCACCGGTACGGTCCATCTTGTTCACATAACCCAAACGGGGTACGCGATATTTATCGGCCTGGCGCCATACGGTCTCTGACTGGGGCTCCACGCCGCCAACGGCACAGAACGTAGCGATCGCACCGTCCAACACGCGCAATGAACGCTCCACCTCAGCGGTGAAGTCCACGTGGCCCGGGGTATCGATGATGTTGATCTGATAAGTCTTGTCTTTATAGTGCCAGAAAGCGGTCGTGGCAGCCGAGGTGATGGTGATACCGCGTTCTTGCTCCTGTACCATCCAGTCCATCGTTGCGGCGCCTTCGTGCACTTCACCGATTTTATGGGTTTTACCCGTGTAGAAAAGAATTCGTTCGGAAGTGGTCGTTTTACCGGCATCGATGTGAGCCATGATACCGATATTTCTCGTATATGTTAAATCCCTTGCCATAAATTACTCTCTCCCGACGAATTAAAATCTGAAATGTGCAAACGCTTTGTTGGCCTCAGCCATTCTGTGCATCTCTTCTTTACGTTTGAAGGCTGCACCCTCTTCGTTGTAAGCAGCTTGGATTTCTGCTGCCATTTTCTCTGCCATGGATCGACCTGCACGTTTTTTAGAGTAAAGGATAAGGTTCCGCATTGCAATTGAAACTTTACGATCAGGTCTCACCTCGGTCGGCACCTGGAACGTTGCACCGCCCACACGACGAGATTTCACCTCTACCTGAGGCGTGATGTTCTCGAGGGCTTTTTTCCAGATATCCAGAGGAGCCTTGTCCGCATCCTTCATCTTCTCACCTACGATTTCAATGGCATCATAAAAAATCGTGTAGGCAATACTCTTCTTACCATCCAGCATAAGGTTGTTGACGAACCTGGTCACAAGCACGTCTCCGAACTTGGGATCTGGAAGTAGAATTCGCTTTTTAGGCTTCGCTTTTCTCATTGTTTAAAGATCTTTGTTGTTTTGTTGTGTTTAGAAAAATTGTCCGATTACTTTTTAGCGTTGGCTTTGGGTCGTTTGGCTCCATATTTGGAACGGCGTTGTTTCCGACCGTCTACACCTGCAGCATCCATTGCGCCGCGCACCAAGTGGTAACGTACGCCCGGCAAGTCTTTCACACGACCTCCACGAACCAGCACGATCGAGTGTTCCTGCAAGTTGTGTCCTTCTCCCGGAATGTAGGCATTCACCTCTTTCCCGTTGGTCAGCCGCACACGGGCAACTTTTCGCATCGCCGAATTCGGCTTTTTAGGAGTGGTCGTGTAGACACGAACACATACGCCACGACGTTGCGGACATGCATCTAGCGCAGGAGCTTTACTTTTAAAGACCGGCGCCAATCTTCCTTTACGTACTAACTGTTGAATAGTTGGCATTTTACTTTACTTTTTCCTTTACTTTTTTGGTTAAAAATTCTGTTCCATTTATACAAAACGGCCTGCAAAGATACCAATTATTTTCGAATCAGCAACATTTCGCAATCTTTTTTCACTGATTTCCCGCGTTTTTAGGCCGATTTAGCCTCCACCTGAATCACCACAATCATTGTATTTTTTTATTGTTTTTTATATAAAATATATTTTACCTATAACAAAATAAACAAACATATGACATTCAAACTATTAGAGCACGAACAAACGACAAGAAAAGACGCCCCATGATACGGAGAAGCCTATTTTTTATCTAATTTTGTCTTGTCCAATTTTTCAAACAGCGGCTCATGAAAAAGGAAGCGATTTTTCAGATTCGGGTACAATGTAACGACGAAGCTTGCGAACACATGAATCTTCATTTGAGCATCGCCTCATACGACGATCAGGGTTCGTTGCGCAAGGTCGATCATACAGATGCGACACCCATACAAAAAGACGCTATTTACAGGGTCGAGACCTCCATTCCCTCCGCCGCCGTCGCTGTTTCTGTTTATGCCGTACCCCAAACGGGCCCCGCATCGGATTCCGTCGTCGACAATCCGAATTTTTCACTCACCTACGAGATTTTCAAAAACGAAGAGAAAATCGACACAAAAAAAATGTCGATCAATCGCTGGGGTGGCGCACAAATCATCGGTCTGCGATACGAATAGACTAACAGAGAGTCCATCCATACCAAAAAATCAAGACAGAGCAGACACACTTCTAAAACGACGCGACGACCTCAAGAGTAAATTTGTCGTGTAGGAGTTTGTTGCCCCAAAAATCGGAAGGTTGCTCTTTAAGCAGGTATTTTTCGTAATTCAACCGGATTTCCGACTGAATCCATTTGGTCCCGAACCCGATATTCACTCCGACCGTAATCCGATTGGCCTCGAACGTTTCGCGCAACTTGTTCTGCACATTCAAATAATCGACATTATTTCCCATGTCCCAACGTGCAATCGGAGCAATATAGTCGATCGTAGGACATTTAGGAAGCTGAAATCTATAATACCCTTGAACAAGTGCCGTCGCCATCATCGCCGTAGCCCCCTCCATACAAAGATAACGACGCGCATACTCCCCTTCGAGTAACAAGCCTCCTCGCGTATACCGCAACTCACCACCCACCATACGCAGTTTCTGTTCAAAATCTTCCGTCACAAAGGTGCCATTTTGCTCTTCGACTTTCACATGTTGGGGTGAATAGCCATGATAATAGGCGACAGAACCCTGCAAACCCTTGTCTCCTCCGAGTTCGATACGCCCCATCAAATTCACACGTTTCCCCCATTCGGGATTATTCGTCCCGGAACCATTAAAAACGCCTGCAATCAGATTCAACGGAACGTCGGTTTTGAACCGATACGACATGGAGAGCCCCAAATCACGGGACCCGAGTGTTTTTACATAAGAGACTATTTTGCCGTCCGAAACCTCGCTTCCGTAATAACTCGTCAGATATTTTGCCAAAAACGATCGGTTGGCAAACATATTGGTGGTCGGCCCCCGATCCAGATCGGTACTGAAATGATACTGCTGTTGTCCGAGCTTGGCGTCGAAACCGCCGATGGTATAACCCACATAGGAATCAAGGATCGAAATTTTACCCTCGTTATTGAAATCGACTTGAATCCGATAATACATGCTCTTGCTGACGTTGCCCCGGACTCCGAAACGAGAATTCCGCACATTGAATCGATAGGCAGCATCTTGCAAATCCACCTCCAGCTTCACTTTCACGGCTCCGTCAATCTTAGGCACATAAGAGACCCGAGCCGTACGCGTCGTATCCTGTTCCGAATCGTCCGACTGCGCCACTGCAGAGCCGCAAAACAGCATAAAAAACGCAAAAAAAATCCATTTCATATTCATCCTTACCGATGTTAAAAGCCCTTTAATCAAAGACTCCGCAAAAATAGTACAGAAATTGAAACCGCCCATTACGTTATTTTATCTTTTATAAAAAAACAATTATTTTTGTTAGTAATATTTATTTTACTACTTTTGTAAATATCAAACCTTTATCGAGCCATGATTCCCAAAAACACGATCGAACAAATTGTTCTGAAACAATGTAAAACTCTTTCAGAACAGGCTGCAGGACAGGCACGTGACCTCGAAGAGAATTTACCCTACCTGACCGACCGAGCATTGCTGATCGGCGGTGTACGCGGGAGCGGAACCTCCTCTCTTCTCACCCGCATTTTCCACAACGACTACCCGGAAGCCTGGTTCACCGACTTCGAAGACCCGCGACTGGCCGGTTTCGACCCGATCGATTTCCAAAAGCTCGAACGGCTGATCGAAGAGTCGGGGAAAGGGACGCTGCTGTTCAATCGGATAGACAACACGGAGGGCTGGATCGAATTTTGTCTCCGGAAAATCGAACAAGGGATTAAAATCATCTCGACCGTATCGCTAAAAACACTATACACCCTACCGCAAAACGGATCGGACAAGAGCGGCCGGATCAATGACTTTTTCATCCTCAAACGCCTGCACACCCTCTCATATCAAGAATATCTGCAATTCACCCATAAGTCGGGCAGCGAACAAACCGTTGCCGAATACATGTCACGTGGAGCGTTTCCCGGCATACTCCGTCCGGACAACGCCGATTCGCTACGCCGGCTCTACGCCGAAATCGTTTGTCGGGACGCCATCATCGCCGAAGGTATTCGAGATCACGACACGCTTCAGCGGGTCCTGTTGCACCTGATGACCCACACGGGAGAGTGTATAACCGCCAACAAACTCCGGGACAGGCTCCGGATCAAGGCCGTAAGTACCGTTGCCGAGCACATGACTTGCGCCGAACAAGCCGGCCTGGTCCATTTCGTATCGATCCTTAGCGACAACCCTGCCCGACAGACCGTGAACCCACGCAAAGTATACGCAACGGATACGGCCATGGCACAGGCCGTAACATGGGAGGAGATCGACAAAACCCGGCTATTCGAAACCCTCGTTTTCAACCACTTGAAAAGGCTTGGTTACACCATCCATTACACCAACGAACAAGGGGGGTGCGATTTTGTCGCCACGGACGGTGAAGGTGTAACCCGATGCATCCAAAGCTGTTATGACGACGATCCCGATTGCATGCAATCGAAAACAGAGGGACTGATCCTCGCCTTAAACATGACCCAGGCAAAACGGGGAATCATCGTCACACGTGACCGTACAGACCAGATCGAAACGGGCGGGCACACCATAGAACTGATCGACGCAGATACGTTCCTGAGCGATTTTTAAGACTCCTTATACATCCGGAAACGAGAGAGAACGTCAATATGGTCCAGCTCCTTGGCCAGCATCCTGATCGTCTCTTCGGGAACATGTTTCAGATCAAGCAACATCAGCGCATCGAGCGAACCGTTGAACTCGTGATCGGTATTAAAGCCCAACACGCTGCTGTTGAGCTGTAAATACTTGCGGATCAACACCGGGACGGAATTGAGGTTCCGCTCGATATCGCATACTATTTTATTGATCAGATCGAGCTGGGAGACCTCAGCAATAAGTGACTCGTCGATCCGCACAGGAATATCGAGTCCGGTACGGGGTCTGATCCAGCGGGATTTTTCGCGATCCAGATAACAGCTTCCGACAAAAGCAGCGATTACTCGCCGCGAAACCGGATGGAAACTGCTCGAGATCGTTACCGGACCCAACAAATAGCGATACTGCTCGTTTTTCAACAAGACATGCAAGATTCCGCGCCAAAGCAACATCAACGAGGCAGGTTTTCGCTGATAGTCGCGCACGACAAACGACCGGCCCAATTCAATGGTCTGACTCATAATCGGCTCCAGCCGATGCGACATCCGGAAGAGTGTATTGGTGTAAAAGCCTCGCAATCCATACCGGCGTACAATCTCATCGCCCATTCCCAAACGGTAGGCCCCGACCAACCGGCGAGCTTCACTGTCCCAGACAAAAAGATGGAAATAGTAACGATCGAAACGGTCCGTATCGATTTCGCGCTTTGTCCCCTCTCCAATCTCCCTGAAAGTCCGCTCCCGCATCGCCCCAATATGCCTCATCATCGAAGGGATTTCATCGTACGGGGCACAAAAGACTTCAAACTCCCGATAGGCAAACAGCCGACGGCTCTCCCGTATACGATCCAACTCGGCACAAAGCTCCTCCGTGGGGACCTCATCACAAACCTGCTCGACAGACGAGACGACCCGACGACGAACAACTGGTCGTCTTCGTGTCCTTCCGGACGGTTTCAGATATTCGACTCCTGCCCGCAAATAATTGCCGTACGCTTCGTCGGTCAACACGGCCGTTTTTTTGGGCAAGACAGCCGAAGCCACCCGCAGGGGTACCGTGTTTCCCGACTTGTTCATCAACTCACGCGGCAACAACAGGGTCCGTAACGACGGGTGGATCTTCCCGGCCAACCGAAACCATACACTGTTTGAAGCATCTATATAAAGCGGAATCACAGGAACTTGCGCCCGACGGATAAATTTCGTCACGGACAACGGCCACTCCCGGTCCTTTACCTCCTTGAATCCCCGTTGCCATGTGGCCACCTCTCCGGCCGGGAAAATCACCAGCATACCCCCCTGTTGCAAATGCCGAACCGATTCCCGCAATCCGGATATATTGCTCCGTGAAGTCGAATCAAACGGATCGACACTGATAAAAAAACGGCTCAACGGTCCGATCCGCGACAACAAGAAATTACCCATAAACCGGACGTCCGGACGCAGTTTCGACAACAAGTCGATCAGGACAATCCCGTCCAACGCTCCTGTCGGATGATTCGCTACGACAATAGCCGCTCCGGATCGGGGAATATGTTCCAAATCTTCCGGAAATGTCTCGTAAGAGACACGGAGGTTATGCAAAAGCCCCTCGGGATAGGGACCGGAGTAGGACAACGTCTCGTCATACAAACGATTGACGCGTTTTATCGCGGCAACTTTCATAATCAATGAAGCCCGAGCCCTGGCCCAACTGCCGGAGCGTCCGAAACAGAGGTCATTCTGACGAATCAATTCCATGATCGAAAAAGTATTACGGTTAACCTATTTCTCTACACCGACAAAATACGTTCCGAAAAAACTTTTGTCTCCTGGTATAAAGGTAAGACAAAATTTAATACTTTTATTTTTTGAAACAGAAATTTAATCTCTTTATCTCCATGACCCCATCACAACGCATAGCCGGATTGAAAGAGAAGGTATCGCTTTTGCCGGATTCTCCGGGCGTATATCAATTTCTCGGTACCGACGGCAAAGTGATCTATGTCGGCAAGGCCAAAAACCTCAAACGCCGCGTCTCCTCCTATTTCACATCGAGAGCCAACGAGAGCCCCAAGGTGCGGATCATGGTCTCCCGGATCGCCGATCTGCGCCACACGGTGGTTGCCACCGAAAACGAAGCGTTCCTGCTTGAAAACAGCCTGATCAAGAACCTTCAGCCCCGATACAATATTCTGCTCAAAGACGACAAGACCTACCCATGGATCGTCATCCGCAACGAACCCTTCCCGAGAATCGTATCGACCCGACGCAGAGTCCGTGACGGTTCCTCCTATTTCGGTCCATACGCATCGGTCTACATCCAAAAAATGGTTCTCGATACGGTACACAGCATCTATCCGCTGCGCTCCTGCTCGTTGAATCTCGCCGCCGACGCAATCGACAAAGGGAAATACCGGGTTTGTCTGGAGTACCACATCGGAAATTGCAAAGCGCCGTGTATCGGACTTCAAAATGAAGAGGAGTATCGAGAAGATGTCGCACGGGTCTCCTCTTTATTGCGCGGGGAGATCCACACCACAATGGATTATCTGAAATCGAAAATGGATGAAGCATCAGCCGATTTACGATTCGAAGAGGCCGCCCTTTACAAAAAAAGGATGGATACATTGACCGCCTATCAGAGCAAATCGGTCGTAGTCAGCAACACATTGACCAACCTGGACGTCTTCTCGTTGGTTATCGACGACGATGCAGCCTACTGCAATTACATGCACATCGCCGATGGAGCTGTTGTAAATACCTTTACCGTCGAGCTGAAACCCGGGCTGGAAGACGAACCGGCAGATATTCTGAGGTATGCGATCGAACGGATCACCGAACAGCTATCCGCACGAAGGCTCGCACGTGAAGTGATCGTACCGTTTTACCCAAAAGCCCAAGAGCTTTTCGAGGGGACACAATTCACCGTCCCGCAACGGGGCGATAAACTGCGGCTTCTGGAACTCTCGGAGCGAAACAGCCGACTCTACCGGCTCGAGAAGCTGAAACAGATCGAAATCAAAGATCCCGAACGCCATGTAAACCGGATTTTATCCGATTTGCAGAAGGCCCTGCACATGGACGTCGCCCCGCGACACATCGAGTGTTTCGACAACTCCAACCTGCAAGGGACCAACCCCGTCGCCTCGTGTGTCGTTTTCCGAGACACAAAACCCTCCCGCAAAGAGTACCGTCATTTCAACATCAAGACGGTCGTAGGAGCCAACGATTTCGCCTCGATGGAAGAGGTTATCGGACGTCGCTACCGCCGTCTGTTGGACGAGGGCGCAGAACTGCCGCAACTGATCGTGGTGGACGGCGGCAAGGGACAACTCCGTTTTGCCTACGAAACCCTGCAACGACTCGGCATCGAGAAACAGATCACGATCGTCGGACTCGCCAAACGAATCGAAGAGGTCTACTTTCCCCACGATCCTACACCCTATTACCTGGACCGTAACGGTGAAGCGCTGAAAGTCTTGATGCATATTCGCGACGAGGCCCATCGGTTCGGCATCACCTTCCACCGCAAGAAACGTTCGCTCGCCTTTATCAAAAGCGAATTGGAGTCGATTCCGACACTCGGCACCCGATCTGTCGGAAAACTGCTCCACCATTTCCATACGCTCTCCCGAATCCGACGAGCCTCAGAAAAAGAGCTGACCGAACTGATCGGGCATCAACGGGCCCTCGCCGTACTCCACTATTTCGCCGCCGACACTCCGGATTCGGGAACGGAATCCGGTTCCGGATCAGGTCATACTGAAAAAGATTTGTGAATCCGACGAAAAAAGAAGACCTTTGTCCCCGTTACTGAATCAACAACTCAAAACTTCTGACTCGATGAACCGCATTATCGGCATAGGAAATGCACTGACCGACCTGCTGGTCAACCTCAAAAACGACGATACTCTCTCCCGTTTCGGGCTTCGTCGCGGGAGTATGTCACTGGTCGACAGCAAACAACTGGAACAACTCGAAGCATCGGTAAAGGACCTTCCCATGGCTTTTTCACCGGGAGGATCGGCTTCAAACACGATCCGCGCCCTCTCCCAAATGGGAATCTCCTGCGGCTACATCGGCAAGGTCGGCCGCGATAAAACGGGAGACATTTTCGGACAATCGCTCTCCAACTGCGGTATTGAAACGCATCTGTTACATGGAAAATCCCCCTCCGGGCGCTGCATTTCGTTGATCTCACCCGACGGTGAGCGAACCATGTGCACCTTTCTCGGGGCCGCCCTCGAAATGCAGGACAAAGAAATTACGCCCGAACTATTCTCCGGATACGACTGCCTCTACATCGAAGGATACCTGGTCCAAGACCATCGATTAATTACCCAAGCCGTCCGGACCGCAAAAAGTAGCGGACTACAAGTTGCTATCGATTTAGCCAGCTACAACGTCGTCGAAGAGAATCTCGAGTTTCTACACAAACTGATTGCCGGACAGGTCGATATTCTTTTCGCCAACGAACAGGAAGCAACCGTCTTCACTGGAGATTCGAATCCGCTCGAATCATTGGACAAGATAGGAAAATATTGCCCGCTGGTCGTCGTAAAAGTCGGGAAACACGGCGCCTACATCAAACACCGCGGCAAGGTCGAACACGTGGGAATCGTCACATCGGCCCGGCGTGTGGACACGACCGGAGCCGGAGACTACTACGCCGCCGGTTTTTTGGCCGGGCTGTGTCGCGGGCTATCGATGGAGCAATGCGGTACGATCGGAGCCATCGTTTCGGGCCATGTTATCGAGGTCGTGGGCCCCACGATCGATGACCGCAGATGGACCGACGTCCGAAAGAAGATCGATGAAGTCGTTGACGGCACCTTCCTGCTCTAAAATATATTTGATCCCTAAAAATTCGATTTGTCCATCACTATGGAATGGTTGCTCAATCTCGGCTATTTCGGTCTGTTCGTCGGATCGTTCGTCGCAGCGACCGTCGTCCCCTTCAGTTCCGACGTGCTGTTGGTAGGCATGCTCGCCGCCGGAGGGAACATCTGGTTGAGCGTAATCGTCGCAACACTCGGCAACTGGCTCGGGGGGTTGACCTCATACGGTCTGGGATGGCTCGGCAAATGGGAGTGGATCGAACGTTACATGAAGGTCAAACACGAGACGCTGATCAAACACAAAGACAAAATCGACCGATTCGGCCCATGGTTGGCCCTGTTTACATGGTTACCGTTCATCGGCGACGTATTTGCAATCGCTTTGGGATTTTACAAAGTCGACTTTAAAAAGTCGGCTCTACTGATGTTGATCGGGAAGGGAGCACGTTTTGTCGGATGGGCCCTGTTGTTCATCTGGGGGAAACAATTTTTCTGAAAAACCGAAATCCACATGAAAAAAAGAGGAGCTCGAAATTCGGATCTCCTCTTTTGCCAATTCCCTCTATCAATAGTTATCGTCGTGACATACTCAATACCAAACACCCTGTCGAATCAGGAACGAATGTTATTAACCGATTCCATGATAAATCCGTCTGACTTGCTTTTCCTGCAAGACAATCGATCTGATAATCCACCTTTTTAACTCGGGCCCGTACGGAGGTTCCATCCACCGTAGTAAACGGTAATTCTACATTCTTCTCTTCAGAAGCCGACAACACAAAACAATACTTTTCTGCTTCAGCAGCGAGATCCACAAAACAAATCCGTATAGAATCCTCATTGAATACGATCCGACAGCTTCCTCCTTCGAGAATCGGAGTCGTAGCCGTCAGTTCACCCGGTGCCGTCTGCTCGACTTGTGGAGTACCGACAAATACCGACTCGAGGCTGTCGCCCTCCTGCTTCACCAAACGCAACCCTGCAATCTGTGTCGCCGAGCTCCAGTTAAATCCATCGACCACCGGCAAGGTCGTATACAAACATTGCGTGGATGTTCCCTGGTATTTGACGTATGAAGATTCCAACCGTTCGTCAAACAAATGAATATCACGAAAACGCAATGTACTGTCTTCCCAAACCAGATTGGCCCGATAGAACCGGCTGTCGAACCAAACACTTTTACGTCCTGCCGGTTTAACATCCTCGAGCGCCACTACGCTGGTCGCCGGAGTCAACGGATAATTTTCCTTGAACCATTTCCCGGCTTCTGAAAGCGTCAAAACATTAATCTTTCCCGCTTTCGCCAACGAATCCACCAACGGAATCTGATACTCCAGACCCTGTTTCATAGCCGGCCACGTAAATGAATTTTCTTGTCCAACCTGCGTATACTGGAAAGCCAGACAAGGCCCCGAAGTCAACATATCGAAAAACCAATCGATCCATACAGGATTTCCTCCTCCTTCCACATATACGGGTTCTAACGTCTCAACCCCTTGAACAGGACTCCCTATACGGCTGTCGTACTGATTGATCGGATCACTACCCAACATCCGGAAAATCGGGATATTAATCTGTCCCTCTTCAGTCTGAGCCGGCATGTACGCATTCAATTTACTCGGATAGTAAGCCTGATTCCAATAACCGCCCCACAACGTATAACCGTCGGTTCCCACCTGATCGCGGCAGTTGCAGGATGCAATCACCGGATAGTGATCCGCCATATATTGCAACGTATGCGCATCGATAAACCACGAGCCCACAGCCGTCGGGTACGATCCGAAAATCTCTTTAAACTTACTCATATAGGTATCGACCAATACCTCACGCTCTTGAGTCGTATACCCGGAGGAGAAACCCACGTTAGCATGCCAATCCCACGGATAGGCCCCACGCCACGTCATGCCGGCCGCCTCGACGTGGGGCTGGGTGATCTCCCACCATCCGCCGACTTCACATCCTGCTGCAATCGCTTCGCGCATCAGTTCCTGATAACGGGGATTGATCAATGCGTCGTACTGCAACAGAAACGTTCCCCGTAAATTGTGTTTTTTAATCAACTCGAGCTGTGCCGCCGTCGTTTGATAAAGGTCTTCATCCGAAATATTCACCGGTCGCGGCTCCGTCTGCCGAACGAAATTAATGATATTCACAATCCGAGGCGACTCGCCCAATTCCGGTGTCTGTACGGAATCTTTACATCCCTGCCCCAAAATCACGGTCAACCCCAACAAGATCGACCCCAACAATCTGTTTCTCTTCATTTTTCCAATACAATTTATTCCTTGTTCGTTCTTCTCGTTTCGACACGACGCGCAAAATCGGCCACCTCCCTCGGGTCTGGCTGTCGGAAATCAGGTCCTACATCCGTTCGCCCCAACTTCTCGAATTTCGATTTCCCGTACTGATGATACGGGATATATTCAATCCGCACCCCCCTCAGCTCATCCAACAATTTTGCTAACGCCCGTTCGTTCGCCTCATTATCGTGAAGCTCCGGAATAAAGATCGAACGCAACAAAACGGTTCCTCCAAGTTCGTACACCGATCGAAGATTATCCAGCATCGCCGTAAGATCTCCGCCCGTGTACTCGGCATATTGCGCTTCATCTAATGTCTTGACATCCCACAAAAACAGATCGGTCACCGACACGGCCCGTCGGAACTGCTCCGTCCGGCCCTGTCCGGAGGTCTCCATTGCCGTATGTATTCCCTTTGCCCGAAAAGCTTCGAGCAAAGCAATCGCAAATTCAGGCTGTGCCATCGGTTCTCCTCCGGAAAGAGTCACTCCGCCTTCCGAATTTCGGAAATAGGAGACATCCTTCATCACCTCTTCAACGACCTCCTCAACGGAGATATTTTGGCCTACCCGTTCGATCGCCCCGGCCACGCAGACATCCGCACACAACGAACATCCCCTGCACCGTTGTTGTCGCAATCGAAAATCAGCAAGCGTCCGATGTGCCTCATGATGGGGACACGCCGCTTCGCAGCAGCCGCAACCGATACACTTTACCCGATGGAACAACAGTTCATTTTCTGCCCGCTGCGACTCCGGATTGTGACACCAGACACACCGCAACGGGCAGCCTTTCAAAAAAACCGTTGTTCGGATCCCGGGCCCATCATGCGTCGAAAAACGCTGTATATCGAAAATACGACCTTCCACCGAACTTTATTGCTCAACAGTCAACCACTGGCCCGAAAGCGACGAATCGATATTCAACAGCAACACACCGTCGACATATTGCGAAGGCACCGTTTTCTTTCCCAAACGTACTTTGACCTTCTTGCTTTGGGCGATCGGCAAAGCGACTTCTCCCGCTCCGTATACCTGCACACGATAGTTTGACGATCCCTCTGCCTCAGGAGCAAATGCAATCTGCGCAATGGGCTGTTCGGCAAAAGTATACACCTTATTGTCGATATCAATTCCTTTACAATCCCGACCGACAAAACCGATCAACCGGCCCTCATTGTCTGTACGGAAAGCCATGTTCATTTTTCCTTCGTAAGTAACCGTATGACCGTTGATTTTGGCATCGACCAACTCAATCCGGTCCGAAGGCAGCGGATTGGCCTCCAACGCTCGCTTATCCTCTTCCTGGTTCCGAGAAAAGCCTCCAGTCCAATTTTCCCGATGTGTCCTATAATGTTTCACCACGACAGTCGTCGTATTCGGGAAGGAAGTTACAAAATAGTCCGTTGTACGGGAAACGACCGACGGATTGTCGTTCACCCCTTCGAATTTTCCAGAGGCGGGATAAGCTCCCGAGGCGTTCAGAATTTCGAACAGAGTCCGGGTCTCATAACCGAGACTGGCCGATTGATCATCGCGTGGACGGAACCCGAAATAACCGACGGCACCCTTCTCGACCTTCCGGATCGTGCCTACGGACATACCATCTACAGTGGCAACGACCTCACAACCGGGGGCGGCATGACGTATCGGATAGATGCGGTCTACCAAAAAGTCGGAAAGAATCGTCTGCCCAGGAATCGATGCAAAGCTTCCACAGAAAGTCACCTGTTTCCCGGCTGCGATTTCGCCCATATAAACATCATACGGATATTCGACTCCAAACAATTCCTGCCACTGTTTGTCACAACGTTCACCTGTCGCATCAACCAATGGAGGAGCACTGAACCAAATGACCTTACCTCCGTTCTCGGCAAATTGACGCATCATATCCAACAACCCCTTCTCGGGCAGCGGTTCGAACATGGCCACCAAAGTTCCGTAAGTCTTATCGGCGACCTGAATCCGTCCGTCGGGCAACAGTTTACCCATTTCAAGCAGTTTATCGGCCGTCAGATAATTGGCATAACCATACTGAGCCATCCAACTGCCGAAACGAGGCTCGGCTGCCACCAAATTCATCGGATAGAGTACCAGCACATCCACATCCCGATGGACATGCCCCGTAATCAGATCGATCGGAGCCGAAGCCTGTGCCCCGAATGCACTGTTGATCGCCATTTTCCACTCATACACCGGATCAGGCATTCCCCACGCTGCTGCATAGGCATTGGGGTATTTATTGATCACTCCGATTGAAGCTGCCATCGCCGCTCCGTAATAATTCCGGTCATTCCATCCACACTCGGCAAAATCGTTGCCTGTCGGCTGCAAATATTCACTCCATTTAAAATAGTCATAACAAGCTGCTGCCGCCTGATGCACCGTATTGCCCCAAATAAAATTCGGGGTATACTCATACTGATAGGCCATGTCGTGCAACTTCTCCGTATTCCACAAATCAATCGTCGGACTTTCGGCCCACGAAGCATGTGCTGCCGTTCTCAATTCCCGTCCGAACAGATTTTCGGCATACTCTTTTGCTTCACGGAACAGATCGACCACCCCGTCATTCAACAAACGGTAATAACGGTCGCGCAACAAAAAGGTCCGATGGATATCCTCCGGAGTTTCGCCCATTACATACTGTACGTTCACCACCGCTTTAGCCGACGGTTCATAATAAGGAGCTCCATAAACAAAGTAGAGCATATCCTTGTCTTCCAACGGCCGGCCGAACTTTTCCTGATAAGCTTCACTCATACTCGGAGTCAAATAACGTACCGCAAACTGGCCCCCTTCATGATGTCCGAAATAGTTCCAATCCTGCTGGATGTGCATCTCATCGGAATAAAGCGAAGTAAGATTTACCCCCTTCTCGTGATATTTATCCATCAATTCATGCAGAAACCTCGGGGCATCTTCATTGAAATAGTCCATCTCGTTGGTTTCATATTCGAGCAGGACCATCACCCGGTCGTATCCTACTGGCCCCCCCTCTCCCGATATCTGCAAATTACATACAGGTGTTCCAGACGGTTCGGGTTCCGAGCGGTTCCACACACGAGGCATTCCGTCCGCCCCTACATAGAGCGTATCCGAAGAGGTACATTGAATCTGCTCGATCGGAATAATATCCTCCCGGTCAACGGCGCGGAACGGACTGTCACCGATAATCAGTTCCTTGAAAGCATACGCCTTGACCCCTTTCAGCTCGACAGCGGATTTTCCTTTATTGTTGGTCCATGCAAGCTGTTGCCATATCGGAATATCGAATTTCCCGGTTACAGGGTCACGGAAACCCACCTTATAAGCCAACCACCGACCGGCATGACCGGTTTGCCGTTTATAGGCCTGCCCCAGCTCCAGCGGGCTAAGCAGACTCAGACAGATTCCCATGTCGTATTTTTTTGCAAAATCGCTGATCACACGAATTTTATCCACATACTCTTCCATATCGGGGGTTAACGTACGCTCCGAACCGGTATCTTTACGATATTGTCTGAAAAATTCGTCGAATGCGACGATCAACTCCTTGCAACCTTGCTTTTTCCCGTTTTCACAGATCTCGCGTAGGCTGGTTATATATGGGTTAAACCCAAGTGAAGCATCGATCTTTTTGTCCGGATCCATCAGATCGTTCAACTGTTGATCACTGGTCAGGATCAACGACATCGACTGCGCTACCGAAGATAAGGGAGCAAGACTAATTAGTAAAAATAAAATGCTCGCAAGGCTTCCAAAATACAAACTCTTTCGACTATTCATTGTTAACGAAATTAGGTTAGCATATAGGTTTTCATCCGATAAAGATACGCAATAATTTCCAAAACAGCTCTTCTTTTACATACTTTCCTGACACATAACAATAAAACGGGAAAAAATACGTTTTTAAATAAAATTTCACATTCCGTTTCAAACATCATCTTAAAAAAAATCGGTATAAGAACACCCGGCTCATGCAAAAACATCCCGAAGGGCAACGAAAGAAAATAGTTATCTTTACAAAAAACATATAATATATTTTGCATAGTAGGAATAAAAATTTATATCTTTGCAATAAATAGAACTACCGATCTAAAACTATGGACACGATCATCCAACTGCAAGGCATCAATAAAACCTACAACAACGGGAGCCCTTTACATGTACTAAAAGGCATTGACCTTGAAATTCGGCGAGGTGAAATGGTCTCCATCATGGGAGCCTCCGGTTCTGGGAAATCCACCTTATTGAACATCCTGGGAATATTAGACAGCTACGATACGGGGACCTATTATCTGAACGGACAGCTGATCAAAAATCCGACGGAGACACAGGCTGCTGAATACAGGAACCGGATGATCGGATTTATCTTTCAATCGTTCAATCTGATCAACTATAAAAACGCTCAGGAAAACGTTGCTCTCCCGCTCTACTATCAAGGCGTATCGCGCCGCAAACGAAATGCAATCGCTCTCGAGTACCTCGATTCGCTCGGACTGCGCGACTGGGCCACACACATGCCCAACGAGCTCTCCGGAGGACAGAAACAACGGGTAGCCGTCGCCCGGGCGTTGATTACCCACCCACAGATCATTCTGGCCGACGAACCGACCGGAGCGCTCGACAGCAAAACCTCACAGGAAGTTATGGATCTGCTGCGCGAAGTGAACAACACCGGCATGACCGTCATTTTGGTCACCCACGCCCAAGAGGTCGCAGACCAGACCGATAGAATCATCCGTATCAAAGACGGGCTCATCGGCTCGATAACCGATCTGAAATCATGAGGGAGCAATTCCAAGAGATATTTGCAACGATCAAACGCAACAAGTTACGGACATTCCTGACCGGTTTTTCCGTAGCGTGGGGCATCTTTATGCTCATCATTCTGTTGGGCTCGGGAAACGGGCTGAAACACGGTATCACCGATAATTTCAGCGACGGAGCACTCAACACAATAACGCTTTACGGAGGTTATGCATCGATGCCTTATCAAGGGTTTCAGAACGGGCGTAGAATCCAACTCAACGAGCGGGACATGGAGATTCTGAAAACGACTTTCCCGAATCAGATTAAAGACATTACGGCACTCGCCTACCACGGCAATTCGCAAATGGCTTACGGGAAAGAGTACTATTCGACCAATCTGTATGGCGTCACCTCTGAATTTGCCCCGATCGACGGAATTACACTTACGTCGGGCAGGTTTATCAACGAAACGGATGTCAAAGAGCGCCGAAAAGTTGTCGTTTTGGACAAGCTCGCCACGACGACACTTTTCAAAGACGAAGATCCCGTAGGGAAAACGGTGTTAATCGACAAAATGGGATACACCGTAGTGGGCACCTACAAAAGCAACGAATATTTCCAATCTTCGAATGTATACGTACCGCTCTCGACCATGTTCCTGATCTACATGGGCGACAAACGGGAGGTAAACAACATCGCATTTACGGTCGAAGGAATCGAGACGACCGAACAAAGTGATGCATTCAAGGAGAAGATCCGCACACGCTTAGGGGTCGCCCACAGTTTCAACCCAGAAGACCGCCAAGCCATGTGGATCAACGACAGGATGGAGAACTATAAAGATACGATGCTGATTTTTCGGGGCATCACGATCTTTATATGGATCATCGGAATCGGAACGCTGATTGCCGGTATTGTAGGAGTCAGCAACATCATGCTGGTTACTGTCCGCGAACGCACGTTTGAATTCGGCATCCGCAAGGCCATGGGAGCCAAGCCCGTCTCACTGATCAAACTCGTTCTGCTCGAATCGATTCTGATTACCGGAACATTCGGCTACATCGGCATGATCGGCGGAGTGGGGATCATGGAGATTGTCAACCTGTTCGTGGAACGCGCAGCGGCAGCCTCGCCCGACGATTTCCAGATGTTCAAAAATCCGACACTCGACCTGTCGACCATGCTGAGCGCAACACTCGTTCTGGTTATCGCCGGCATGATCGCAGGATACGTCCCGGCCCGAAGAGCCTCTCAAATCAAAACGATCGACGCCATGAGGCACAACAAATAAAAACCAATACGAACCCGATAAACCCGCTACAACGAAATGTTCGATTTAGACCGTTGGGAAGAGATATGGCAGACCATCAACCGGAACCGCAAACGCAGCATCATGACGGCGTTCGGCGTCTTTTGGGGAATCTTCATGCTGACCATCATGATGGGAGCCGGATTAGGGCTGAAACGTCTAATGCTTTCAAGTTTCGGAGACATGGCCGTAAATTCCTGTTTTTATTGGGGTGGCCAGACATCGCTCCCCTACAAAGGGCTCCCTTCCGGACGCAGGTGGCAACTGGAAAATGAGGATATGGCTGCAATCAAGAGTCTGGTCCCAGGTGTAAAAAGTGTGGCGGGCATTATCTGGGGCAGTACCTACAAATTCAGCAGGCAAGATAAAAAGGGGGATTACCAACTGATGGGATACACGCCCGAATTTCAAGAAATCTCTCCCCAAACGCTGCGTTACGGCCGATACATCAACGACATCGACATGACCCAGCAACGGAAGGTCTGCGTGATTACCGAGCAGGTATGGGAAGAGCTTTTCCCGAATCGGGAGAATCCGGTAGGGCAAACCATCCGGATGAACAACATGTATCTGACGGTTATCGGTGTCAGCATTCCGCCCCGAAACGGCGTACAATTCCAGAGTTCCACATCGGTGCTGATACCCTTCTCGACCCTGCAAAAGATGTATAACAAGGGAAACAAATTCGACGGGATGGCGGTAGCCGCATACGACAACTGGGACATCAAAGAGGTGGAGGCAAATGTAAAAAAAGTGTTCCAGGCCCGGCATACTCTCTCTCCGGACGACAACAAGGCCGTTCAGGGATTCAATTTAGGCGACCTATTCAATAAGTTCTCCGGACTTTTCAGCGGCATCAGCATTTTGACATGGATCGTGGGGACCGGAACCCTGTTGGCAGGTATCGTCGGAGTCAGCAACATCATGTTGGTTACGGTCCGCGAACGGACACAGGAGATCGGAATCCGCCGGGCTCTCGGAGCCAAACCACGCACGATCATCTCCCAGATCATGAGCGAAAGTTTCGTTTTGACCTTCGTATCGGGAATCTTCGGACTGGCCTTGGCGATCGGTATCCTGTCCCTTGCCGAGACCCTGCTTTCGACGCTGACGGCTTCTCCTGAGGGAGGTGGGCTCCAAATCAACACACAAATTTCATTCGGACTTGCGCTCGGATCTACCGGCATCCTGATTCTCGGCAGTCTGTTGGCCGGAATCCTCCCTGCCAATCGGGCGCTCAGCATCAAACCGGTCGACGCCATACGCGAAGAATAAACAACTACTAAAAACGATGATATGAAAAAAGTTTTGAAAATCGCTCTCGGTGTGCTCTTCCTGCTGCTGCTCATCGGCACATTCGTATTCCTGTGGAACAAGACCCGTCCGGAGAAGGAGGTCTTTGCCATTGTCAAACCACACATCGACACGCTCGAAAAACGGGCCGTAGCGACAGGGAAAGTAGAACCGCGCGACGAGGTCCTGATCAAGCCGCAAATCTCGGGAATCATCTCCGAAATCTACAAAGAGGCCGGAGAGTTGGTTCAACAGGGAGAGGTCATTGCCAAAGTGAAGGTCATTCCCGAAATGGCTACGCTCAACAGCGCCGAATCACGGGTCAACGTAGCCAAAATCAGCCTCGAACAGACACAGCGCGACTACGATCGGGTCAAAGAACTCTTCGATTCGGGCGTCATCTCCAAAGAGGAGTTCGAGCAGAGTGAGACAGCCCTGTCGAAGGCCCAAGAAGAGATGCAAAATGCAAAAGACAATCTGGAGATCGTACAAAACGGAATCGCTAGCCGCAATGCAGAGTTGAGCAACACGCAAATCCGTTCTACCATCACGGGTATGATTCTCGACGTCCCGGTGAAAGTCGGCAACTCGGTTATCCAGTCCAACACCTTCAACGACGGGACCACCATCGCTACAGTCGCCGACCTGAACGACATGATTTTCCGCGGGAAAGTGGACGAGACCGAAGTGGGACGGCTCAAAGAGCAGATGCCTGTCAAGTTGACCATCGGAGCCCTTCAAGACATTTCGCTGGACGCCACGCTCGAATACATCGCCCCGAAAGGGACAGAAGAGAACGGTGTCGTCATGTTCGAAATCAAAGCCGCCGCACAAGTCCCGGCCGATATCTTCATCCGAGCCGGATACAGCGCGAACGCAGACATCGTGATCGAACGCCGCGAAGGGGTACTTACCATTCCGGAAAGTTCCGTAACATTCGAGGGAGACAAAACCTATGTCAATCTGCTGACCAGCGACTCTACCGCTACGGAACAGACCTTCGAACGCAAGGAGGTGACACTCGGCATGTCAGACGGGGTGAATATCGAAATCAAGGAGGGGCTCTCGGGTGACGAAAGCCTCAAGGGAGAAAAGATTACCGCTCCGCGTTAGACCTCACAAACCTTTTTCATATCGTACAAAACTTTCGAACATGAAGCGAAAAAACATATTTATCCTGTTGTTGTCGGCCCTGATCGGACTGCAAGGTATCCATGCTCAAACGACATGGACGCTGAAGCAGTGTATCGATTATGCCATAGAACACAACATCACCGTCCAGCAACTCCAAATCAACAGCGAAAACCAGGAGATCCGACTGAACACCGCGCGCAACAGCCGGCTGCCGAATCTGAACGTCAATTTGGGAGAAAACGTTTCGTTCGGACGTGGTGCAGGACGTGACGACCGGATCGTCGACAACACGCAGATATCCACGTCGATGGGGGCGTCAGCCAGCGTCCCTGTTTTCCAAGGCATGGCAATCAAGCACAACATTGCGGGCCGGGATTTGGACCTAAAAGCGGCGCTGAAGGATTTGGACCGGGCCAAAGAAGACGTTGCTCTGAATGTCGCGTCACTCTACCTTCAGGTCCTTCTGAACAAGGAATTGGTAAAAGTCGCCGAAAATCAGGTTGAGTTAAGCAGACAACAGGTTACCCGAAGCGAACTGCTGGTCAAAAACGGGAAAAGCCCCGACTCGGAGCTTTACGAAAGCAAAGCCCTGCTTGCCAACGATGAACTGACGCTGACTCAGGCCCGCAACTCCTTGCAACTGGCGCTGTTGGACCTGAGTCAGGCGCTGAACCTCGAGGATAAAGAGGGCTTTGACATCGCAACACCCGACTTGGGCACCATTACTTTAGCCTCGATGAGCCGGTTGGAACAACCGAACGTAATCTATGACTATGCAGTAGGAAACCGTCCGAGTATTCAGGCCGAAAAGCTCCGGTTGGAGAGCAGCTATTCAGCCTTGAAATCCGCCAAGTCGGCGTTATATCCTTCAATCACGCTCGGATTCGGATACAACAACGGCTACTACTACTCCATTGCGGAACACGCACAAAATGTCGCATTTTTCAAGCAGCTCAAATACAACGGCAGCGAATACATCGGACTGAACGTCAGTATCCCGATCTTCAATCGGTTCGCCACACGCAACAACATCCGGACAGCCCAAAACAGCATCAAAATCCAAGAGTTAGCAGTCACTGAAGCACAACGGAACCTACGCAAGGAGATCGAACAGAGCTACTACAACGCGGATGCTGCCTACCAGAAATTTCTCTCTTCCGAAAAATCGCTGGAGGCAGCACGGGAAGCCTTCCGCTACCAGGAAGAGAAGACAACCGCCGGTCGTTCGACCATTTTCGATTACAACGACGCCAAAAACCGCATGATCCGTTCCGAATCCGAAATGGTACAGGCAAAATTCGAGTTCATCTTCCGTCGAAAAATTCTCGATTTCTATGCCGGGCAGCCGCTTGATTTCGGCAGTTAGAAAACAGAAATACAACTCTATAAAAGAAGAGAGAAGTAGCGCCTAAACCAGCCGGTGTAACTTCTCTCTTCTTTTTTCGTTATATTTTTCGGCACAGCATTTGTGCATTTCTATGAACTACGTGGCCTTTTCGGAAACTAAATACGATGAAACAAATCTTACTATACTGTATCGCTCTGTTTTTCTGCACGGTTTCTTCACTCGAAGCCCGAATCATCACGGCCAATCCGGAAAAACTTCCTTTTGCAGCACGGAATTTCATCACCGCATATTTTCCCGATCTACGAATAACGATCATTAAAATCGATCCGGATTCAAAACAACGCTACGAAGTGATTCTGAGCAACGGTTGTTGGATCGAGTTTGGGAAAAAGGGAATTTGGACAAAAATACACGGAACCAGTGCCGGAGTCCCTGCATCGATCATTCCTGAAAATATCGCCAGATACCTCGAGCACCACCAGCCGAATTTGAAAATCACCTCTGTAAAACGGGAAAAATCAGGTTATACAATCGGCCTTCACAACCGAGAGAAGTTCCATTTCGATAAAAAAGGAGAACTCACCAGTCCGGAATAGAGTTACGTCGCTCGACGTCAATACAACGAAATAAATTCGTAACTGTTCCCTACGTCATCCAGATAAGCTAAAAAATCCTGCATCGAAATAACCACGGTCCCCGTATTATCGTTCGGATGGAAACTCAAAGAGGCTTGTTCTCTAAGTTTATCATCTACAAAAAGATGCACATGATTTTCCTTATCATTGATCAGGCCGAAAGGAGATACAGAGCCTGGTTTCAATCCCAAATACCGCTCCATCCGTTGTTCTGAAGCGAATGAAAGTTTTCCCTGGTGTAACCGGTGCTCCAAATCATGAATTGCCAGATTCTGTTCACAATCGAAAACAACCAAATAGTGCCGGTTCCCTTTATGGTTCCGGAAAAACAGATTTTTGCAATGTTTCGAACCGTCGTTACGCCAATACTGTTTGGCCACCTCGATCGTCGGAGCCTCAGGATGTTCGTAATATTCATAGTCCAGACCCCGTTGGTCCAAATAATCGAAAACCACTTGTTTACGGTCCATATTTTCGAGTTTTATTTTATGCAAAAATATTACAGCTACTGAAATAATAATAACTTTGGATAAAAATACACTCTATTATGGTACGTTTCCATTTCAATAATCGAATAATTTCCGTAATCGCACTTCTCGTGTGCGGAATAATTGTATCGTGCTCTCAACGCGTCGACCCGAAACAACAAAATCTAACGACATCCGAAAATGCCACACTGCATTTTCGTCCGGAAGGGATGAAAGCCGGAGATGTAATCCCTTTTTTCTGGAACGGAGACTATCATCTTTTCTACTTAAAGGGGCCCGACTGGGGCCACATCGTCAGCAAAGACCTCTTACACTGGCAAGATTTGCCTAATGCATTAATAAAAGGGACCGACCCTAAAGGGCCTGACTGGGAAAGTATCTGGACCGGGAGTATTGTCGAACACGACAGTACTTTCTACCTTTTTTATACCGGAAAAAACATCAACGACCCGCTCGGAGACCAAAAGGTCATGCAGGCGAGAAGTACCGATCTGATCCATTGGACAAAACATCCTGAGTACACCTTCTATGCCGATGGGAAGATCTATTGGAACAAAACCATAAACGGAGCGATCGATGACAAACAGATCTATCATCATCAAGCATTTCGTGACCCGCATGTAGTGTGGAATCCCGAAGAAAACGTATGGTGGCTTGCTCTGCATTCAGTATCGACAGACGGCTCATCACCGAACGTCGGGCTCTACACCTCTTCCGACCTGACACACTGGACGCCCCACACTCCGCTAATCATCTATCCGAACTCCGTTTCGGGCGATTGCCCGGATGTATTCGCATTAAATGATTTTTGGAACGTAAACTGTGCCGACTACCATTATATGCAGGTCCATACAACAGGGACGACCAATCCGGAGATACGTCCATACGACTGTGGCGATCTTCGTGTCGCTAAAACCATGTACGACGGGAAACGCCGCATTCTGATCGGTTGGATCGGCGATTACAAGGATTCGACCGACAACGGCACCTATGAATGGGGTGGCGACCTCAGCATGCCGCGCGAATTGTATGCCGACAGCACAGGACAATTATGCCAACGTCCGGTTAAAGAGGTATTGCAACTCTTTTCCGAAACGACATTTCAGAAAAAAAACGTAAATCTGGACACTCCGATACCTGCTCCGAAGACCTGCATGCTTACAGCCACTATGAATCCGAACGGGACACAACCAGTAGCAACGATCAAATTCCGGGAGTCGCCAGATCGCAGCGAAAGTTATCATCTGACGATCGATTTCAAGACCCGAGAGATCAGCATCGAAAGTAAATACAAAAGCTTCAACCGGACCTGCGATTTCGATCCCCAGAAACCGTTGCAGGTTCAAATTTTTCTTGACGGATCGATCGCCGAGTGCTTTATCAACGATGCCTATTGTTTCACCATGCGCATCTACGATCTAACAGAGGGGAGCTTCTCTTTTTCATCCACGATTCCAGAACTGACCGTCAAAAAAGTATCGATTCGAACGACAAAATAGTTCATATATACGCTTTTCACAAAAGAGAGCGCCGGACGACACACATCCGGCGCTCTCTTTCTATCTTATCTTACTGACTCGACTACTTCCCTGAAACCATACTGTCGTATTCATCTTTCGCTCCGACCAGTATCGAATTGAACTCACGCTGTCCGGTACCGGCTGGAATCAGATGGCCACAGATCACATTCTCCTTCAGGTTTTCCAACGGATCGACTTTGCCAAGAATAGCAGCTTCGTTCAATACCTTAGTCGTTTCCTGGAATGAAGCGGCCGACATGAAACTGCTCGTTTGCAAGGCAGCCCGAGTGATACCCTGAAGTACCTGATTCGAGGTTGCAGGAACGACATCGCGAACCTGAACGAGTTTCAAATCTTTCCGCTTCAATATGGAATTCTCGTCACGCAATTTACGCAAGGTAATAATCATACCGGGCCGCATCACTTCCGAATCGCCTGCATCGGTTACCACCACCTTGTCATACAATTCATCGTTGACATTCATGAACTCCCATTTGTCGACGATCTGTTCCTCCATAAAGCGCGTATCGCCCGGATCTTCGATCTTCACCTTGTTCATCATCTGGCGCACGATAACCTCAAAATGTTTGTCGTTGATCTTCACACCCTGCATCCGGTACACCTCCTGAACCTCATTGACAATATATTCCTGAACTTTGGTCGGACCTTGAATGGCCAAAATATCGCTCGGAGTTACAGCTCCGTCAGACAAAGGCATACCGGCCCGTACATAGTCATTCTCCTGTACCAATATCTGACGCGACAGCGGAACCAAATAACGTTTCGTATCGCCCGATTTCGAGGTAATCACAATTTCTCGGTTACCACGTTTGATCTTCCCGAACGAAACCTCGCCATCGATCTCCGAAACGACAGCCGGATTCGACGGGTTACGCGCCTCGAACAACTCAGTAACACGAGGAAGACCTCCCGTGATATCGCCCGCTTTTCCTACGGCTCTCGGAATCTTGATCAAAATCTCACCGGCTTTGATCGCCTCCTCCTCTTTTACAACAATATGGGCACCTACCGGCAAGTTATACTGTTTCTGTTCCTCCCCGTTACTGTCCAAAATCTTGATAACAGGGTTCTTTGTCTTGTCACGCGACTCGGTAATCACCTTTTCGCGGAAACCGGTCTGTTCGTCGAATTCATCCCGGTAAGTAACCCCTTCGATCACATTCTCGAATGCCACCTTACCATCGTATTCGGAGATAATCACCGCATTGTACGGATCCCATTCGCAAACCAGATCGCCCTTCTTCACCAGGTCTCCATCGTTGAAATATAGTGTTGAGCCATAAGGCAGGTTGTGAGTATAGAGTACAATATCGGTATTGACATCCACGATACGTAACTCCGACAACCGGCTGATAACGGTCTGTACCTCTTTGCCATTCGCTTCGCTTTTGATCACGCGGAGATCGTCGATTTCGAGACGGCCCTCATAACGGGAAACTACACTGTTATCCGTAGCGACACCGCCAGCCACACCACCGACGTGGAACGTACGCAGGGTCAACTGAGTACCCGGCTCACCGATCGACTGTGCGGCAATCACACCGACAACTTCGCCCTTCTGGACCATACGTCCGGTCGCCAAGTTACGTCCATAACATTTCGCACAGACACCATGACGGGATTCACAGGTGAGTACCGAACGGATTTCCACCGATTCGATATGTGCAGCGTCGATCGCCTCTGCTATCGATTCGGTTATTTCCTCTCCGGCAGCCACGATCAGCTCTCCCGTATGCGGATCGTAAACATCGTGCACCGTCGTACGTCCTAGGATACGCTCATACAACGTCTGCACCACATCCTCGTTTCTTTTGATCGCCGTCGCCGTCAAACCGCGGAGTGTTCCACAGTCTTCCTCACAGATAATCACATCTTGAGCGACATCAACCAAACGACGGGTCAGATAACCGGCATCGGCTGTCTTCAATGCAGTATCGGCCAAACCTTTACGGGCACCGTGCGTCGAGACGAAGTACTCCAACACCGAAAGCCCCTCCTTGAAGTTCGAAAGAATCGGGTTCTCAATGACCTGTCCGCCTTCGGCTCCTGACTTTTGCGGTTTCGCCATCAATCCACGCATTCCGGAGAGCTGACGGATCTGCTCCTTAGAACCACGGGCCCCGGAATCCAACATCATATATACCGGATTGAAACCCTGCATATCTTTGGTCAGATGATCGAGCACCGTTTTGGTCAGCTTCATATTGATGTTCGTCCAGATATCGATGATCTGATTGTATCGTTCATTATTGGTGATCAGACCCATATTGTAGCTCTCCATCACCTCTTCAACGCGGTCGTACCCTTCCTGTACCAAAGCGCCCTTTTCTTCCGGAATGATCACTGCATCCAAATTGAAGGATAATCCGCCCTTGAATGCCATCTGATATCCCATGCTCTTGATATCGTCCAAGAAGGCTGCCGTACGATCGGCTCCGGCCTTTTTCATCACCATACCGATGATGTCACGCAAAGACCTCTTGGTCAACACTTCGTTGATATATCCCACTTCGGGCGGAACGACCTGGTTGAAGATCACCCGACCGACAGTCGTATCGATCAGCTTACGCTCCTTGTTCCCGGCCTCGTCCACCGTATCGACCATCACTTTTACTTTAGCGTGCAGATCGGCCCGTTTCTCGTTGTAAGCGATGATCACCTCTTCCGGACCATAGAAACAGAGCCCTTCACCCAATGATCCGGCACGCTCTTTTGTAATGTAGTACAATCCGAGCACCATATCCTGCGAGGGGACGGTAATCGGCGCACCGTTGGCCGGGTTCAAAATGTTGTGAGAACCCAACATCAGAATCTGAGCCTCCAGGATTGCGGCATTCCCCAGCGGCAAGTGCACGGCCATCTGGTCACCATCAAAGTCGGCGTTGAATGCCGTACAAGCCAGCGGGTGCAGCTGCAAAGCCTTACCCTCGATCAATTTAGGCTGGAAGGCCTGGATACCCAAACGGTGCAGGGTCGGGGCACGGTTCATCAATACCGGGTGACCCTTGATCACGTTTTCGAGGATATCCCAAATCACCGGATCTTTCCGATCGATGATCTTCTTAGCCGATTTAACAGTCTTGACGATACCCCGTTCGATCAATTTCCGGATCACGAACGGTTTATATAATTCGGCCGCCATATCCTTCGGAATACCCATCTCGTGCATCTTCAACTCGGGACCTACGACGATCACGGAACGGGCCGAATAGTCGACACGTTTACCGAGCAAATTCTGACGGAAGCGACCTTGTTTCCCTTTCAAACTATCGGAGAGCGACTTCAGCGGACGGTTCGACTCGGTCTTGACCGCATTGCTCTTTCTCGAGTTGTCGAACAGCGAGTCGACGGCCTCCTGCAACATACGTTTTTCATTGCGCAGGATCACCTCCGGTGCCTTGATCTCAATCAATCGTTTCAACCGGTTGTTCCGGATGATCACACGACGGTAAAGATCGTTCAGGTCGGATGTTGCAAAACGTCCTCCATCCAGAGGAACCAACGGACGCAGTTCGGGCGGGATCACGGGAATCTCCTTCAGGATCATCCATTCGGGTTTATTGACCTCACGGGATTCACGGAAAGCCTCCACGACATGAAGCCGTTTCAGCGCCTCGGTTTTCCGTTGTTGCGAGGTCTCCGTGCTTGCCTTGTGACGCAGCGAATAGGAAAGCTCATCCAAATCTACTCGTTGCAACAACGTGAGGATCGCTTCGGCCCCCATTTGGGCAATGAATTTTTCGGGATCGCTGTTGTCCAACTGCTGGTTACCTTTCGGTAGCGCATTCAGAATATCCAGATACTCTTTTTCGGCAAGCAGGTCGAGTTCCGCCACTCCACTTGCAGCTGCTGCACCCGGCTGAATGACAACATATCTTTCATAATAGATAATCGCCTCCAACTTTTTCGTCGGGATACCCAACAGATAACCGATCTTCGACGGTAAGGAACGGAAATACCAGATATGAGCGACAGGAACCACCAACGAGATATGCCCCATCCGTTCACGGCGTACCTTCTTTTCGGTAACCTCGACACCGCATCGGTCGCAAACGATTCCTTTATAACGGATTCGTTTATACTTACCGCAATGACATTCATAATCCTTCACCGGTCCGAAGATCCGTTCGCAAAACAGACCGTCACGTTCGGGTTTGTAGGTCCGGTAGTTGATCGTTTCGGGTTTGAGCACTTCACCGCTCGAGTTGTTGCGAATCTCCTCCGGAGAAGCCAATCCGATGGATATTCTGGAAAATCCGGCTTGATTCTTATTATCTTTTTTGAATGACATATTCTTTAACTTTTATTTATTCTCCATCTCGGTAAAACCATCGAGTCCGGCTCGATATTTTCGCTTACAAAACGGGGTTGATTATTCTTGCCCCCTCGGCGAAATATCATCAATCGAGTTTCACACTGATTGCCAGACCCCGCAACTCGTGCAACAACACGTTCAACGACTCGGGAATACCGGGTTGCGGCATGTTATCACCCTTCACGATCGCTTCGTAAGCCTTCGCACGACCCATTACATCATCCGATTTGATCGTAAGAATCTCCTGCAGGATGTTGGCAGCACCGAATGCCTCGAGTGCCCATACCTCCATCTCTCCGAAACGCTGACCTCCGAACTGAGCTTTACCACCCAAAGGCTGCTGCGTAATCAACGAGTACGGACCGATCGAACGGGCATGCATCTTATCGTCTACCATGTGACCCAGTTTCAGCATATAGATCACACCCACCGTTGCCGGCTGGTCGAAGCGTTCGCCCGTACCGCCATCGTGCAGATAGGTCCGCCCGCTGCGTGGTACACCTGCTTTCGCCGTATATTCGTTGATCTGATCAAGCGAAGCCCCATCGAAAATAGGTGTCGCAAATTTCAGCCCCAACTCACGTCCGGCCCAACCGAGTACCGTTTCGTAAATCTGTCCCAGGTTCATACGTGAAGGCACGCCCAGCGGGTTCAGCACGATATCGACAATCGAACCGTCTTCGAGGAACGGCATATCCTCATCGCGCACGATCTTCGCTACGATACCTTTATTTCCATGACGACCGGCCATCTTATCTCCTACGCGCAATTTCCGTTTTTTCGCAATATAAACCTTTGCCAGCTGAATAATTCCGGTCGGCAGTTCATCTCCGTTGGTCAAATTATATTTCTCCCGTTTCAGAACGGCATCCAACTCTTTGTACTTGATCGTATAGTTATTGATCGTCTGTTCGATCAACATATCCAAATGGGCATCTCCGGTCCACTTGTCGGTTCCGATGTTCAGGTAATCCAACTCACCGAGCATCTTCTGCGAGAACTTCGACCCTTGCGGAATAAGTTCCGTTCCGAAATAGTCGCTCACTTGGTTGACCGTCTTATCTTTAACCAGTGTCCACAGTTTTTCGATCAACTTTTGTTTCAACGCTTCTGCCTGCACCGCAAATTCAGCCTCCATCTTTTCGAGCTGGAGTTTTTCGGCCGATTTACTCCTCTTGCCATCCTTATTGGCCCGGCTGAAGAGTTTTTTATCGATTACAACACCATACAACGAAGGTTGAGCTTTCAGTGAAGCATCTTTGACATCTCCGGCCTTATCACCGAAGATAGCACGCAACAGTTTCTCTTCGGGCGAAGGATCGCTCTCCCCTTTCGGAGTAATCTTACCGATCAGAATGTCGCCCGGTGCCACATTCGCACCGATACGGATGATACCGTTTTCGTCCAGATCTTTGGTTGCATCTTCACTGACATTCGGAATATCCGAAGTCAACTCCTCGACACCGCGTTTGGTATCGCGAACCTCCATAATGTATTCGTCGACATGTACAGAAGTGAAAATATCCTCGCGGATTACACGTTCCGAGATCACGATTGCATCCTCGAAGTTATACCCCTTCCATGGCATGAACGCCACCTTAAGGTTACGTCCCAAAGCCAACTCGCCAGCCTGTGTCGAGTATCCTTCCGTCAAGATCTGACCTTTTTCAACCTTGTCGCCTTTGCGAACCAGCGGTTTAAGGGTTATCGACGTACTCTGGTTCGTCTTCCTGTAACGGGGCAAATGATAGGTCGTCACTTCGGGATCGAAGCTGACAATCTTCTCATCCTCCGTACGTTCGTATTTGATCTGGATCTGTGTCGCATCCGAGAATACGACTTCACCTTTACCTTCGGCAACGATCTGTATACGGCTGTCCGCTATCATATCTTTTTCCAGGCCCGTTCCCACGATAGGTGCCTCCGGAGTCACCAACGGCACAGCCTGACGCATCATGTTCGATCCCATCAAGGCACGGTTCGCATCGTCGTGTTCGAGGAACGGAATCAAACTTGCGGCGATCGACGAGATCTGGTTCGGGGCCACATCCATCAAATCGACCTCCTGGGCAGCAACCACAGGGAAATCGCCGTTATCCCGAGCCTTGATCTTATCCGGCACCAGGAACTCGCCGGCATCGTTCAGCGGAGCATTGGCCTGAGCAATCGTCAAACCCTCCTCCTCTTCTGCGCTGAAATAGCGGATTCCAGCATCGGTCAAATCCACTTTACCATCCACCACTTTACGATAAGGTGTCTCGATAAAGCCCATGTCGCTGATCTTCGCATAGACACAAAGCGATGAAATCAGACCGATGTTCGGTCCTTCCGGCGTCTCGATCGGGCACAACCGTCCGTAGTGGGTATAGTGCACGTCACGCACCTCGAAACCGGCACGCTCACGCGACAAACCTCCAGGTCCCAATGCCGACAGACGACGTTTGTGCGTCATCTCTGCCAACGGGTTGGTCTGATCCATGAACTGCGACAGCTGGTTGGTCCCAAAGAAAGAGTTGATCACAGACGAGAGTGTCTTGGCGTTGATCAAATCGATCGGAGTAAAGACTTCGTTGTCACGGACATTCATACGTTCCCGGATCGTCCGGGCCATACGTACAAAACCGACACTGAACTGATTGGCCAACTGTTCGCCGACGGTACGCACCCGACGGTTCGACAAGTGGTCGATATCATCGACATCCGTCTGGGAATTGATCAGCGAGATCAGATATTTAATAATGGCTATTATATCTTCGCGGGTCAGGATCCGCACATCGGGTGAGGTATCCAAACCGAGTTTTTTATTGATCCGGAAACGACCGACGTCGCCCAAATCGTAACGTTTGTCGGAGAAGAACAGCTTTTCAATAACATCACGTGCAGTAGCTTCATCAGGTGGTTCCGAGTTACGCAACTGACGATAGATATACACAACCGCCTCCTTTTCAGAGTTACACGGGTCCTTCTGCAACGTATTGTAAACGATCGAAAAGTCGGTTTCGTTCTGAACTTCTTTGTGAATCAGAATGCTTTTGGCACCCGATTCAAGTATATCGTCGATGTGGCTCTCTTCGAGGACAGTTTCGCGATCGATAATAATCTCATTCCGTTCGATCGACACAACTTCTCCCGTGTCCTCGTCCACAAAATCCTCTACCCATGTTTTCAATACACGGGCGGCCAGACGTTTCCCCACCATCTTTTTCAGATTGGCTTTCGTCACCTTAACGTCTTCCGCGAGGTTGAATATCTCTAAAATTTGCCTGTCGCTTTCAAAACCGATGGCACGCAACAGGGTGGTAACAGGCAACTTCTTTTTCCGGTCGATGTATGCATACATCACGTTGTTGATGTCGGTAGCGAACTCGATCCAAGACCCTTTGAAAGGAATGATACGGGCCGAATAGAGCTTCGTACCGTTGGTGTGCGTGCTTTGTCCGAAGAACACGCCCGGAGAACGGTGTAATTGAGAGACGATCACGCGTTCCGCTCCGTTGATAATGAACGTTCCGCGTTCGGTCATATAGGGAATCGTACCGAAATAGACATCCTGAATCACCGTATCGAAATCTTCGTGTTCCGGATCGGTACAATACAGTTTCAGCTTTGCTTTCAGCGGCACACTGTAAGTCAGACCGCGTTCAAGACACTCCTCCTGACTGTAACGAGGAGGATCAACGTAATAATCGATAAATTCGAGTACGAAATTATTACGTGTATCGGTTATCGGGAAGTTTTCCATGAACACCTTGTACAGCCCTTCGTTCTTACGGTTTTCGGCTGTGGTATCCAACTGGAAAAAGTCTTGAAATGATTTGAGTTGCACCTCCAAGAAATCCGGATAGTGCATTCTATTTTTTACGGAAGAAAAGCTTATACGCTGATTATCTGTTTTTGAAGACATTGTACCCAATAATTAAAATTGAAGATAAGAACTGATCAGAAAAGCAGAATCTGCTTTAGATTTCAAAAGCGACACTTTTCGTTTCACCTTGGTTCCGACAGATCTCGTCCTGTCAAAATGCCTCTATCAATAAAAAAGGGAGAAAACGGTGCCCAAGTATCGCAAAATAACGTTTCTCAAACCGAAAAACGGCTTTACTTATGTTAAATGAGAAAAGGTATAGAGTCTATTCCCATAGACTCTACACCCGATATGTACTGAGTATAAGCGTTATTACTTAACTTCAACTTCTGCACCAGCCTCTTCAAGCTGCGATTTGATCTGTTCTGCTTCTTCTTTGGATACACCCTCTTTGATTGCTTTGGGAGCGCCGTCTACCAAATCTTTGGCCTCTTTCAGACCCAGACCGGTAATATCTTTTACGGCTTTCACTACCTGCAGTTTAGCTTGTCCTGCGTTAGCCAGAATTACATCGAAAGATGTTTTCTCAGCAGCAGCGGCAGCGCCATCGGCAGCAGGAGCAGCGGCAACAGCAACAGCAGCAGCGGGCTCAATTCCGTATTCTTCTTTCAGAACATTGGCAAGTTCGTTTACTTCCTTAACTGTCAAGTTAACCAACTCCTCAGCTAATTTTTTAATATCGGCCATCGTAATATAAATTTTAAAATGTTTGACAATTTTGTGTTTCGGTTAAATATTTATGAGACAAGACTCCATAAGGGGAAAGCACATATACCGATTCGGTGCGATACCTCTCTTTTATTCGGCTCTTGACTCGAGGGTTTTAACCAACCCTGCAATCTTTTGTCCGGCTGAAGCCTGCAGTGCCGAAATAACGTTTTTGGCCGGTGACTGCAGCAACCCGACGATATCACCAATAAGCTCTTCGCGCGATTTGATGTTAACCAACTCTTCGACTGCTGCATCGCCCAGATAGATACAATCTTCTACACATGCGGCCTTGAGAATCGGTTTAGGATTCGTCTTACGGAATTCCTTGATCAATTTTGCGGGGTTCTTACCCACTTGTGCGAACATGATAGCCGTTTCACCTTTCAGCGAGGGCAACAGTTCCTCTTTGACTTTATCAGCTTGCTCAAGAGCTTTGATAAACAACGTATTCTTTACAACTACCAGCTTTACCTCCTGTTCAAAGCAACTTTTCCGCAATGCTGCGGTTTGCTCTGCGTTCAACTCAGAAGTATCGGTAATGTAAAAATGAGCGTATTCGTTGAGTTTCTCGGCCAGACTATTGATAATGACTTTTTTCTCTTCCCTGTTCATCGTTTTTCGAATTATTTGGTTTCAATCGACTTGGGATCAATTTGCAAGCCGGGGCTCATCGTTGTCGAGAGATATACGCTTTGCACGTAGGTACCTTTTGCCGTTGCGGGTTTGAGTTTGATCACCATGTTCATAAACTCATTCACGTTATCGACAATCTGTTCAGCAGAGAAACGGACTTTTCCGACCGAAGAGTGAACGATACCGAATTTATCGACTTTGAAATCGATTTTACCGGCTTTCACCTCTTTGACCGCCTTGCCCACTTCCATCGTAACCGTACCGGTTTTGGGATTAGGCATCAAGCCGCGCGGACCCAAAATACGTCCGAGCGCACCGACTTTAGCCATCACATTAGGAGTCGTTATGATTACATCCACATCGGTCCAACCTCCTTTGATCTTTTCGATATACTCGTCCAGACCAACGAAATCGGCTCCGGCCTCTTTGGCTTCGGTCTCCTTGTCGGGCGTACACAACACCAATACCCGAACCGATTTACCCGTACCGTGAGGAAGCGTCACAACGCCACGCACCATTTGGTTGGACTTGCGGGGATCAACACCCAAACGAACGTCCAAATCTACAGAGGCGTCAAATTTCGTAAAGGTAATCTCCTTTAGAAGAGCTGCCGCCTCGCTGAGCTTGTACACCTTGTTCGGTTCAACCTTAGCAAGTACTAATTTTCTATTTTTGGTCAGCTTACTCATTTCAGTAATTCTTTAATTACAAATTAGGAAATTCACCCACGACATCGATACCCATGCTACGTGCTGTACCGGCCACCATCCGCATTGCGGACTCAAGAGTGAAGCAGTTCATATCCGGCATCTTGTCCTGTGCAATCTCTTTGATCTGATCCCAAGACACCTTTGCCACCTTTTTACGGTTAGGCTCGGCCGATCCGGATTGGATTTTTGCTGCTTCTTTGAGCTGAACGGCTACCGGCGGCTGCTTAATGATAAAGTCGAACGACTTATCGCCATAAACGGTGATAATGACAGGAAGTACCTTGCCCGCCTTATCTTGCGTCCTCGCATTGAACTGCTTGCAGAAGTCCATTATGTTGACTCCTTTCGATCCGAGAGCTGGACCTACTGGAGGCGAGGGATTGGCGGCACCACCTTTGATCTGCAGTTTAATTAACGCAGCAACCTCTTTTGCCATAATTTTCCTTGGTTAATTATTCTTTTTCTACTTGCATGAAGCTCAACTCCATAGGAGTCTTGCGGCCGAATATCTTCACAGAGACCGTAAGTTTCTTTCTCTCTTCGTCCACCGCTTCGATCGTTCCGGTGAAGCTCGAGAACGGGCCATCGGTAACTTTAACGGTTTCTCCAACAAAGAACGGAACTTCGTTCTCCTCTTCGCTAACGCTGAGTTCGTCGACGCGACCCAGAATACGACTTACTTCTTGGGGACGAAGAGGGGTAGCCTCCATCGAAGAAGCCTTTGTGTCGCTCAGGAAGCCCAGAACGTTAGGCGTATTGCGAAGCATAAACGGTATTTCGCCCACCAAAGTTGCTTCCACCAATACATAACCCGGATAAGAGACCTTTTCCCGACTGATTTTTTTCCCGTTTTTAATTACGTAGACTTTTTCGGTCGGGATCAGAACCTGGGAGATATAATCTTCGAGGTGAGAGTTCTGTACTTCGGTCTCGATGTACTCTTTCACCTTTTTCTCTTTACCCCCAATGGCACGGATGACGTACCACTGTTTCTGCTCTTTATCGCTCATCTTTATCGCTCCTATTAAATAAGAATTAATAAAGAATGTTATATATTGCCTTCATCAGGTTCTCGAATGCAATGTCCATCACAAGTACGACTACTGCGATTAATAGGGAAGCAATCATAACAATTACCGCAGAGTTTGACAACTGACTCCATGATGGCCACGACACTTTTTGAACAAGTTCGGTGTAGGCGTTTTTAGCGTAATTAATAAATCTCATTTTCGTAACGTTTTTCTTGCACGAGTGGAGAGATTCGAACTCCCATCAACGGTTTTGGAGACCGCTATTCTACCCTTGAACTACACTCGTTTATAAGGCGGTGAAAAACTCACCGCCTTTCTTATCATCGATTGTATTATTCGATAATCTTGGTAATCTGACCAGCACCTACCGTACGGCCACCTTCACGGATTGCGAAACGCAGACCGACGTTCAAGGCTACCGGATAGATCAAGGTAACGGTGATCGTTACGTTATCGCCCGGCATTACCATTTCAACACCTTCCGGAAGTTCTACCTCACCGGTAACGTCCAACGTACGGAGATAGAATTGAGGACGATATTTGTGATGGAACGGAGTGTGACGGCCACCTTCTTCTTTCTTCAGGATATAAACCTCAGCTTCGAATTTGGTGTGCGGGGTAATCGAACCCGGTTTAGCCACAACCATACCACGTTTCACGTCTTTCTTGTCGATACCACGCATCAACAGACCTACGTTATCACCTGCCTCACCTTCGTCCAACAGTTTGCGGAACATTTCCACACCTGTACAGGTTGAAGTCAGAGACTTTTCTGCCAAACCGATAATCTCTACGGGATCGCCGACTTTGATAACACCCGTTTCGATACGACCAGTCAACACCGTACCACGACCCGTGATCGAGAATACGTCCTCAACAGGCATCAAGAACGGTTTTTCGTTATCACGTTGCGGCAGCGGAATATAAGAATCGACTGCGTCCATCAATTCCATGACTTTTTCTTCCCATTTTGCTTCACCGTTCAAAGCACCCAGTGCTGAACCACGAATAATAGGAGCGTTATCGCCATCGAAATCATATTTATTCAACAAGTCACGAACCTCGAGCTCAACCAGGTCAAGCATTTCGGGATCGTCAACCATATCGCATTTGTTCAAGAACACAACGATTTTCGGCACGTTCACCTGACGAGCCAACAGTACGTGTTCGTTAGTCTGAGGCATCGGACCGTCAGTTGCGGCAACTACGAGGATAGCACCGTCCATCTGAGCGGCACCTGTTACCATGTTTTTCACATAGTCGGCGTGACCCGGGCAGTCTACGTGAGCATAGTGGCGGTTAGCCGTCTGGTACTCAACGTGAGCAGTGTTGATGGTGATACCACGCTCTTTTTCCTCAGGAGCATTATCGATCGAGTCGAAAGAACGGAGTTCTGAAAGACCTTGTTTTGCAAGTACGGTAGTAATTGCTGCGGTCAAAGTCGTTTTACCGTGGTCAACGTGTCCGATCGTACCGATGTTCACATGCGGTTTGGATCTGTCAAATTTTTCTTTTGCCATATCTGTAAACTATTTAGGAAATTGTTTTCCGTTTATCCTTTGTCGGTATTTAACCGTATTTTGAGCGGAAGACGAGACTCGAACCCGCGACCCTTAGCTTGGAAGGCTAATGCTCTACCAACTGAGCTACTTCCGCATCGTTTGCTCTTTTACACTACTCTGTGGGCGGAGATGGATTCGAACCACCGAAG